>JAAOMR010000179.1 GCA_018853935.1 Acidithiobacillus ferrivorans
CCACCGCCTGCAACTCAAGGGGCTGGAAAAAAGGCTGCGACGCAGCCATCGGCGTGTCGTGGTGGTGGATGGCCAGTGGGCCGCAATCGGCGGTTTTGCGATCTCAGATGCCTGGATCACCGGCGCGCCAGGTATGGTGCCATATCGCGAGATGCTTTTTGCTTGTCGCGGCAATTTAGCAGAACAAGGTCGCCAGATTTTTTTCCGTCACCGCCCAGAGGCCCTTCCGTCATTGGGTGCGGCCGCGTTTCTCCAAGCTGATACCCGGTGGTGGGGGCAGGGCCGGTTTTTAGAGGGCACGCCGCCGGGCAGTCTCGCTGTGCGCCGCCGTCTGCTGGTCGCCATCCGTGCGGCGCGCAGCAGTGTCTGGATAGCCACTCCTTACTTTAATCCGGATCCCATCATCCTGCACGCCGTCTACCGGGCCGTGCAGCGCGGTGTGGATGTCCGGCTTTTACTGGCTGGACGGATCACCGATCATCCGCTGTTGCGATTCGGGATTCAGGCGTATTATCAAAAACTGATGCGCAGGGGGGTGCATATTTACGAATATGAAGGCGCCTTTCTGCATGCGAAATATCTGCTGGTAGATGGTTCCTGGGCGTCGGTCGGCTCCGCGAATCTTGATTTTCTGAGTTTGTGGTTTAATCATGAGCTCAACTTGGAGTTACGGGCTCCGCTTGCCGCGCTTTTGCTGCGCATCTTGTTTTTACGCGAGTTTGCCCAAGCCCGGGAAATCGACCCAGGGCCGTGGCGCAGGCGTCCCCGTTGGCGACGAATCATCGAATGGTTTTTGGCGCAACTGGATCGTTGGGTGCAGGCGCATGCACTAGGTCAGCGTCGTTATTGAGAGGATTTCATGCATCATATTTGCAAGACCACCGTACTGCCCTACAGTGCTGCGCAAATTTTTGCCCTGATAGAGGATATTCGCACCTATCCGCAATTTTTACCCTGGTGTGGACGGACCCGGATTATTCAGGCAAAAGATGAAGAGGTGGTCGCCGAGATTACCATCTCCCACGGCGCGTTCGGCAAATCTTTCACCACGAGAAACCGTTATCAGCGGCCTAAGCTGGCAGAGATGCGACTGGTGAATGGTCCCTTCCGTTTTCTGGAAGGGCTCTGGCAATTGGAGCCGGACGCCAGAGGCACTAAAGTAACGCTGGATATGCGCTTCGAGTTCGCTTCACGATTGATGGGCGCCTTTCTGGAGCCCATATTCAAGCATGCGGCGGAAACGATGGTGCAACGCTTTGCCCAGCGCGCGCGGGTTGTTTATGGTCAGCCGGACGTCTTAGAAGTGCAAAAGCCAGACGGCGGGGCTAAGAGGTAGTGCTCGCTGTCGGTGAGGCTGTGCTCTGTACATCTCCCTGTATGCTGATCAGTTTCTCATCCTTACCAAAAAACACCCGCACCTTGCGGACTTTCGTGGCACCGTAGGCAGGCTTGAAGCTGTAGGCGTAAACCCACTGATGCGGATGCCAGGGATCCTGCAGGAGCGGTGAGCCGAGAATACTACGTACCTGCAACGCATCCATACCGGGGTGCAGTTCGGCGAGTTCTTTAGCGGTGATGATGTTGCCTTGCTGTACATTGACGCGATAAATACTACAGGCGCCGAGCAACAGAGCACAGAAAGTAAGCAGAGTAATTAGGCGGAAGCTTCTCATAGTCCTTGTCTTAGGCGTCAGGTGCAACTATCCTAAACCATTACGCATGGCCATTGCTACGAGCGAATGAACTACGAACGAACAAACAGCGATGAATTGAAGCGAGCCGGCCTCAAGGCAACCTTGCCCAGACTGAAGATACTCCGCATCTTCGAGGACAGCGACACCCGCCATCTGACTGCGGAAGAAATTTATCGGCAGTTGCTGGAGGCCGGTGAAGAGGTGGGCCTGGCCACGGTATATCGTGTGCTTACCCAGTTTGAAATGGCTGGATTGGTGCGAAGGCATCACTTTGAGGGCGATAAGGCGATCTTTGAGCTCAACGAAACAGGGCACCACGATCATATGGTCTGCACGGCCTGCGGCAAAGTGCTGGAGTTTTTTGATGAAGCGCTGGAAGCGCGGCAGCAGGAAATTGCCGCGAATCAGGGCTTTTTTATCAGCGATCATAGCCTCTATCTCTATGGCACCTGTCGCGGTATGCAGGATGTAGGGATTTGTTCGCTGCGGGATGAATTGCCCGGGGGCCGTACGAATTAGCTGCTGTCGCTGCTGAGCACCAGGTTGTCGCGGTGGATGATCTCAATCTCATCCACATCGCCGAACAAGGTATTCAGCGCTTTACTGCTCTTGCCCAGACGCAGCAAAACCTCCTGCCTTGCGAAGTTCACTAAGCCACGGGCTACTTCCTGGCCTTCCGGATCAACACAGCACAACAGATCGCCGCGTTGAAAATCGCCCTCGGCGGCGGTGATGCCGACCGGGAGCAAGCTGCTACCCCTTTCCCGGAGTACCCGCGCGGCGCCAGCGTCCAGATGGAGTGTTCCGGTCGGGCGTAGTTGTCCCGCCAGCCAGCGCTTGCGGGCCGCCAGTTTGGCGACGCCCGGACGAAAGTACGTTCCTATCTCTTCCCCGGCCCAAAGGCGTAACAGTACGTTTTCAGTGCTGCCTGGGGCGATAAGGGTGGCGGCACCAGACTGGGCAGCGCGGCTCGCCGCCCGTACCTTGGTGATCATGCCGCCGCTCCCCAGCGCTGTCCCGGCACCGCCCGCCATCCGCAGCAGTTCGGGATCTCCGGCTTGTACTTCCGTGAGCAGGCGGGCATCCGGATCGTGGCGCGGGTCTCTATTATAAAGCCCCGCCTGATCTGTCAGAATGACCAGTAGGTCGGCTTCCAGTAAATTGGCGACCATGGCTGCCAGCGTATCATTATCGCCAAAACGGATTTCGGCACTGGCAATCGCGTCATTTTCATTGATGATGGGAACTACGCCCATCTCCAGCAAAATGCGCAGAGTGGCGCGGGCGTTGAGATAGCGCTGGCGATCTCGCAAATCTTCATGGGTAAGCAGGACCTGGCTGCCATGCACACCGCCGCGGCGCAAGAACTCTTCATAGGCCTGGATAAGTGCCGCCTGACCAACGCTGGCAGCCGCCTGCAGTTGGTGCAGGGCGGTAGGGCGGGTTTGCCAGCCGAGGCGCTCCATGCCGGCAGCCACCGCGCCGGAGGAGACGAGAACAATCTCGGTGTCGTTGCGGCGGAGTACCAATATTTGTGTGACCCAGGCTTCAATAGCAGCCAGATCCAAGCCCTGACCGTTATTGGTGAGCAGGCTGCTGCCAATTTTGATGACCCAGCGCTGCGCGGTTTTCAGGTCGCGGCTCACGCCTCGTTCTCTTCCCAGTCGGCGTCAAGGTCGTCCCCTTGCCAGTCCTCCAAGACCTCATCTTCGTCGCTTTCGTCGCCCCAGTCCTCGGTCTGCTTGGGATCGGGGGCAGGGGGCAGGTCGGGGAGGGCTTGCCAGATGGCATATACCAAGGCCTCACATCCGGCACCACTGGCGGCCGAGATCAGAAAGGCGGGGCCTTGCCACTGCAGCGCTTCACGAATTTGCTGAAAGCGTGCTGCCGCCTCCTCCTCCGGAAAGAGATCAGACTTGTTGACCACCAACCAGCGCGGCCGCTCGGCCAAGGCCGGACTATAGGCGGCCAACTCCGCTTCCAGCGCACGGATATTGGCTGCCGGAGCGCTCTCATCGACGGGGGCCATGTCCACCAAATGCAGGAGCAGACGGGTACGGCTGAGATGCTTGAGAAAGCGGGTGCCCAGCCCGGCGCCTTCGGAAGCGCCCGGAATTAGGCCGGGGATATCGGCGAGGACAAAAGACTCGTGGGTGGCGACGCGGACGACGCCGAGATTGGGATAGAGGGTAGTGAAGGGATAATCTGCCACTTTGGGGCGGGCGGCACTGACAGCGCGGATAAGGGTACTTTTACCTGCATTAGGCAGACCCAGCAGCCCGACATCGGCGAGCAGGCGCAACTCCAGGCGCAAGTTTCGTTCCTCGCCTGCAGCGCCTTTCTCAAACTGACGGGGTGCGCGGTTGGTGCTCGATTTATACGACAGATTACCGTGGCCGCCGCGACCACTCTGGGCGACCAATAGCCGCTCGCCTTCGGTACGCAGGTCACCGAGTAATTCACGGGTGTCGTCGTCATAAATCAGGGTGCCGACGGGGACTTTGATTTCCTGATCATGGCCGGCGCGACCAGTCATCTGGCGGCCGGCGCCACCATGACCGTTTTCAGCACGATAGCGGCGTTGATAGCGGAAGTCGATGAGGGTATTGAGACTGGCCTGAGCAACCAGATAGACGCTGCCGCCGCGCCCGCCATCGCCGCCATCGGGGCCGCCAAAGGGGATGAACTTCTCGCGGCGGAAACTCACCGATCCATGACCGCCGTTACCGGAGGTCACATGAATGCGCACTTCGTCAATAAATTTCATAGAAAACCCCGCTCCCGCAGAAACGGGGCGGGGTCCCTCTGGGCAGGAGCCTGCTTAGGCCGCTGAAACGACGCTAACGGTGCGTACCTGGCGCGGGCCCTTGCGCTCAAATTTTACGACACCCTCGGCGGTGGCAAAGAGCGTATGATCCTTGCCGATACCGACGTTGGCGCCCGGATAAAACTGGGTGCCACGCTGGCGAATAATGATGTTGCCGCTGATCACTTCCTGCCCGGCGTAGCGCTTGACGCCCAGACGCTTGGATTGGGAATCGCGGCCGTTACGAGAGGAACCGCCCGCCTTTTTATGTGCCATGACTGTACTCCTTAGCCTTCGATGCCGGTAATACGGACTTCGGTAAAGTATTGACGATGGCCCTGCTGCTTGCGGTAATGCTTGCGCCGGCGCATCTTGAAAATGTGTACTTTGGCAGCACGGCCCTGGCTCAGTACGGTGGCTTTCACCGCGGCACCCTCTACCAGAGGCTGACCTACCCGAACTTCACTGCCGACACCAACCATCAGGACACGGTCCAGTGCGAGTTCGGCACCGGGTTCTACTTCCATCTTTTCGAGCCGGAGCTTGTCGCCCACTGTCACCCGATACTGCTTGCCACCATTTTCAATGACCGCGTACATCACAAACCTCCAACGAGAGTTTTCACCGAGACTGCCCGGAAAAGCTCGCTAAGATACCGTTATTAGTGCATTAACGTCAAGCATATTTGGCTGCCTGGCATTTGGGGTCAGACAGGAGCCATTAATACTGGGGTATCGAAGCCCTGTTCGCGCAGTCGGATTCCGCGCAAGGGTGCGGAGCGTTTAAAATCTCTGATCACCTCGAGGACGTCGTGGTCGATGAAACCCACATGTTCGCCATCCAGTATGACCTCTGCACCCTTGGGCAGTCGCTCCAGGATATGGGAGAGTCGCGCCTTGTTCACAAAGGTCACCTCCCGATGCAACGCAATTTTGTAAGCGAAACCCTCTCGTCCAATCTCTATGGCGCTGTGGTAATTGGCTTTGAGTACAAAGAACACGCCTGCCAGTAGGCCAACGACTACCCCTGTAATGAGACTGCTAAACAGAATCGCGACAATGGTGATTATAAATGGAAGATACTGAGATTTATCCAGTCGAAACATTCGCTTGAATATGCTTGGATGGGCCAGCTTGAAGCCGACGAAAATCAGGATGGAGGCTAACGCAGCCAGCGGAATCTGGTTCATCAGCGTTGCCAGAAAGAGCACGGCGAACAGCAGGAATAGGCCATGCAGAAAGGCACTCGCCTTAGTGCGGGCCCCCGCCGCCACATTGGCGGTACTGCGCACGATAACCGCTGCCACGGGAAGGCCGCCGATAAGGCCGCTGGCAACATTGGCGATGCCCTGACCCAGCAGTTCACGGTCCAGCGGCGTGCGTCGTTTGAAGGTATCGAGTTTGTCGGCTGCTTCAATAGAAAGCAGGCTTTCGAGGCTCGCAATGAAAGTCAGGGCGACGGCCGTTACCCAGACGGTTTTCGATCCGATCATCCCCCAGTCCGGCATTTGCAGCATACCCCGCAAATCTGCGAAGGAGTGAATGATCGGCAGGTTGACCAGGTTGTGGCCGCTGACGGCCAGATCCGGAACGGCGTAGAGAAGCAGTGCGTTGAGTAAGGTACCAAAAACTACCGCCATGAGTGGCCCGGATAGCCAGGTTTGTTTACGCAATAGCGCTACTTTGTCCCAGGTGATCAGGATGGACAGGGTAAGTACGCTGATCAGCAGGGCGCCCCACTCCAGGTGCGCCAGGGCAGCGATGACACCGCTGAAGGTGTTCTCGCCATGGGCACTGATAAAGTCCTGGCTGCCGAATTCGCCCAGATCAAAACCGATGGCATAGGGAAACTGCTTGAGGATGATGATGATGCCGATGGCCGAAAGAATGCCCTGAATGACGGCGGAAGGGAAAAAATAGGCCACGACGCCCGCACGGACAATGCCCAAAACGATCTGAATGCCCCCGGCGATGACCACCGCCAGCAGAAAAGCGGAGAAACTTGGGAGGACCTGCATGGCCATCAGTACCGTGGCGACGATAGCGGGGGTCGGGCCGCTGACGGCCAGATGCGAGCGACTGAACAGCGGGACCAGCAGACCACCCATTACGCCTGCGATGAGTCCGGAAATGAGGGGTGCACCTGAGGCCAAGGCAACCCCCAAACACAAAGGCATCGCCACCAGTGCCACCACCACCGCCGCCGGCACGTCGGCGCGCAGGTTTTTGAGGGGCGAAAGATTAACGCTGTTTTCCATCGTTTGTCCTCAGGCAAGCCGTTCAAACTGCTGTGTGCTGGCGTTATAGGCCAGCAGGGCACCTTCTTCCATATCAAAATACCAGCCGTGCAACTGCAGCTCACCCCGCACGACCCGCCGCCGCACGCTGTCGAAGGTCAGGAGATTTTCCAGAGAAACGAGAATGCTTGCTTTTTCAATTGCCCTTAACTGCTCCTCCGGACTGGCGTCGGCATATTCGCGCATCACGTCGGTGCGTGCATCTTTGGCGATGGCGACCCAGGGGCCGATATATTTGCCTTCAGTGCCGTTCAAGAGCGCTTTCATACCGCCGCAATGAGAATGGCCGTTGATGATGATGTGCTCTACCTGCAGGAACCCGACCGCAAAATCCACCGCTGCGCTGGTTCCATGGAGGTGGTCGTCCTGTTCGGCAGGAGGAATGAGATTGGCGACATTGCGCACCACAAAGATGTCCCCCGGCTCGCTACCATACAGGGACGTAGGTGTTACCCGGGAATCGGAACAGCCTATCAGCATGACTTTCGGGCTCTGCCCCTTCTCCACCAGGGTGTCGAAGAAGTCCGGTCGTTCCTCATAATAGCTGTGGCGGAATTCCTTGAAGCCGTCGATCATGGCGTCGATCACGTCGTTATTCATGGCTATCACTCCCTCGTTATCGGATGAAATTCAGATGAATGCGCGACCTCGCCCTGGACTTTATCAACAAGTCTCAACAACTATCAAGCTATTTGATAATGTTGGAAAGTGGTCACAAAAAAGCCCCCAAAGGGGGGGGCTCCATGGTGCTGCTTATGACCAGGTTCAGGCGTGACGGGCACGTACCTGTTTGGCCGCTTCCACCATGTTCTCCAAAGCGGGTGTCACTTCCGCCCATTTGCGGGTTTTCAGGCCGCAGTCGGGGTTGATCCACAGGCGCTCGGCGGGCACCACTTTGACCGCCTTTTCCATTAGACTGACCATTTCTTCCACGCTGGGTACGCGTGGGGAATGGATGTCATACACGCCAGGTCCGATTTCGTTGGGGTAGTTGAAGGTGGCGAAAGCATCCAGCAACTCCATCTGCGAACGCGATGTCTCGATGGTGATGACGTCGGCATCCATGGCCGCGATGGCGGGCAGGATGTCGTTAAACTCCGAATAGCACATGTGCGTATGGATTTGCACGTCATCCGGGGCGATTTGCGCCGAGATGCGGAAAGCGCGCGATGCCCAGTTCAGATACTGTTCCCAGTCCTTACGCTTGAGGGGCAAACCTTCACGGTAGGCGGGTTCGTCGATCTGGATGATACCGATGCCGGCATCGATCAGATCTTTGACCTCGTCGCGGATGGCGAGGGCGATCTGCAGCGCGGTACGCTCACGGGGTTGATCGTCGCGGACAAAGGACCACTGCAGGATAGTCACCGGGCCGGTCAACATGCCTTTCATCGGGCGCGGGGTCAGGGACTGAGCGTACGTACTCCAAGCTACCGTCATCGGCGTGGGGCGGGACACGTCGCCGAAAATCAATGGCGGCTTCACGTAGCGCGAGCCATAGCTTTGCACCCAGCCGTGCCGGGTAAAGGCAAAGCCGGATAATTGCTCGCCGAAGTACTCGACCATGTCGTTGCGTTCCGGCTCACCATGCACGGGTACGTCAATGCCCAAGCGCTCCTGCTCCTTCACCACCAGCGCAATTTCTGCTTCCATCGCCTTCTGGTAATCGGTGTTGCTCAGTTCACCCTTGCGATTCTGCAAGCGGGCCTTACGGATCTCCGGAGTCTGCGGGAAGCTGCCAATACTGGTGGTGGGGAAGGCGGGCAGCTTGAAACGTGCGCGCTGTGCGGTTTCACGGGCGGGGAAAGGGCTGCTACGCTGACCGTCATCCTGACCCAAATCCTCCAGGCGCTGGGCGACCGCGGGATTGTGGATGCGCGGCGAGCTACGACGGGAAGCGACGGCGGCACGGGCAGTAGCCAGTTCCTGCGCCACGGACTCCACGCCCTTGTCCAGGGCACGACCGATAACGGCCACTTCGTCCAGCTTCTGCACGGAGAAGGCCAGCCAGGACTTCAGTTCGGCATCCAACTCTGTTTCCTGCTCCAGATCCACGGGCGTATGCAGCAGACTGCAAGAAGGCGCCACCCAGAGGCGATCGCCAAGCTGCTGATGGGCCGGCTGCAAAAGCGCCAGGGTGGCATCCAGGTCAGTACGCCAGACGTTACGACCATCGACGACACCGAGGGAGAGCACTTTGTCGGCAGGGTAGTCAGTGAGGAAGCTATTCAACTGCTGCGGAGCACGGCGCAGGTCGAGATGCAGACCCGCTACCGGCAGGGCCTTGAGGCTTTTGGCATGATCGGCAACGGAATCAAAATAGGCCGCCAGCAGCACCTTGGGTGCTTTGCCCTGGCTTAGGGTCTGGTAAGCCGACGCCAATGCCGTGACCCACTCCTGGGGCAAGGCGAGGGCAAGAGCAGGTTCATCCATCTGTACCCACTCCACACCCAGATCCGCCAGGCGGGCGAGAATCTCGGCATAGACCGGCAATACTTTGGGCAGCAGGGTCAGGCGATCAAAGCAGGTGCCGCCAACAGGCGCGCCGTGGCCGTGACAGGCGCTGTCATCATGATGATGCTGTGCCTCGTGCTGGGCTTCGGCGTTGAGGTCCTTTTCCTTGCCCAGCCACAAGTAAGTGATGGGGCCGACCAGTACGGGCTTGGCCTTCAGACCCAGTGCCTGGGCCTCTTTCACCTGGGTAAAAATGCGGTCGCTGGCGAGGTGAAAATCCATACCCTCGTGAAATTCCGGGACGATAAAGTGATAGTTGGTATCAAACCATTTGGTCATTTCCATGGCGGGCTGGGTGCTGGAGCCGCGCGCCATGGCGAAGAAGGTGCCGAGGTCTACCTGGTCACTGGAAAAGCCACAACGCGGCGGAACAGCGCCGAGCGTACAACTCATGTCGAGCATATGATCGTAGAGGCTGAAGTCGCCTACAGGCACCAGATCCATGCCACAGGTTTGCTGAATCCGCCAGTGGCGATCACGTAGCTGAGCGGCGCGTGACTGTAATTCCTTCTCGTCAATTTCTTTGGACCAGAAGCTTTCCAGCGCTTTTTTCAGCTCACGCTTGTGGCCGATACGGGGAAAACCGAGACTGTGGACCGATGTCATGGGCGTTACTCCTCTGCGAAAATTGTCGCCATCATGCCCTGCCGCGCCAGTGGGCTCAAGAGGGAATTTTTAGGCTGGGAGATGAAAAGCATTCATCAATCCATCCGGAACCCGCGATGCAGTGCGACAATCCCACCAGAGAGGTTGAAGACCTCTACCCGCGCCAGTCCGGCGTCTTCCATCATCATCTTGAAGGTTTCCTGATCGGGAAAGCGGCGAATGGATTCCACCAGATACTGATAGCTCTCCCGGTCTTTGGCGATCAGTTCGCCAATGCGGGGCAGGAGATTGAAAGAATACAGATCGTAAATACTCTGCAATCCTGGCCAGCGCGGGTGGGAAAATTCGAGGATCAGGGCCCGGCCGCCGGTTTTCAGGACCCGATAAATTTCGCTCAAGGCGCGTTCTGGATGGGTCATGTTACGGATGCCAAAAGCGAGGGTCACGATATCAAATTCCCGATCTGGGAAGGGGAGCGCCTCGGCGTTGGCCTCTACGAACTCGACACCGGCGATGATGCCCTTATCGGCCAGCCGACTCTCGCCGACCGCGAGCATCTCCGCGTTTATATCAGAAACCACGATGGAACCATTCGGCCGAACCCGCGGATAGATTGCCGCCGCCAGATCGCCGGTGCCGCCCGCCAGATCCAGCACCCGCTGCCCTGGTCGGGGACGGGCGAGATCAACGGTGAAGCGTTTCCACAGGCGGTGGACGCCGAGGGACATGAGGTCATTCATCAAGTCATACTTGCTGGCGACGCTGCTGAAAACCCCTTTGACGAGTTGTTCCTTCTCCGCTTCCGGCACTTCCTGATAGCCGAAATGGGTAGTCGGCACCAGAGCCTGGCTCTGTTCCTCGTTCTCTTGATGCTCGCTCATACGGTCAACTCCTTACACTTTGGGCGAATCTATGGTGCTGCAATACTTCAGGCCGAACGCAAAAACAGGCTGCCCTTCTCACTGATATAGTTGCGTAAACAATCTGGAAAATCGGCAGTCACCGATCCGGCGACTTCTGGCAATTCCATGAGTGATGCCGTCCAGCGTCGCAGTTTGCCCAAGGATTCCCAGCGCGGCAATGGGCGCAGGGCATGGAGGATTTCCATGCGCATGAACAGAGGCGCCAGGGCAGCGTCTACCAGACTGAAATGCGCATTAGCAAAGAAGGGGCCGTCCCCCATGATTTTGTCCAAGCGCTCCAGCTTGTCAAAAAGCTGGCGACTGGAGGCGGCGAAACGTTCTTCCCCCTGGGCGATCATCATCTGAAGCTGGTCGTTCAGTATTTCGCTGCCGAAGGCGATCCAGGCGCGGTGTTGTGCCCGCTCCAGGGGGGCGGCGGGATGCAGCGCGGGGGCGATGGTTTCGTCCAGATATTCATTGATGACCTGCGATTCAAAGAGCACCGTGTGTTCATCAATTTTCAGGCAGGGCACCTTGCCCATGGGCGACAGCGCCAGAAACCATTCCGGTTTGTGCGCCAGATCAATATGGGTAAGGGTGAAGCCCACCTGCTTGTGGAGCAGGGTGATGATGGAACGTTGCACGTAAGGGCAGAGGGGAAAGCTGATGAGTTCTAGGGCCATGGCATTTTCCTGCTGCGGGTTAGCGCGCCCTCAGGGCGCAACGATAAAGAGCCACCTCGCCGAAGAGATTGGGCAACAGGCGATTACGCCAGGTTTCACGACGACGGTCATTCAGTACGACCCGCTGATGAATCACGATGCCACTGTCCCGGCACAGAGACTCAAAATCACGAATGGTACACAGATGAATATTGGGCGTATCGTACCATGTGTGCGGCAACACGTCTGTCATGGGCATGCGGCCGAGCACTCCCAGCTGCCAACGCGCGCGCCAATGCCCCATGTTGGGGAAGGTGACGATAACTTCGCGTCCGACCCGCAGCATCTCCAACAGGAGTTCGCGCGGATAGGTGGAGGCCTGCAGGGTCAGGGAAAGGACTACCGTATCGACGCTGTGATCGGCAAAATTACGCAAGCCCCGATCGAGATCCTGCTGGATCACCGGTATGCCCCGGCGTATGGCGGCCACGACCCGCGCTTCCTCAATTTCTACCCCGTAACCCTGTACGCCTTTTTCAGTGCGCAGATAAGCCAGCAGCTCGCCCTCGCCACAACCCAGATCAAGGATGCGGCTTTGTGGCGTAATCCAGTCGGCGATGATCGCCAGATCCTTGCGCAGGGTCATACGCCCACCTCTTCAGCGACTCGCCCGAGATAGGCGCTCAGCACGGCCACATACTGGGGGATGGGCATCAGGAAAGAATCGTGGCCGTGTTCCGTCTCGATCTCAGCGTAGCTGACGTCCCGATTGCAGGTGTACAGGGCTTGCACGATTTCACGCGAGCGTTCCGGGGAGAAACGCCAATCTGAACTGAAGGAAATCACCAGAAATGCTGCCTGTGTGGAGGCAAAAACTGCGGCTAGATTTCCGCCGAAAGCGTTGGCCGGATCAAAATAGTCCAAGGCTTTGGTGATGTAGAGATAACTGTTGGCATCGAAGCGCTCAACAAAGCTGGAACCTTGATAGCGAAGATAACTCTCTACCTCGAAATCCACGTCAAAACCGAAGGAAAAAGCCTTGCCGCCGCGGGTGTCGCGGCCGAACTTGGTGCGCATGGCGTTGTCGGAAAGATAGGTGATATGTCCGATCATGCGCGCCAGTGACAATCCGCGCCGGGGCTTGGTGTCGTGGGCATAGTAGCGGCCGCCATGAAAATCCGGGTCGGTCATGATGGCCTGTCGGCAGACTTCGTTGAAGGCAATGTTCTGCGCGGTGAGCTTGGATGCTGCGGCGATAACGACGGCATGACGTAAGCGTTCCGGGTAATCCATCGTCCACTGCATGACCTGCATGCCTCCCAGGCTGCCGCCGACGACAGCCGCCCACTGCGCAATACCCAGATGGTCGGCAAGATCTGTCTGCGTCTTCACCCAGTCGCGCACCGTGACCATCGGGAAATCCAGTCCCCAGGGCGTGCCGGTCTCCGGATTGATGCTGGCCGGCCCCGTCGAGCCTTTGCAGGAGCCGATGAAGTTGGCGCAGACGAAGAAAAATTTATCTGTATTCATTGCCTTGCCAGGACCCAGCAGGTGCTCCCACCAGCCCGGCTTGCGATCGTCCATACCGTGGTAACCGGCCGCATGGTGGTCACCAGAAAGGGCGTGGCAGAGCAGGATGGCGTTGCTCCGCTGCGCATTGAGGGTGCCGTAGGTCTCATAGGTGAGGGAGTAGCCGGGCAGTTCGCGGCCACACTCCAGCTCCAGAGGTGCCGAAAAGGTCACGGTCTGCGGGGTTACCAATCCAACGGAATCAACGGGCATTTCTGCGGGCATTGCGCACTTTATTTTGTCGGGAAAGCCGTAAAGAGTCTAATCGCGCTAGCCGCTGGCTACAAGATAGCGGCACGCGTGTCGGGCTAACCGCGGTTTTTGTAATGGCGCATGTTCTTGGCTAAAATAGCGAAGGATTGTCTCGAACTGACACGAAGCGGTGCGCAGTTCGTTTGCCCTCAGTCCGGGAGCAGTGCCTTGGCTTGGAAATGGTTGGATCGAATGGTGAGTTGGGTGGAAGGTGGTGCCGGGTTGGTGGCGGCGCGCCCCAAGCCGTGGCTTGCTTTCGCCGCAGGGGCCATGCTCTTCACTGCCATCCCTTTTCCGGGCTGGCTTATGGATGCGCTGGCGCCACTTGGACTGCTGGTCGGTTTGCGCATCGTCGGGCGCAGTGAGGGGGAAGAATACACCGCGCAGCAAACTCGGCACGCACTGCATGTGGCCGTGTTATGGGGCATGGTGTTCGCGGTGTTCGGCATGATTTTCGAATTTGGCCGGGATGTGGTGGTCATGGGGGGGATCCTCGCGGGGATTCAGATGCCCTGGAATAATGGATCAGGATTGGGGCATGGATTTTGGGGTTGGTGGTTTGCTTTCGGCGAGCGTTTTTCTGACCTCGCGCTCATGCCCTACTTCTGGTTTTCGCCCGCCTTTTTCGGAATAGCCCTAGCCCTGCACAAAGGACACGGCTGGCTGGAGTCTGAGGTAGAAACTACCCTAACCCTGATTTTCCGACCGGAACTGCGCGATCCTCTCATTGCCCTCTGGGCGGTTATTTTGATCAGCAATGTATTGATGCCGTCTTTCTCGCAGGTGTGGCTGGGTTTGGTGGTCTGGGTGCTGGGTCCGCCGGTCATTTATGTGGCTTATCAGGATATTTTTGCGGACAAACAGCGGCCACGCCGTGGCAAGAAAGAAAAGGCGGCACCGAAGTTCGTTTTGCAGGGCCACCCACAGCCCGTGCGCATCAAGATCTGATCCCACGAATACCCGGATCACCGACGTCGGATGAAAGAGATTCATGGCGCACACCAAATTTTCACTCTTGCTGTGATCGCGCGCATCCATTAGTGTTTACCCCTATTTTTCTCAAGTTCTAAGGAGTTCGGCCATGTTTTCTAAAACCCTGACCATTGCTGATTTCGATCCGGCGCTATGGGATGCTATGCGCAAAGAAACCCAGCGCCAGGAAGATCATGTCGAACTTATCGCTTCGGAAAACTATGCCAGCCCCATGGTCATGGTCGCGCAGGGCTCGGTACTGACCAATAAATATGCGGAAGGCTATCCGGGTAAGCGCTACTACGGCGGTTGCGAATATGTGGACATCGCCGAGCAGTTGGCCATCGACCGTGCCTTGGAGCTTTTTGGCGCCGAACATGCCAACGTCCAGGCCCATTCCGGTTCGCAGGCCAATCAGGCAGTCTATCTTTCCGTGCTCCAGCCTGGCGACAAGATCATGGGTATGAGCTTGGCTCACGGTGGCCATCTGACCCATGGTGCCAAGGTGAATGTGTCCGGTAAACTCTTTCAGGTTGCGGCTTATGGGGTGCGCGCAGAAGATGGCCGTATCGATTATGACGCCATGGCGGAGCAGGCGGAGCGGGAACGTCCGAAGATGATTGTTGCGGGTGCCAGTGCTTACTCACGCGTTATCGACTTCGCCCGCATCGGTGAGATTGCCCGCAGCATCG
This sequence comes from Acidithiobacillus ferrivorans, assembly GCA_018853935.1. GTDB lineage: Bacteria > Pseudomonadota > Gammaproteobacteria > Acidithiobacillales > Acidithiobacillaceae > Acidithiobacillus > Acidithiobacillus ferrivorans. The sequence goes on from JAAOMR010000179.1 coordinate 14,966, forward strand.
GCGCCTATCTGCTGGTGGATATGGCGCACATCGCCGGCCTCGTTGCTACGGGTCTGCATCCCAGTCCGGTGCCCCATGCGGATTTTGTCACCACCACCACGCACAAAACCTTGCGTGGACCCCGCGGCGGTTTGATCCTTTGTCGGGAGTCCTATGCCAAGAAGGTGAACTCCCTGATTTTCCCCGGTTTGCAGGGGGGGCCGCTGATGCACGTCATCGCCGCCAAGGCCGTTGCCTTCCGCGAAGCATTGCAGCCGGAGTTCAAGCTGTATCAACAGCAGGTCATCCACAATGCGCAAACCCTGAGTAACGTGCTGACCGGGCGGGGTTATGGTGCCGTTTCGGGCGGCACAGACAACCATCTCTTCCTGCTGAATCTGGGCGAGAAGGTCACGGGTAAAGAGGCGGAAGAAGCGCTCGGGCAGGCCAACATCACCGTCAACAAGAATGCTGTGCCCTTCGACACGCGGCCGCCTGCAGTCACCAGTGGCATCCGTATCGGTACGCCTGCAGCAACGACGCGTGGCTTTGGCGAGAGTGAAATGCATCTCTTAGGTAATGGTATTGCCGATGTTCTGGATGCGACCAGTGATACAGCGGTTATTGAACGTGTCCGGGCGGGCATGAAAGCCCTTTGTCAGCAGTTCCCGGTATACGGCTAGGCAGCCATGCACTGCCCGTTTTGCGCCTATGCCGACACTCGCGTGGTGGATTCCCGCCTCGCGGATGACGGTGGGAGTGTCCGGCGGCGGCGCGAGTGTCCGGCATGTGGGCAGCGCTTCACCACCTTTGAGCGTGCTGAACTAGCCCTGCCCATGGTCGTCAAGACCGATGGGCGGCGCGAGTCTTTCAATGAAGACAAACTCCTGCGCGGGCTGACCCGGGCGTTGAGCAAACGTCCGGTAGCGACGGCGCGGGTGGATGCCGCCGTGCGGATGATCCAGCGACGTATCCGCGAACGCGGTGAGCGGGAGATTCCGGCGCGTCTCATCGGCGAGCTGGTGATGGAGGCTTTGCGGGATATGGACCCTGTTGCCTACGTGCGTTTTGCCTCGGTCTATCGGCGCTTTGAAGATGTTGATGCCTTCAGCGCCGAAATCGCGCGGATGAAAGAGGGGGCAATCCCCGGCGAGGGAGATGACTCGGCTCGTGGCGCCTGAGCAGGCGGACGCCGCCTTTATGGCGGAGGCCCTGGTGCTTGCTGAGTCAGGGCTGTACAGCACACATCCTAATCCGTGCGTGGGTGCCGTGCTGGTCAAAGACGGATTCGTCGTCGGACGGGGTGCCCACTTACAGGCCGGCAAAGCGCATGCCGAAATGTTCGCACTCGCAGAAGCCGGTCATGCGGCGCGTGGTGCCACCGCTTATGTTACCCTGGAGCCGTGTAGTCACCAGGGTCGCACCCCGCCCTGTGCGGATGCGCTCATTGCCGCGGGTGTGGCGCGGGTTGTGATCGCCATGCGCGACCCCAATCCTTTGGTGGCGGGGCGCGGCGTGGAGCGTCTGCGCGCTGCCGGGGTGGTGGTTGAAGAGGGCTGTCTGGCGGCGGCGGCGGAAGCCCTGAATCCCGGATTTTTGCAGCGGATGCGTCATGGCCGCCCCTGGATGCGGCTCAAGCAGGCCATGAGTCTGGATGGCCGGGTGGCGCTCGCCAACGGGCAAAGCCAATGGCTGACGGGGGCGGCGGCGCGCGCGGATGTGCAGCAGGAACGGGCGCGTGCCAGTGCTATCCTTGTCGGTATCGGCACGGTGCTGGCCGATAATCCCCGCTTGGCGCCACGTTTGGCGGTAGCCCCGCAGCGCTATCCGGTGAAAATCGTTTTGGACACCCATTTGCGCACCCCCCCCGATGCGGCACTTTTTGGCACACCGGGCGCGGTATGGATTTGTCACTACCAGGATGCCCCAAGTGCCGCTCAGGAGGCGTTGCGCGCTGCCGGTGCAGAGTTGCTGTCTTGTCGTGGAACGGGAGCGGGGCTGGGCTGGCAGGAAATAATGACGATGCTCGCCCAGCGGGAAATGAATGATATTCTAGTGGAAGCCGGGCCAGGCATCGCTGCCTCCTTATTCACCGCCGGTTTGGTCGACGAATGGCTGCTCTATGTGGCACCGCTGCTGCTCGGGCAGGATGCGCGCCCGGTGCTCGTGACCGGCCCCTATGTAAATCTCGCGGAGGTGCCGCGCTGGTCGGTGATCAATACCACTCAACTGGGCGACGATGTCAAGTGGACGTTGCGTCCGCAGGAGCGATAAGCGATGTTTACCGGTATTATTCAGGCATTGGGCCAGATTCGCGGGATGCTGCCGCAGGGTGGTGACTTGCGGATGATTGTCGCGGCCGGGAAACTTGACCTCGGTGATGTCCAATTGGGTGACAGTATTGCGGTTTCCGGTACTTGCCTGACGGTGGTGGAGCTCCAGCGCGACGCTTTTGCCGTCGATGTCTCCCGCGAAACCCTCGACAAAACCCTTCTTGGTCATCTGCGGCCGGGCAGCCCGGTCAATCTGGAAAAGGCCTTACGTCTGGCCGATCGCCTGGGGGGCCATCTGGTCGCTGGTCATGTAGATGGTGTCGGACATATTCGCGACGTGAGCGCATCAGGACGTTCGCAGGTATTTGCCATCACCGCGCCGTCAGATCTGCTGCGTTATATGGCCGCCAAGGGTAGCATCTGCGTGGACGGTATCAGTCTGACCATTAATGCGCTCCATGGTGACCTGTTTATGCTCAATATTATTCCTCATACGCTAACGCAGACGACGGCCGCGCAATGGCGCTCCGGACAGGCGGTTAATCTGGAGGTAGATCTTGTCGCCCGTTATGTGGAGCGTTGGGTGGCCACAGACCCCGGGTCCGGGTTAAAATCGGAAATTACATGTGATTCGCTGGCCGCAAAAGGGTTCCTCGTATGAGCAGTGCCGAAATCAGTCCTGCCGAGGACATCATTGCTGACATTGCCGCCGGACGCATGGTAATCCTGATGGATGATGAGGGGCGTGAAAACGAAGGCGACCTCATTATGGCGGCAGAGTTTGTGACGCCCGCCGCTATCAACTTCATGGTCTCGCAGGCGCGTGGTCTGGTGTGCTTGCCCCTCACCCGCGAGCGTTGCGAGCAATTGCGCCTCCCACAGATGGTAGGCCATAACACGGCCAGCTTAGGCACCGCGTTCACGGTCTCGATTGAAGCCGCCCGCGGTGTCACCACCGGCATTTCCGCCGCCGACCGCGCGGTGACGATTCAGGCGGCCATCGCTGGTGATGCGGGCCCTGAGGATATTGTGATGCCCGGACACATCTTTCCGTTAGCGGCGGAAGCTGGGGGCGTCCTGGTCCGTGCTGGCCATACGGAAGCGGCCGTCGACCTTGCCCGACTGGCAGGTTGCAAACCCGCTGGCGTCATCTGCGAAATTCTCAACGCCGACGGCGAAATGGCGCGTTTGCCCGACCTGCTTCCCTATGCGGCGGAGCACGGCCTCAAAATTGGTACTATTGCCGACCTCATCCGTTATCGCCTGGAGCGAGAGCGCATCGTACAGCGCGAGGCGAGCGGCCCGTGGCACACGCCATACGGCGCCTTCCAGCTCCATATCTATCGTGACTGGGTCGCCCGCGAAACGCATTTCGCCTTGGTCCTTGGCGATCTGGAAGCGCGTGATGAACCCGTACTGGTGCGGGTACAGGTTGGCAAAATACTGAATGATCTGTTCGCTGGTGAAGCCAGTCCAAACACCGTGGCTTTGCGGCGTATCGCCGAGGAAGGTCGCGGTGTGCTGGTCTACCTCCACCACCAGGAGAGTGTCGAAGAACTCCTGCGGGAGGTTGCCGCGCTGCCTGAAAAGCCCAAGGGGCCTGGTCAGGCTGGAGACGCGGGGCGAGTTCTACGCACTTTTGGTATCGGCGCCCAGATTCTCTCCGATCTGGGGGTACATCAGGCGGTGGTCCTGAGCGACAGCCAGTTTCAGTACCGTGGTATCGGCGGTTTCGGTCTGGAGATCGTCGGCCAGCGTCCCTTTCAAGAAGTTTCCGAGGATGAGTCATGATTCGTCATATCGACGGCAGTTTGCAGGCTGGTGAGCATCGTTTTGCCCTGTTGGTCAGCCGCTTCAACAACTTTATCACCCAGCAGTTGGAGCAGGGTGCCGTCGACGCGTTGCGCCGTCACGGTGCCGAAGAAGAACAGGTTCACGTCGTCTATGTTCCGGGTGCTTATGAAATGCCGCTGGTTGCGCAGAAACTGGCGCGCAGTGGTAATTATGATGCAGTGATTTGTTTGGGTGCGGTGATTCGTGGCAGTACCCCGCATTTTGATTATGTCGCGGCCGAAGTGTCCAAGGGTGTGGCCCAGGTGTCCATGGATACGGGGGTTCCGGTAATTTTTGGAGTGCTGACCACGGATAGCATTGAGCAGGCCATTGAGCGCGCCGGTACCAAAGCAGGTAATAAGGGCTTTGATGCGGCGATGACTGCGCTGGAAATGGTGCAGTTGTTGCGTCAGATCTGAACAGCACCCATGAAAATCAGTCGCCGTCGTCTGGCGCGTCAAGCTGCCGTTCAGGCCCTCTATCAGTGGCAAATGAATCCCGGCCACTGCACAGAGATTGAGTTGCAATTTACCTCTGACCCTGAGCGCTTGCAGGGCGCTGATGTCGCTTTCTTCAAAAGTCTCTGGCAAGGGGTTTGTGCCGCAATCCCCGGGCTGGACCCTGCCATTGCTCAGGAAATTCAGGATCGCCGCTGGGCCGACGAGGTTAGCGAAGTCGAACGGGCGATTCTGCGTCTGGCCGCCTATGAGTTGCGGGATCATCCGCAAACCCCCTATCGGGTGATCATTAACGAGGCGATAGAACTAGGTAAGGACTTCGGCGCCGAACAGGGCCATCGCTTTGTGAACGCTGTCCTGGATAAGTTGGCGCAGAAGTGGCGGGCTACAGAGATATTGCAGGCCACTCGCTAACAGATCAAACATAGTCTGCTTTCGCTCTTCCTAATGTGGGTAAGTGTGTTTTGAAAACTCCGCTATCTTGTGTTATCACACACAATGATCTTTTACGCGTTGTCCAGGAGTACAGTCATGGCGGAAGAAGAACCTAAAAAACGAGTCAGCAAGCCGAAGGAAGTCGCAGCAGGACCCAAGACAGCGCCGGTCCGTCGCACGACGGTACCAGAGCTAGCTTCTGCGCCTAAGACACACGCTGCTCGCGTCCGTAAGCCGGTCAAAATGCCAACTAGTGGTACACCTACAACGTCTTCCGCAGTGTCTGCAGCGGATCGTCAGCGCATGATTGCAGAATGTGCTTACTACCTTGCCGAGAGCCGCAGTTTTGCTGGGGGTGATTGCGCGGCAGACTGGTACGCAGCGGAGACTTGGATCGATACCCAGCTATCCGTTTAGAGCGCCCGGTATGGGGTGCGGTAGGGCGATGTCTGAGCGTTGCCGGTCCCTGTTGTGGCTTAAGTTTTGCTTCGCGGGCTGGCTAAAAAACTGCTGGCGATATGCGGGGTTTTTGGTGTAGCCTCGCCAGCTGGAAGATGTCGTCAAACTGCCTGGAGTTTCTATGCGCGCTCATCATGATTTCACTAAACAGTTCCTCTTCGCTGCGTGTGGTGCAGCATTTTTGGTACTTTCCACTTCCTTGGCCGAAGCGCAGTCTGCACCCAAAGCAGACTTGGAAGATGTGGCTACCACTCAGCCCGCCGATCTCACCACCGCCAAGCTTGAAAATACGATTGGCACCCGTTGTGCCTTGGGCGATGGGGTTCCACAGAATTATGCTTTGGCGGCACAGTGGTTTGATAAGGCTGCCCTCCATGGTTATGCCAAGGCAGAATATAACCTCGGCATGCAGTATTATTTCGGGCAGGGCGTCAGTAAGGATGAGACCAAAGCGGCTTACTGGTGGGCGAAGGCGGCCACGCAGGGTATCGCCGCCGCTCAGTATAACTTGGGTAATCTCTATTTCTTAGGGCAAGGGGTACCGCAGGACTATGGTAAGGCAAGCCTCTGGTGGCGCAAGGCAGCAGCACTCGGAAATACTCAGGCGACCAGTAACCTGGCCACTTTGGCGCGCCTGCACCCGGAGTACCAAACAGTGGCTGTTGTCGAGAAAAAGACCGTAGGCGCGCCTTGACGTGCAGCCAATCATTTAGTCAGCGTTGTTTTCTGTGTCGTCGGTCGCTATGCCGTTGCTTTTCTGGACACGCATAGCGGCGGCATGTTCCTTTTCGATGTACTCACGTTTGCCGCGTTCTGCGTTGAGTTGCCCTTCAAGGTCGGCCACACGTCGTTCATGGCGACGGATTTTCAGCTTGTTACGGATGTGCGTGGGTAGATAAATCAGCATGCTCGCAGTAAAACCGGCGACGAAACCACTGAGCAGGACTACCCCCTGGGATTGTGCAAACGTCCACGAGAAGAAATGAATAGTGGCGGGTGCCCCGTTCTGAACTGCAAAGATGACAGCCAGTGCCGCTATCAAAAAAGAAACCACCATCCACATGATATCCTCCTTTCCCTTGCTTGGTTGCGTATTTGTTGTAACGGTCACTTACATACTTTAACCACGCCTGAAAAATACGCTGCGCACCCAACTGGCCCCGGCCCAGAGTGCCGTGGGCAGGATGATCAGCCAAGCCCATACCGGTAAATTGAGTATCGGGCTATCCAGCCGATGTTCCAGCGCCGCGATAATGCCTAAGCCTACCACAATAAACGTGCCGCCTACGCCATAGGTAAGCTTTTGCAAACCATGGTGCAGTTCCTGCCGAATGCCTTCGATGTCGTTATTACGAATCACCAGAGGCAGTTCTCCCTGTTGGGCCTGGCGCAGGATATTATGCAGGAGTACCGGCATTTCGGGCAGCACTAATCCCCACTGTGGGAAGTATTGTTTAATCTCGGACCACCAGCCCTGCGGACCGCGCTGGCGACTAAGCCATTCCGTCAGCAGCGGTGTGGCGACTTCCCATATGTTGAGTGCCGGGTTGAAATCGCGGGCAATGCCCTCGACATTGACCAGCGTTTTTTGGAGCAGCAGGAGTTGTGGCTGCGTTTGCATTTGAAAAGCGCGCGTCGTCTGAAAGAGACGAAGCAAGAGACTGGCGACGGATATTTCATTCAAGGGCTTTTCAAACACCGGCTCCGCAATAGCACGAATGGCCGTTTCGAAATCTTGTACGTTGGTGTCTGGTGGTACCCATCCGGCTTCCACATGCGCTTCTGCTACGCGCCGGTAGTCGCGCCGAAAAAATGCAATCATATTTTCGGCGAGGTAATGCTGGCTTGCATCATCCAGGCTTCCCATGATGCCGAAATCAACGGCGATAAAGCGCCCATTTTTCGGATCAATAAAGAGGTTGCCGGGATGCATGTCCGCATGAAAATATGCATCGCGAAAGACTTGGCGAAAAAAGATTTCTGCGGCGCGTCGCGAGAGCTGATCAAAATCAATGCCAGCGTCATGCAGCGCGTCGCGTTGACCGATGGGGATGCCATAAATGCGCTCCATCACCAATACTGGAGATGCGCAGTAATCCCAATATATTTCTGGTACATAGAGAAGATCAGGTTCGGCAGAAAAATTACGCCGCAACTGGCTGGCATTGGCCGCCTCACGTAGCAGATCCAGTTCACCGCGAATGGTTTTGGCATATTCCGCAACAACCGCACGTATCCTCAGGCGACGTCCCTCCTGAGAATAGCGCTCCGCGAGATCGGCGAGCAGGGCGAGTATCGCTAAGTCCTGATCAATAATCCGTTGCAGACCGGGGCGTCGAACTTTGATCGCCACCTCACGCCCGTCCAGTAATTGCCCAAAGTGTACTTGGGCAATAGATGCCGCCGCCGCAGGCTGATCTTCAAATTGAGAGAAGACCGTTTCAATCGCTTTGCCCAGCGCCGCCTCGATAATCTGCCGGGCGACATTTGACGGGAAAGGGGGTACTGCATCCTGAAGTTTCGCAAGTTCCTGAGTAATATGGTCGGGAAGCAAATCTCGGCGGGTTGAAAGCATTTGCCCGAGTTTGATAAAGGTGGGTCCCAGTGTTTCGAGTGCTTCACGCAAGCGTTCAGCGAAGGTGCCCTGTGGACGCGGCCCCAACCAGGCCATGGGGCTAAGGCGGAGAATGGCCTGATATGGTTTTAACAACGGGAGGAAATAAAGCACATCGTCCAGGCGGTAACGCACTAGAACGCGGGTGATGTGTAGCGTACGCACAAAACGGAGGAAGAACTGTCGCATGGTGCCTAGTCTATCATGGAAATGACGCCGCGCACTGCCATGGTTGGGGCAAAAAAAAGCGAGCCTTAGTGGGCTCGCCCTGGTAGCACGGAGAAGAAATTACTGAACGGTCTTCTGAACCTTGATGCTGGAATTGATTTCCACACGCTGATTCAGAAAGCGACCCTGCTGCGTAGCGTTGGTGGCAACCGGATTATCATAGGAGTGGCCTTTCAATACCATACGATCGCTCGTCACCCCATGTTGCGTCAGGTACTGCGCTACACTGTGGGCGCGCAGCTTAGACAATTTAAGGTTGTATGCGTAACTGCCCACCTTGCTGCAATAGCCATTGACGTCGAGTACGGCATCTGGGTGGTTTTTTGCAAAATCGGCCACTTGGTCCAGTACCTTGATGTCATGATTTAGAAGCTTGTATGAATCAAACTTAAAGTTGATGCCGGTAATGGTGATCGGTTTGCTCACCAGAATTGTCTGCTCCACCGGCGCGATGGGGGCAGGCATTGGTGCGGGAGGCGTCGGCGCGACCGCCACGGGGACTGGCGCGGGGGCGCAATGGGCAGGCACCGGACCATCAGTGACTGGGCGCCCGCCACGCACGCAGACACCCGTGCTGGTGACAAGGGGCTTGGCGCCGTGATCTATGGCATAACCCACGTAGCCATCATCCGCATAAGCGGCGCTGGCGAAAAGGCCTCCGCTGATGGCAACCAGCAGTGTGATACGTTTAATATGTAGCATTATTAAAACCCTCCTCTCTCAAGCCCAGGCGAAGCTGCCCGGCAATAAATCTTGACCACTCTTGTGGAGGATGTTGTAAATGGACAACTTTGTCAAGGCGTCGAAGGCGCTGCATACGCATAAGTCATTAAAATGCTGGCTACTGTGTCAGCGGTGGCCGGACACCCACAGACGCGAAGTCACTTGACAAAGAAAAGCCTGAGCCGCACAATGCGCCGCTAATCGTGGGAGGGGTTCCCGAGCGGTTAAAGGGATCAGACTGTAAATCTGACGGCTCTGCCTTCGGAGGTTCGAATCCTCCCCCCTCCACCATTTGAATTTTGTGGTGTCGCGCGCTGAGCGCAGGGCTAGATAGTTTAGTTTTAATTTGTGCGGGTGTAGTTCAACGGTAGAACCTCAGCCTTCCAAGCTGATGGTGTGGGTTCGATTCCCATCACCCGCTCCAGTGTTCAGGCCCACATAGCTCAGTCGGTAGAGCACTTCCTTGGTAAGGAAGAGGTCACCGGTTCGAATCCGGTTGTGGGCTCCATATTTTTTGGTCTTTGACTTGGGTCTGGTATTCTTGGGGGAGTGTCTGATGTCCAAAGGGAAATTTGAGCGGACGAAGCCGCATGTGAACGTGGGAACGATTGGTCACGTGGACCATGGAAAGACCACATTAACGGCGGCGCTGACGAAGGTGTTGTCGGCGAAGTTTGGC
>JAAOMR010000018.1 GCA_018853935.1 Acidithiobacillus ferrivorans
AGGGTGAGGGTGTCCCGGTTGCGCGGCAGTCGGTAGAAATCGGGTCCGTGGAAGCTCGCGAAGGCCTCCAGGCGGTCGAGCGCACCGGCGCGCTCGAAAATTTCGGCATACAGTTCCATTGCGGCATGCGCGCTATAGATGCCGGCGCAGCCGCAGGCGGACTCCTTGGCGTGGCGCGGATGCGGCGCGCTGTCGGTGCCGAGAAAAAACTTCGGGTTGCCGCTTGTGGCCGCGGCGACAAGCGCTACGCGCTGCGTCTCCCGCTTCAGGAGCGGCAGGCAGTAATAATGTGGCCGTAACCCGCCCTCGAATAGCGCGTTGCGGTTGAGCAGCAAATGGTGTGCGGTAATCGTCGCGGCCACGTTGTCGGGGGCCTGCCGGACGAAGTCGACCGCCGCGTGCGTGGTGATGTGCTCCAGCACCATGCGCAGGCCGGGAAAATCGCGCGTCAACGGCATGAGGTGCCGGTCGATGAACACCGCCTCACGGTCAAACACGTCCACGGTCGGATCGGTCACTTCGCCGTGCAGCAACAACGGCAGATCCTGCTTTTCCATCGCCGCGAGCACTGAATAGGCACGCTTCAGATCGGTCACGCCATGCTCCGAATGGGTGGTCGCGCCGGTCGGGTAGTACTTGATCGCCTGCACAAAGCCACTGTTTTTTGCCTTCGCGATCTCGGACTCCGGCATATTGTCCGTGAGATAAAGGGTCATGAGCGGCTCGAAGTGCATATTCTCTGGCAGCGCTGCGAGAATGCGCTCGCGGTAGGCCCGCGCCGTATCGACTGTCGTGATGGGAGGTTGAAGATTGGGCATGACAATGGCGCGCGCAAAACGCCTCGCCGTGTCGGGGAGTGCCGCGGCCATCATCGCGCCATCCCGAAGATGGAGATGCCAATCGTCGGGGCGTATGAGCGTCAGTCGCTTTACCATGGGTACCTTCCTGGCACATAAAGTCGGAGTATAACCATCCTGGTCGGGTTTTACCGTGTTCATTTTTTCAATGGCATGACAGTTCATCCTGTAAGGACAAAGCACCCGTATCCGGGTCGCAATAAATCGGGTCGGCAATCCGAAGCGGATAGCGAAGACTCAGTTGCTTGATCTCGGCGTGCACTTGCTCCATGGGGGTGCCGCGCGCGAAAACCGGTGAATAAGCGCCAACGGTTCCGGTGTCTCCCTGCGTAAGCGTAATCAGCGCATCAAGCAGTAGGTTATGGGAAAACGCCATCCCCTCATTGGTCTCCCGGCATACCGCCTCGATCGAGGCGACTGACCAGATACCCCACAAGGCAAAAATTTCCCGAATCGTTAGCAGAAGGGTCTGAGCGGCTGACAATGGCCGTACCCATTTTTGAGGAAGGCTGGTGACTGTGTGCTCATCCACCCAGGCACCCAAGAAACGCTCATTGGCAAAGGAATCGCTTGGGCGACTGCGACAATACGCAAGAAACTCTTCGACCTGCTGGCAGGCACTGGCAAGGTCGTCTGTTCTCCGCACGAAAAGAAACAGACGTGCTATTGGAACATCCCGCACTGTCTCGGTAATCGTTGTCATGATGAGATATTCCTCAATTCGGGCTGCCGACACATGGCTGCCATGCCGTTTCTGATTCACGGATTGCACCAGTCGCAGTGGCCCGCTGGAGCGGCCTTCTCCGGGCGTTCCAGCGTGACCTGGTGGCCACACCTGGCACAACGGTGGATGTCCGCCCGGGTGTCCCGCGTCGGGGAATCACAATCCTCACAAGGCAAGCCGGGGATGCGCTCCACGATCTGGAAGCCGGGCGTGTTGCAGATCGGGCATGGGGTGCAAAGCTTGCGTGCGAGATCCCGTGTAGCCGAAGCAATAATCTCCATGCGCATGGGATTCATATGGGCACGGACGTCGCTTTCCAGGAAGGCGCAGCCGTTGTCCGCCTCGCCGCAGGCCCAGAAAAAGGCCTCGCGCAGTGATGCCCAGTCGGCAATCCCTTTGCGGACGCGGGAGTCGTCCTCATGGTGCGGGCGCACTACCATCCCATGCTCGGGAAAATCTGTCGCACGGGCGAATGTCTCGGCCTGCTCCCAGTTGGCAGCGAGCAGATGAGAGAAGTTGGTTCTACCCGAGGCAACACCCACCACTTCGATCCCGAGCGTATCGTCGATCCAGACGAGCATCTCTACGTTTAAGGGAAACAGCCCGGTAAATGGGTCCGGCCCAAAACTGCCCTCGCTAGCGAGCCCCAGGGGTAAATGCGCCAGATCCATACCGATGCGGGCCTTTTTCCGCGCCGCCTCGATTTGGGTGCCCGCGCGGGGAATGTCGCGGGTGAAGGTGCCTAGCTGGTCCGTGTCAAAACCCGTCACCAGGACAACATCGCAACCAATGGCGGCGGCCAGTATAGGAGTAACGACGTTCTCCTTGCCGTGCTGGGTAAGTAGGGCCACGTTTGAACCTTTGTAGATGGCGTTTTCCAAGCGCGAATATTTTGCATGCTCTATCTCGGGCATTTGCTGGCATGACTCCCCAAAAAGCACAGGCCATGGGGTTGCCAGGGCAACCCCGACTTCATTTG
>JAAOMR010000180.1 GCA_018853935.1 Acidithiobacillus ferrivorans
GGCCGCCATCACCGTGCCCAAGCTCGGCGGCATTGGCCATGCCCAGTGCGCGATCGTGGCCAGGCAGATCGCTAAGGATCTGGGCAAACTAGCGGCGGCAGAAGCCGACAAGCCGCTGGAGCCCGTGGTCTACTGCATCGGTGACATGGGCAACAACCAAGCCTTCTATATCCGTTCCAACAGCTGGTTTGGCGGTCCGGATCAGGTCCTGAAAATGGGCCATATGCCCTTCCTGCTGAAGATGCAATACAAAAACCTCTTCTTTAAGAATAAGGGCAAGATGCCGGAGTGGGGGTTGGATGCCTCTCAACTGCTTGCCGAGAAACTTTTCGCGGCCTGACGCAAGGGGGGCTACGGCCCCCCTGTTGATCCGCGAGCAAAGCATAAGGAGACAGCAACATGGCAGCACAACCGAAAGACGCTTTTATCCCCTCTTTAACCCCCGAGCAATGGGTGGGGCTCGCCCGCCTGGGCGATCTCGCCAATGGCGCCGAGCAGTTCATGGGTGGCCCGGCGGGCACCTTGCCCATGGCAATGGCACTACGTGCCGGTCAATGGAACGAGCGTTTTGATCTGGATGGCGGGATTGAGGAAATTCTGGAAACCATGAAGGCCTTGCGCAAGGCTGGCGCCTTCAAACTCATCAGTGAAAACGCCGCTTTTGTGACCGAAAGCCTGCAACTCCTGGCACCGCTGGCACCCAAAATTCTCGAAACCCTGCACACCATCCCAGTTACCGAATGGCTGGCGGCACTGCACATGCTGGGCAACCTGCTGTCGCGCGTGGATGATATCCTGACCTTCCTCAAGGGACCGGCCGGTAACGCGCTGGTAACCAGACTCAAGGAACTTGGCGACCTCTGGGAAGAGACCTCGGCGGATACCACCATTGTCGAAGCCTTGCGCCTGCTCAAGCAATTGCAAGAGGACGGCAATCTGCACCGTGTAGCCGACATCAGCCGTCAGATCGGGCTCATGACGGAGACCATCGACATCGAGTCCTTGATCGGTCCCTTCATCGAACTCAGCAGAAACAGTCCGCTCCCGGCTCTCGTCGCCAGCCTGATGCACGGCGGCAAGGCAATGACTCAGGCCCTCGCCGAAGCCACCGAACATGAGCCCAAAGACCAGGCGGGCGGCATTGCCGGACTCTACCACATGCTTAAAGATCCCAATGTACAGCGTGGCATCCGGGTCTTGGCAACCCTGCCAGCTTATCTGGAAAAAGCAGGGGTATTACCAAAACGCAACGCGGGGTAACCTGCGGACGGGACGTCAGGCAACGACTATTAACGGCGCGGTCTGTCGCCATGAGAACTTTGATTTTACGCAGAAAATCTGCGCCGATCCAGGGCGCGGCGACTACCTGCTCCGTGAGCGAGGTAACTGGGATGCCAGGACGGTCGTTGCCGAATATCGCTATCACGCCGACGAGCAATCGCCGGGATCGGCTATGGCGCTGCCTCCGGCACCGCGTTCAGACCTTCCACTCGGCAACCGACACGCGAGGTTTTAGATGAGCCACCCATCGTAGATACAGGTCATGGGCCTCTATCCCATTAAAACTGCATAATATCAATCTTTTATATACAGAGAGGTGCGCATGTTTACTAGAAAATGGCAACAGCTACGCTGGGTACGCTATGTGGCGCTGGCTCCTTTACTGCTGTTACTGAATGGCTGCGCGACGCACTCTATATGGTGGATATTTGATCCTCGCGGGGTCGGCGCCAAGGCCAGTTTTGATTACATGATGATCGACGTGGTGGTGATGTTGGGTATCGTCGGCCTGACCGGCATTATGATTGTCTGGTTTATGTGGCGTTATCACAAGGGTAAAAACCGCGGTACGTATGACGGGAAATGGGCACATTCGACCACGATTGAAGTGTTCGTCTGGGGTATTCCCATCGTGGCCGTAGGGTTTCTGTCTTGGGCGGTAGCGATAAATGGATCATTTGCCGTTAACCCATATAATCCGACGGTGATTACCCGTCACATGAAACCCCATGGTAATCCCATCGAGGTGGATGTGATTGCCACGGACTGGCAATGGTTGTTCATTTATCCGCAATACCATATGGCGGTGGCCAACGAACTGGTGGTGCCTGCCCATACCCCTGTTTTCTTCAAACTGACTTCTACGGCGGTGACGACGGATTTCTTCGTGCCGCAATTGCTGGGGATGATTGATGTGATGCCCGGCATGCGGACCAAGGATGCTCTGGAGAGCGACAGCATTGGTCAGTATCAGGGCGTCGCTGCCGATTACTGTGGTGCTGGCACCTCGTGGATGCTCTTTAAGACCCATGTGCTATCCAAGGGTGACTTCGCAAGCTGGGTGCACCATGCCCAGCAATCCACCGGCAATTTGAGCATTGCGGGATTTAACCAGTTTGCCGAACCTTATATAAACATAAACAATAAGATAGAGTATTTTTCTCAGGTTCAGAAGGGGTTATTTAATCAGGTCATCCTGGAAGTGATGCATGGCAGGAAGTGGCCTTTGCCCATGTTTATGACCGAAAACATGGTGGGCTATTTGAAGAAACAGGCCGCGGAACACCGGGCTTAACCGGATTGAAGGAGAAATCGCTATGCTTGTAAATTTACCTGGTCCATGGAACCCGTGGTTGGGGCGCCTGGCACTCTCCGAAATTCCCTATACGAATCCAATTCTTGCGCCGTTATTCGTGGTCGTGGTGGTGGTCGGACTGCTGATGGTCGCCGGTATTACCTATTATGGGAAGTGGGGTTATCTCTGGAAAGAATGGCTGACCACGGTGGACCATAAAAAACTGGGGATCATGTATATCATTCTTGGCTTGGTCATGCTATTCCGGGGCTTCATTGATGGTCTGATGATGCGCACCCAGCAGGCGATGGCGGTCGGTCCACATGCTTCGGGAATGATGGGCGCCATACACGGTTATCTTACCCCCTTTCATTTTGGCCAGGTTTATAGTGCACATGGCTTGATCATGATTCTCCTGGCGGCCACGCCATTACTGGTCGGTATTATGAATATTGTGATCCCATTGCAGATTGGTGCCCGTGATATGGCCTATCCCTATCTCAATGCCCTCGGATTGTGGATTACGGCGGCGGCTGTTGTGCTGATCATGGCTTCCTTGTTTGTGGGTGATTTTGCCCATAACGGCTGGTTTGGCTATGCACCTATTTTTGAACTGGCCTATAGTCCAGGGGTGGGTGTGGACTACTGGATCTGGACGCTCCAACTGGTGGCGCTCGGCACGACCCTCGGTAGCATCAACTTCATCGCGACCATTGTAAAAATGCGGGCACCAGGAATGAAGTGGTCGCGCCTACCGATGTTTACCTGGACTTCGCTGTCCGCCAACATCATTGCGTTGACCTCTTTTCCCTGTTTGCAGGTGGCGATTGGACTGACGGCAGCTGATCGTTATTTGGGTACGCACTTCTTTACAGCGGGGTTTGGTGGAAACCTTATGCTGTATACCAATCTCTTCTGGCTCTGGGGTCATCCTGAAGTATATTTTGTCATTCTCCCCGCATTCGGAATGATCTCAGAAATCATCCCCACGTTTTCCGAGAAGCCGCTTTTTGGCTATGTCACCATGGTACTGGCGACTTTTGCCATCGCGGGCGTATCGTGGCTGGTCTGGCTGCATCACTTTTTCACCATGGGTATGGGACCCTATGTGAGCACGGAGTTTAGTGTGGCGACCATGCTGGTGGGGATTCCCACCGGTGTCAAAGTGTTCAACTGGGCATTTACCATGTACCGTGGGCGGCTGACCTATACGGCCGCCATGTGCTGGGCGTTAGGCGCGTTATTTCTGCTGCTGGTGGGCGGTTTGACGGGGATGATGCTGTCTATTCCGGCCATCAATTATATGGTGCATAACAGCGTATTCGTCGTGGCGCACTTTCACATGATGCTCCTGTGCATCGTGTATGCGATTTTCGGCAGCGTCATCTATTGGTTTCCCAAGGTATTCGGCTATAAATTAAACGAGGCCTGGGGCAAGGCCATGTTCTGGCTCTTCAGCGCCGGGACTGCGTTGGTCTTTATTCCCATGTTTATGGAAGGTTTCATGGGGATGACGCGGCGTTTGGATTGGCCGTTTGATCCACACTGGGCACCTTACCTGAATATTCAGGTGCTTGGCATCCTGGTGTATGTGCTTTCCATACTGGCGTTTGTGGTCATGCTATACGTGAGCATCCGTGATCGTGCGCAACATCGGGCCGCTGCGGATGCCTGGGGAACTTCCCGCTCTCTGGAATGGCTGACAGCGTCGCCCGTGCCGTTTTACAACTTTGCCGTGGTGCCGCAGGTGAATGCCAGGGACGAGGTGGCGTGGCGGCGTGAGCAGGGGCTGTCGGCCCAGCGCGCGAGCCATTACGATGCGATCCATATGCCCAATAACACCGGCATCGCCATCATTATCGGGGGCTTGACCTTTGTCCTGGGATTCGCTCTGACCTGGCGCATCTGGTGGCTCTCCCTGATCAGCCTCCTGGCCATCATCGTCATGATGATCTACCGCTCGGCGAAGGGGGATCCCGGCCATGTCATCCCGGCGGAAGAAGTGGAGTGTATGGATCGTGAGGCGGAACGCGCCATGCCGCGCGCCGATCTGCCCCGGCATTCCGGTGGCGTGCTTGGCGGCGCCATCGCTTACGATTCTGGGGCGGCTGGCGAAGGTTCCGCGAAGCTGCGGGGTGCTCCCGATCATCGTCCCTGAAGCGCGCGGTACAGGTGAGGTCGTGATATGACTCACGGCCTCACCTGACCGACAAACAGATAAGGAGTTTTTATGAGTTCTGCAGCAGAGAAAGTGGATCCGGAAAAGGTGGTGCTGTGGGCCGGTGAATATGAAGGACATGACGTGATTTCCACGCGCACCTTCGGATTCTGGTTGTATATATTGAGCGACGGCATGCTTTTCGCCACGCTGTTTGCGGCCTACGGTGTGCTCAGTTATGCGCACAGCTATTATACCGGACCGACGCCCGCGCAATTTGTTGCGCCCTGGTACACCTTCATTCAGACCATGGTGCTGTTTCTCAGTGTGCTCGCCTATGGGTTTTCGATGACCGCACTGAAGCGTGGCAATCGGGCTGGCGTAATCAACGGGTTGCTTGCGGCTGGCGTGTTGGGGGTGGTTTTTCTCGGGCTGGATATCCACGATGTTCTGCGGATGTTCAGTATGCACATCACCCCGCAGACCAGTGGGGGCCTCTCGGCATTCTACATGCTGACCCAGGTACACGCCGCGCATATCTTCTTCGGTTTAATCTGGATGCTGGTGATGATCTACCAGGTGGTGCGTAAAGAATTTACCGAGGATGTCATCGGCCGGCTGATCAGTCTGCGCATGTTCTGGCAGTTCCAGGCGGTTATGTGGGTGTTTATTTACGTGTTTGTCTATTTGTGGGGGTATATGTCATGAGACATGGACACGGTAACCCGTTGGCGCATCCTGAAGTGCAGATGGCCAATAACCGCAGCTATGTGACGGGTTTTATCGTCGCGTCACTGCTCATGGCGGCGGCGACCGTTCTCGTCAGCGGGCATCTATTGCCGCCTTTCGCTCTGTTGCTGGCGATCACGGGTTGCGCCGGACTGGCGATTATCGCACAGGTTTATTTCCTGCTGCACATGGACCTTTCGGAACACAGCATCTGGAACACCGTTGCCCTGATCATGTTTATTCCCTTGTTTGTAATTACGATAGGGTTGACCTGGTGGATGTTCTCGCAGCTGTATCTGCGGACGATGCCCATGATTCCGGGTATGCCTGGGATGCATTGAGAGGGTAAATACCATGCCCATGGGACGGGAGACACCAGACACTGTGCGGTGGCTGAACCCTCCCACGCGATAGAAGGGGAGATGACGTTGGGGCGCCTCGAAGAATCTTCCCATTTCAGCCGTATATGTTAAAATATAACCATTTGAAAATTATGGGGTATGACAGATGACACCACGAAAGAGCGCGATCAAAACCGACCTGTTTGCCGCGAATTACTACCAGCAAGCAGCTCCACGCAGGGGATGGCCATCAATCGAGTCACTGCCTCCTGGTCTTTCTTCCACAGCGTCAAACGCTTTTCAATCTCTGCAGTATCCTTGTCCATCTCTTCAAGGCATTTTAATTGCTAGCGAATCGTGTCCAGCATCATAGGCGATATAGAGTTTTCAGGTGGACCAAAGCGTCTGGAACCTCTTTTAGCCCACTTTGGCGACCTTGCGGCAAATCGCACCAAATTTGTAAAATAAGCCGCTGCTCTGGTTAACTGAGGTACCCTGATTCTTGTGGTTTACCTGGATTGAGCTGGCGGATTAGTAATACCATGGAGGCGGAGTTCTGTGTGGCCTGCCTGGAAGAGGCTCTGCAACGCTATGGTGCGCTGGAGATCTTCAACACGGACCAAGGCAGCCAGTTCACCTCTGAGGCCTTTACTGGCGTGCTTCAGGCACATGATGTACGGATCAGTATGGATGGCCGCGGCCGGGCCTTGGACAACATATTTGTGGAGAGGCTCTGGCGCACCGTAAAGTACGAGGAGGTCTACATAAAGGGCTATGGCAGAGTGCCGGAACTGATGATTGGGCTGACCGCCTACTTTGAGTTCTACAATGGTCGCCGTCTGCACCAGTCCCTCGGTTATGCTACACCGGATCAGGTTTGCCTGACCGGCCAAGGCGGCGGGGCCTGTATTGTGGACAAGTATCCAAAGATCGCAGCGTAGCCGTTACTCATGGATGATTTGGGGCAGCGCCATTCCGCTGCAGTGGAAGTAACCGGACCAGCTTAAACTCACCCTCTATCTGTCTTGACCAATGGGTCCACCGTAAGCCCCGATGGTCGGCAGCAGACTGATTGCGGTCATTGGGTTGTAAGATGTCTGTTCAACAGGCATTCAGGTGCCGATCGCGTAACGGGTAGCTTGGCCGACTGAATTGCATTATGATTTTCTCATCACAGCATGTCGGCGGAAGATAAGGCCATGGTGGCAGTATGGCACTTCCCTCAATATAGGCGAGATTAACACCATGAAACTCTATGCTAAATACGATACGAAAGAGGACGACCGCTGGATAGCAGCGATACCAGAAATGTCTGGCGTCATGTGGTATTGAGCATCACGCAACGATGCGGCGGCCAAGGTTGAAGCTCTTGCACTCAGGACCATAGCTGATCGTCTGGACGAAGGGGAAATGCCTGCCTCCCCAATTACCATAGAGATAATGGAAAGTGCTCAGGCATGAGCTAATGACCTTCTTTGAAGGCGAGGCTTGTATTGGCCGCACTCATTTGCATCGGACGGATGGCGTGTTCGCGTTTCATGACGGGGAAGAAATTGGCCCCAGAATGCTGGTGGGTCTTGCCAAGCAGACAGGGCTATCCCCGGAGAATTTTCGATGACCTTTACCATTTGGTTTATAAATAGTAACCAAGCAGCAGGCTGCGGACCAAGAAAAATCAGCCTGTCTGCCCAGCCGGGATCAGTAACCACTAGACGAAATGATGCATAAGGCCTAATAGGCTATTAATTAGTGGGCAATACGAATGCAAACCTATTTATCGGGGTTATGTCAAGAATGATTACAAAAGATACCACCACAGTCACGCCAACCATTCAGGGCGAGCTTATTGAGATAAGTGTTCTGGCGACCTTGGAGTTAAGCCGTTTGAATGTAGCGTGCTTAATTGATGTTAGGCAAAAGTTCGAGCTTGAAATAGAAGGAGAGATAAATGGAGCATACTCTCTCCCATTGTTTAAGTTTAAACATCTTCTTGGGCACAAGCTCACACAAGAGGAACAGGAAATTCTGGATGAAGACTCTCCTGGAATGGAAGATATCCAAAATTTTATAACCATGATAAACGATCTACATAATGCCAAAGATTGTATTGTTGTGTGTGTTTGTAACAGCGGCAAGCGCAGCATTAATGCTGCACGCTTGCTGAGAATGCTTGGATATAATCGTGCTTTTTCTTTGGTTGGTGGATACCGCGCCATAAGGGAAGCAATGGTTACTGATCTACCACTGGCTAAATCCGGTGAGCTAACGCAGTAATGCATGAGTTAGTGGCAATCTTGCAATAGGTTACCCCTTGCTGCTGTAGGAGGGATAATGAGTGAGACCGTCAGTGTGCGAGTGGCTGTCTGCACCCATATTGAAACCGCCGGCAGTCGCCCGCCGGTACATGAGCCGGACGGGCGTATACCGACGTAGTGGCCTCTTTAGGATTTGGAAATCAAAACTAGCCGGTAAGGCCATTATTTTTCTCCGTGTCCAAAGATTGGGCCGGTATTGCCAAGGCGCGGGTCACGGCCTGAACACCCAAGCTGAAAGCAGGCATGCCAGCCACGATCGCCGCAGTCTCCAAGACGCCATGCAGTTCGGCGACCGTGGCGCCCGCGACAAGGGCTGCGCGGGCATGAAGCTCCGCTGCTGCCGCTTCGCTACGTACGAGGAGCATGCCGAAATGGACCAGCTGTTGCACTTTTCGGTCGAGCGGATTCCCGTGAATAAGCGTTTCTCTCAGGTTTTCTATGGCATCTAGGGCAGTTTCCCGTCCTGCTTGGCGGGCGATATCCTGTCGTAAGCGCCAGCTGTCAGGCACCACCCCAAAAAGTTCGACATACCGTGAACGGATAGCTTTCTCATCCATGGAATCGCGCCTCTACGTTGCCATCCGACTCCGCCAGTGCCTGCCAGTGCCCCAAAAACCAGTCGAAGGCGCTACGCCGCTTGCTGATGTCTTCGCTCCAGCCTCGCAATTCATCGTGCCCATCGGCAGTAATACGATAAATCCGTCGTGCAGAACCGCTGCCTTCGGTATCCCAGACAGACTGGACACTCCCCCGGACCTCTAAGTCACGAAGCGCACGATAGAGATTCCCTATATCCACTTGTAGTCCGTCAGGGAGGACGCCATTGATCCGCCGGTGGAGATGAAGACCATGGTCTGGCATTTCCCAAAGCAACAGCAGGGAGAACGCGGCGAGATGTCGACCTGGCCGAACACGGTCATTACTCATGACGTCATCTGGAATTGGTGTTGGCGCCCCACCACCTCCTCGTAGGCAGCTTTTGGCAAAGGTTTCGCGCCACCCAGAGCCCGAGCATGGAGCACCAGTTCCGCTGCTTCTTCCAAGGCCGTGAGTCGAGCCAATGCTTCACCGAGATCGGCTCCTGCCACCAGGACCCCATGGTTGGACAGCAATACTGCGCTGATCGCTGGGTTCACGAACGCTCGGAGGATACCATCAACGGACTCTTGCGAACCGCGTGGTGCCCAGGCCACTACCGGCACTTCCTCATGGATTCCGAGACGCAATAATGGCTCATACACCGCCGGCAAGGGCTGTTGTGCAATGGCGAAGGCCGTAAGGTGGGCCGGATGGCAGTGAATAATGCCGCCAAAATCCCTGCGCTGGCTATAGACTTTGGCATGCATCTCAATAACTTCCCGAAATGTGGGCTGGAAGGCTTCCTGACCTGAGCCGTCCAGACCTACCCAATCCAGATCATCCGCCCGTAACTGTGCCACATCACCACCGCGGGTCATGAGCATACGCTCTCCGGATCGGACAGAAAGGTTGGCATGATTACCATGAAAAAGCAGTTCTCGATCTCTCAATCTGTTAGCGGTATCCAGAAGGTTCTGGCCAATGCTCTGAGTATTCATAGTAGTACCTCCTATTAACTATATATGTATATTACATATATATGATCAGGCGCGCCACTCTGTTCTTTGGAGCAGTCCGCAGTCTGCTTTAACGTGCTGCCTCGTGCATGTGGAATGGAGCTTATGTGAAGAAATTCTGGCGGTGATGACGGGGCCGCCTGCAGAAACAATCAGTAATGATCACAATATTACGATTGGGAGCCTCGAAAAACCTTCCCATTTCGGCTGCATATGATAAACTATAACTAGTTGAATATTATGGTGTATGTCGGATGGCACCACGAAAGAACGCAATCAAAACCGACCTGTTTGCAGCGGATTTCCACCAGCAGAAACTGGATCACGGCTCGCGCAGTGGCCGGGTGGCGCGGCAATTCGCCCGCCACTGGGCCGGGTCTAAAGCCATAGCCGCGCT
>JAAOMR010000181.1 GCA_018853935.1 Acidithiobacillus ferrivorans
CTGCAGCAGCAAGCCCAGCGCGAACAAGAGATCAGTGCCCAACTGCTTGTTCTCCAGCAGCAATCCGCCGCAGAAAGAACCGAATTCACCCGGCAGCACAACGAACAATTGCAAGCCCTGCAACGCCAGCGCGAAGAGCATGAATGGCTCACCGGCGAACGCCTCGACGCCTTGAACCAGGAACTCCAACACGTACAAGCGGAAAGTGCTGTGCGTGAACGCTCATCGGTCGAGCAATTGGAATCCGTGCAGCGGGAGATGACAACACTTCTGCAGCAGCAAGCCCAGCGCGAACAAGAGATCAGTGCCCAACTGCTTG
>JAAOMR010000182.1 GCA_018853935.1 Acidithiobacillus ferrivorans
GGAAGACAGGATTGTGTCCATCCAGCCATCACGGGTTCCCCCCGTGTATGCGGGGATGAAAGGAAGACAGGATTGTGTCCATCCAGCCATCACGGGTTCCCCCCGTGTATGCGGGGATGAAAGGGTGGTGTGCAGGATAAATTCACCGGCACGCAAGTTCCTCCCGTGTATGCGGGGATGAAAGGGAGACCGGACCACCGGCACAGGGAAAGCCTTAGTTCCCCCCGTGTATGCGGGGATGAAAGGTGGATGAAGTCGTTCTGCACTTTACCGCCCGCGTTCCCCCCGTGTATGCGGGGATGAAAGGAAGACGGCTGTCACATATAACCCTGCCAGCACGTTCCCCCCGTGTATGCGGGGATGAAAGGCTACGCATGGTCCAAGTGGCGGATGACGACAAGTTCCCCCCGTGTATGCGGGGATGAAAGGTGACTATGACGGCTGGGGGTATGCAGACTGTTGTTCCCCCCGTGTATGCGGGGATGAAAGAATGCCCTTGTCGTATGGCTGCTTGATGCCCTGGTTCACCCCGTGTATGCGGGAATGAAAGGATACGCCTTGGGCTTTCTGAAGTAGCGGTTATGTTCCCCCCGTGTATGCGGGGATGAAAGGTAGTCTGTATGCTTTAGGGCAAAACTTTTTTCGTTCCCCCCGTGTATGCGGGGATGTAATGGCAACCTGTCGGAAACCCCGACCGGTTCGCATACCCCCCATCTGCGGCTTGTGAAGTTTTTAGTTAAGGCGTATCGTATCATTTCTTTCGCCAGTCTGTTTTTACTGACAAATCGCTCCTTGGCAAGAGCTCTCATCAACCGCTTGGCATGGCTTCCGGGCATTTGCGCGCGAAGTTTGCCGTACAATTCCAAAAACTGTCTATCCAGGTATCTGCACGTCTACCCTGCACATTACCCATGCGTCAGTAGTAGATCGCCACGTTCCACCTTCCACGCGCGTATTCGCCGCATGTCTGTATCTGCATGCAGAATCGGCGTGCGCCCAATCTTCCAAGGAGTACACATGAGTACCACATTTACCTGTAAGCGCATCGCCAACGCTTTTAGGGATGGAGAAAAAGTTATCTACATCCTCAACGAAGTTACCTATGAAGGAAACGTGTATCCACACACCAAAAGGGTACATATTGCCCTTATTGGTGAACTGCCAGCCGTCCTGAAACACATCTTTGATGCGGCCAGTTATGTTGAAGGCGGCGGAATCAATAGTCCAGACGGAAAACTGACACCTGAGCGTTACATCAAGAGCTGGCTAAATGCGATTAAAAAGCCATATGGATTGCGTTTTGGGAAAGAGCAGAGACTGTTCATGGAACCAGTTTCTTCATGGGGCAAGGAAACGCTTGAGAAGCTCAAAGCAGCCATAGATGCACGAGGCACTACTCCAAACTTGCTCAATCATTACGATCTTGTCGCAGCCTTACACGCGTACTCTACCGTCTACGCGAGCTTTACTGACACCGGTCAACCCTGTGAAGTTGAGGTCGACGCGTCATTAGGATACCGGCCTAAGCCAGTTCGCGCGGCGGTTATCCCAGAGCAAGGGAAATTCATCCATTTGCCTTTTGAGCATGGGGCATACTACCTGCAGATTGACGAACAAGGGAACGGTGTCGGCCGCCCTGTATGGCTCTATCAGATCATGGAGGACTACATTGCCGCGCTTTCAGAAATTGAGCTGACCAATCCTGGCGCCTACAAGGAACTTATTCCCGCTTTGCGGTCACGTCTCAGCAGTCTTGCGCAAGCCAATCCAAAGGATATTACCTGTACCATTTCTCCGCTGGCGAACGACCATTACGCAAAAAAAGAAATAGTGCGGCTGATCCGCCGTTACGGAACGGAGTTCAAGCTTTCTTCCGTTGGTGAAGACGATATCTATCACATTTATCACTACGCGCAGCATTTTCACTTTCTTGATGAATATCAGATGAATGCTGGTGTCAACTTCAAGGCCAGGCAGCAGACGCAGATGGACCTCTCGTAAGCCGATCGCCTGTTCAATATGAAATCACTAAAACAGGCACAAAACAAGTCAGTAATGTGCCTATCAAGGAGTTCGTTATGCCACACGAAAATGGACAATCAATACAAGCAGGAATTGATGAACAGATCAAGCTGCATGTCACCATTGGCTTGAACAGAAATGGGTTTTTCGGGAAACTGATAAACGAACAACCAGTAAAGGCTGCATTTTTTTCGGCCACACCGGGCAAATCTCAGAGCAAGTATGGGAACATGACCGTGAGCGAGGCGGAGCGCCTTTATGCAGACAATATGGCAGAACCTGGTTTCACCAAGATCATAGAATTCAGGTTCGCTCCATGGAGTCCGAATTTGCCAAGGTTTCGTGACTTTGTTTGCGAGCCGTTTGCATACCATCCGCATAAATACTGGGGTTGGCAGGTTTTTGAATGGGCAGATTTCTTTCGGCTTGTGTATGAAAATTATAGTTCAGATGATGCATTTGACAAAACACTACAAGAAGAACTTTCTGAGCTCGGGGATTGCCATTCCTGCTGACGCTGGCATGTTGCAAGATGACATGGGCTGAAGATGTCATTATGACGTGCCGTTCCAAGCATGTTGTCTGGTGCTGATCGTATGGGGAGGTGTTGGGATAGTAAAGAACCTCAAGCTTTTACTGCGCTGGGGTTTTCCTGTCGACCGCGTTAACCACAGTAATCTGTGATGGAAGGCAGCCTCCAGGATCGCCGAATACCCAAAAAATGGTTCCATTATCACATCTTATAGCAAGCCGGTATTTGGCAATATTCCAACCCGGCCACACACCATGCTGAGTGAGCGCTTTTTGTGCTATTATTCAGCGTGAGATTTGTTTCTAAGGAGACTGACATGAACTCTACCGCCGATGTGAGCACCCATCCGGATGGAGAAAAAATAAAGCGGCTTCTATTATGGAGGCCTTGGGCCGCTTGGAATATGGCTTCGAAACCACAGCACGGCACCCTACAGCTATGTTGGGCGGTGTGCTGGAGCCTTTCCAACGCTGCTTGGATGGCGTTCCAGGTGGGGGCCACGCTTACTTTAGTTTTTACACCGATTGATTTTCTGTTGTACGGCCATATGACGTGGGCCACACAACAAGCTTTGGAAATGACTCCCCTGGCCTTCTTGATATCAGGGATAGCCATTGGGTGTGCACAAGGCATCCGCAAGCTGGACGGATCGCTCAACCGCCGTAAATAGTCGCCCAGCACGACTACCCTGCCGGGGAGAAACTTCCCGACAGGGAGGTACCTCCCCTTTTTTTCGACCACACAAGAGGAGGTATCGGTCATGTTTAAAAATTTGTACAAAGCCTCTCGCGTCTTTGCTTTTCTGATGATGGTGAGCTTGTTGTTGGCGCAGTTGGACTCCATGCTTGGGGACGCTGTGGCTATGTTGTTGCTGACCAGGATGTTCTATGTTACGAGCGCGTTGTACATGCTCTCGCTACTGTCTGATATTTTACGTGACAAGAGCACGCCAAAAACCGTGATGGACAATCTGGTGGCCGGTCTTCAGCCCGCCATCACCATCACAAAGATCTTCGCCAAGTTAGGCTCTGGCCTAATGAAGAAGGTGAAGCCATGAGAAAGTCGAAACAACCAGGCTCCGGCCTGGTTTTTTTGTGCCTGTTATTCACTACAAAATGGGTACGCGCGTGTGCAGTGCCAGGCCTACAGCGAAGCTGACACCGGGCCGCAGATGAACAGGTCACCGCCTTTGCTGCCGTTGTGCCCAGTTGCGCGGAGAAAAAAAAGAAAGCCATCCTGCGCGTGTAAATATTGCAGAAATGGTTTTTTGTGGTACAAAGAATAACAAGCGGAAAACAGGTTGACCGCTACCAACAAAACAGGAATCATCACAATGCACCATCACCGTCTCTTCTCCTGCCTGGCGCTAACGGGATCCGTACTCGCTCTTTCTGGGTGTTATGCCTTTCCACCGTCCTTGCCAAAGCCAGAAAGCATGAACATGGCAACAGTGATGGCCACCGAATGCGGCAAAGGTGGGTTATTGATCAAATCTCATCCTCATGAATGCGACCGGCCCATCAAACCTTTTTCATGGACGGCGAATGCTAGTGGATTTGTAATAAGCCAGGAATCAGCTTATTTCGCAAAATCAAATCCACTTATCACCTCAACATCATACAAGGGGCTAAGCGTTGATCTGGCTGCAGCGCTACTGGCGTCGGCTGGGACAGGTGGAGCAACAGTCGATACCCCCTCCGGTGCAGCCCATGGTTCTCCATCATTATCCTTGTCGAACGCGGTGGTAAACGCGGGTGTCCTTACCGCCGGAGCGGGTGCCATTGGCGTCGGGGGTGATCTGGGGTTGGCTGGCATGGCCGCTGGGCTGCTTTTGGGTGGAGGTGATAACCAACCTGTATTTAATTATACGATCGCTTCCAATGTTCCATTTTTGTCCTATTATCGTTTCTTTCCTAAATCGGTGATAGGCAAGGCGAGCGTAACCAGTTTCACCCCGTACATGCAGCAAGGTTACGACTTGATACTGAGTGCGCACAACGGCACGCCGATAGCACCTGGCAATCTGATCTTTAAAGGGCAGCTTAACTGGGGTGGGCTCATCCCGGCAAACGAGGTCGTGACAAAATTCAAACCATATGGCGGCAACGTACTGGGCAATAATCACAGCTTTTTCATTGGTTGGTACACGTCTGCCAGGGACACTGGTCCACATATCGCTTTGTTTGAGGACACCACGCCGGCCAAGCCGGTAATAAACCCAAAGGTAGGGTTTATGGTGGGTGTGCGGACGGGGCAGCCAGGTTTTTTTTACACACCGAAGCAGGTGGAAGCACTACAGCGGCATCTGCCGTTTGCCAGTAAGTGGTACGCCGTTTTTAACACCAAGACGTCAGCGGGAACTGGCATCGACGTAATCCATAACGGGAAGCTTTACAAGGTTTTTTCCTGATAACCTCACGACTCGTTATTGGTCAACACGAAATGCAAGGGCCATTTTAAGACGGATGCTGCACTGCAGGGCGTGCTCTGCTCTGCAGCGCGGCATGGAATTCGTCTGCCAAATTTGTTTGTGGTATTCATTATGTGTCTCATTGCACCGCGCGCGGACCGCTCATGCTTCCCATGCAATTCCCGGCACAAGCACAATGCTATGCCCTTTAAAAACAAATAACTTTGGAGTTGTATGTGTTGCGATACAATTAGTCAAATCGCCTCCACAATATCATATTAAGGAAATCTGATGAGAAGGATCGTTGCTATTTTGTTCATGTCAGTCTTGCTGACGGGTTGTGCTGCTTTGCATGCCACAGAAAATAAGTTTTTGTATGGAACCAATCTTGCGCCGAGGCCATTTGGAAGCTACGGCGGGTGGGGCGGCACAGTGATCGGTACACACCGCCACCAAACTGTCGCACAACAACAGACCGGCTCTTCACGAGATCTGCCGTGATTAAAGGGAAAAGGGGGGTGATATTTGGATAAGACTATCGACAACCCAAATATAGCACTGTTCGAGGCAGTCAAGGCTGGACAGGAAGAGGAAATGCTGGCTGCCGTAGCTGCAGGAGCGGACCCAAACTTTACGCACAATGCAGATCTTGGCTCGTTATTAATGCTTGCGGTAGAGTATGGGCGATTGGGTGCTGCGCGATTGTTGTTTAAAATGGGTGCCACATTAACTAAAGACGAGATTGATGATCCGCTGGCCGGCTGGATAACGACAGTAACAATATTGTTAATGACAGGCGCCGTTCGCAACCGGAAAATAACATGGGAAGGTCTATTGGATTTGTTGGAAGGAGATGGTAATACCACAGAGTCTCTGGCTACTTTGTTGGAAATTCCTTTGTCTTTTGTGAACAGTGTTCTGTATCCAACCGAGCGGACATATGCCGATTTGAAACACTCTTTGTTGACGGACGACGATGATGCCGTCCGGGAATATTCGCTGGATCTTCTCGTCAAAATCATCCAGGAAGAAATGATGGTGTAGGCACGCCGAGCTACGGGGTGAAGAATGTTTGTTTTCAAGGCATCTGTTACCCAGAAGCGACAGATTAAGGAGGACGTCACCGGGAAATTCTAGTGGATGACGCGCTTCTGGATATGGTACAAATTATGCTTGTACGTAACCGCCAGAACACGCAAAATCTGGCAGGCAATTAGGGTAATCACTTGGGCAGTACTTGAGGAGAAAACAGATGAACAAAAATCGTTATGTCGTCGCAGGGCTTTCCGCCATCGTTGCTGCAACTCTGGGTATCAGTGCCGCGATGGCTGCCCCTCTGGATACGTCCTGGAAAACCGCAACTCTTCCCCAGGTAAAGGCATTGCTCGTCAAGGACAGTGGGAAAGTCAGTGGCAAGACGGTGACCTACAGTGGCAAGACGGTACATGTGGTCGCTGCTGCTGTATTGCCGGGTTTCCCATTCCCGAGCTTCGAGATCCATGACGTCAAGAACCCTACCCTGGACATCCCTGCAGGTGCTACGGTGGATGTTACCTTCATCAACACCAACAAGGGCTTTGGGCACAGCTTTGACATTACCAAGAAAGCGCCACCTTTTGCGGTTATGCCGAACACCAAGCCCATCGTTGCGGGCACTGGATTCAGCCCTGTTCCCAAGGGTGGCAAGTTCGGATATACCGACTTCACCTGGCACCCTGTGGCGGGCACATACTACTACGTGTGCCAGATCCCGGGTCATGCGGCAACCGGCATGTTTGGCAAGATCGTCGTCAAGTAATCCCCAGTAATGCGGTAACTGAAAGGCCAGGTGCAGGTGACGCCCTGGCCTTTTCTCTGGCCAACCTTTGGCGGATTCAGGAAGTGCGGACCGAACCCATGTCTTTTTTGGCTTCCATGGTACGATTCGACAACCACCCATGCAGGGGATAACCATGTCAGAAATCGATGTTTAGTTTGAGCCCAGAAACATGGTCTGCCATTTTGGGTGCTGTGGCCATTCCAGTATCGGTTTGGCGGTTCCAACTAAAGTCGAGGAATGCGCTGTTACTCAGCATTGTCCCGCTGATGTTCCTGATAGGCGGGTCGTATTGGTTAGCGGGAGAAATCCAGGGCGCGGCTGTAGTTGTCGCCAGTTCCGGCATGGCGGTCATACAGGCCTTTTTAGGCATGGGCAGACATCGGCATCATTGTTTTTTGCGTCACGCTCGGGTTTGGTTGTCTCTTGTCGCGATAGCTGCTGCAGCGATTTTCGCTCCGCCGTTATCATGGATCGCTTGCATCCCATTTCTGGCTTTCATCATTGCCAAATGGGCAGACCATTACATGAATCCGTTCAAATTGCGCAGGACCATTTTGTTTGCCACCGTACTATGGGGGTTGTATGCAGGCCTAACCGGTAACATGGAAATACTGGCGTTAGAGGTTTTGACCCTTGCCTCAAATGTTTGGTGGCTTTTTAGATTTAGGTCAGCCGAAGCAGGGTACTCGACGTAGTGGCAACTGTCTGCACAAGGCCAGGCGGGCGCTGCATCCACGGCATCAGGGCAAGGTTTTCCGAGTAACCGGAACTTGTGACACTCTCAACCCGCTAAAGCGGGTAAGCTTCTTGCTGAATGACACGGTTCATGGGCATGCTCCAGGGAGCCCGCACAAACATCCTGCGGCGCTTGATTCCGTGCTTCGGCAAGACAACGC
>JAAOMR010000183.1 GCA_018853935.1 Acidithiobacillus ferrivorans
GCGGGATCTGACCATTGAACGCACTCGCGCCGGATTGGAGGCCGCCCGCAAGTTCGGGCGGATGCCTGGGAGAAAGCGGGTGATGACGGAGAGCAAGGTAGCATCGGCCAGGAAGCTTTTGGATAACGGCACGCCGCGCCGGGAAGTGGCCGAACATCTTGGCGTCTCCTTGCCGACCCTCTATCGCTGGGTTCCGGGGGCTTCACGCCCTTAACGGGGGCTCCATATGCTGAATTCTCTGGGGTGGCATGGTATTTTGAGTAAATGATTAAATGAGTGTATTGTCAACACATCAAAAGTGGAGATACTCATGAAGGTAATCGCCGTACTGAATCAAAAAGGCGGGTCTGGGAAAACGACTATTGCCACACATCTGGCTCGTGCCTTACAGATTGGCGGAGCCGATGTGCTGCTAGTGGATTCTGATCCGCAGGGTAGCGCTCGCGACTGGGCTGCTGTTCGAGAGGACCAGCCAGTCCCTGTTGTTGGTATTGATCGGCCAACCATTGAACGCGATCTGAAGAGCCTCGTGCGTAAAGACTTTGTGGTGATTGACGGTGCACCGCAGGCCGCTGACTTGGCCGTGTCGGCGATCAAGGCGGCGCATTTTATTTTGATTCCTGTGCAGCCATCTCCCTATGACATCTGGGCAACAGCTGATCTTGTAGATCTGGTCAAGCAGCGTATTGAGGTCACCGATGGTAAGTTGAAGGCCGCCTTTATTGTATCGCGGGCCATCAAGGGGACAAAGATTAGCGCAGAGATTGCCGAGGCATTGAGCGGTTACGACCTGCCTGTGCTTGAGTCTCGCATCACCCAACGAGTCAGTTATCCCAGCACTGCTGCAGCTGGCACCACGGTCAACGATGCCGATCCGGATGGAGATGCCGCTCGTGAGGTGTTGGCCCTGGCAAATGAGATCAAAAGATTGCTTATATAATCATTTGAGTTATTGAGTTATTGAGTTATTGAGTAGGAGGTAAAATGATGAGCAAGTCACTTGGTTTGAGCGCTGGTCGCCCCAGCGAAAGTCGGAAGGCCGCAGCCCTGAAAGCTATTAGCGATGACAAGGGTTCTATGGTAAGGGTGAATTTTGAGCTGGATGAGGCGGAACATCTTAAGCTAAAAATTTTTGCTGCAAAGGCCCGTCGTAGCATCGCAGAGATACTTCGTGAGTTGATCGACAAAAATATCCCCGCTTAATATGAGTAGGCATACTTATGAGTAATTGAGGCGTTACGCATGGCCGATGACCAACACAGGAACCTGACATCTGTAAAAGCTAAAGATATGGCCTACGCCTTGGAATTGATGGAGATCGAGGAGCAGCAGGCGGCGCTAGATCGAACGGATCAACGTCTTTGTGCTATGGCGGGACAGCCCTCAAGTGGTCCAGACATTGAGCGCCGTAGAAAGGAGGTCGCCGATAAGTCCGTATTACTGGAGCGTCGCCGACAGGAGATCATCTCTGCAAACGAGGCCGTTGCCGAGACTTCCATTGAGCAAGCGCTGCCCGAAACGGGTCTGTTGCAAAAGAAGATTGCTGCCATGCGCAAGCGGCAACAGGCCGCAGACGCTGCCCCGACTCGTGAGCTGTTTGAAGACCTACAGCCAGAATTGGATTTTTTGGCGAGGGCAAAGGTGCTTACAGAAAAAGCCGAAGAAGATTCGGGGGGCAAGCGAGAACGCGCCAAACTCCTGCCAGTTCGCTACGCTAACCAAGATTTTTTTGTCGCTGACATCCTGGGCTATTCGCTTAAGGATGATAGCGCGACAATGGAGGCCCCATTTTTCTCGCTGAAGACCCAGAAAGACCTTACTCCGTGGGAATGGACAAGTAAGGATGGCACAAAGCACGTTGAAATTTCACCTTCGGTTAGGTACGGGCGAGCTACCCAGCACGATAAGGATGTTTTGATATTTATCACTTCTCAGATGACCGAAGCCATGAACCGTGAGCGACCAGATGCTGCAAATCGTGCCGTGCGCTTCACGGTTTATAACTACCTTGTAGCGACCAATAAACCTACAGGAGGAGTTGAGTACCAACGCTTAGAGCGTGCGCTAGACAGGCTCAAAGGCACAACGATAAAGACGGATATTAAAACGGGCGACAGGCGAGTCAAGGAAGCATTCGGCATCCTCGATTCATGGACAATCGTTGAGCGATCTGCTAGCGACGAGCGCATGATCGCGGTAGAGATTACACTGTCCAAGTGGCTTTACAATGCGATTCAAGCCCACGAGGTGCTAACGCTTCACCAAGATTATTTTAGGTTGCGTAAGCCGTTGGAGCGGCGGCTGTACGAATTGGCTAGGAAGCACTGTGGCAGCAAACAATCAAACTGGAAAATCGGCCTTGAGCTGCTACGCGAGAAGTGCGGTGCGCAGAGCCACATCCGGGCCTTCAGAAATCAAACACAAGAAATCATCGAGGCAGACACTTTGCCAGAATATCGCATGAGCTACGACCGTGAGGCTGACCAGGTTACATTCTACAAAAGGAATCAAGGCGGCATTATCGCTGCTCTTGCATCAAGGAAAAGCAGGATTATGAAAAGCCATTAAACGTTATATCGCTGACGGCGCCGACTTGTGGATTGGCACGTTATATCGCTGACGGTTTTCTGTGGATTGGCACGTTATATCGCTGACGGCCGATTCGTTATATCGCTGACGGCGCTGTAAAAATAATTCAATTTTTTCAAAATTATAGATGCGTTGTCCACAAGCATAACGCGCGCGCGTTTTTTAACTTAAAAGAAAAGCTTTTAACGCCTCCGGCGGTGGAAAACCCCACAGCGAAAGAAAGAAGGAGCGCCCGCTTGCCGCCTTCGGCGCCTGGCGCAAACATCTCCGGCGGGGAGCCTGCTGCTCCCCCTGTCCGAGCCTTCGGCTCGCCAGAGCGACCCCCTTCGGGGACTGCGTCCCCCACTGCCTGCGGCATCGGCTCCCCCTTTATTTTTATTCAACAGAGAAAAAGGCATCGAGAAATGGCCCAGAATCGGTTTTTGAGGCCTTGACGTAGATTTCCATGGCCAGAGCCATTTGCGTGCACTGTAGGGCAAATTTGAGGCCTTTACGATGGCTTCTGCGCGAGAGATTCATGCTGCACCGTTTAACAGGAGGATGGGGCTGCCTTATGGTCTGTCACAGTGACAATCGCGGAGGGGGATCTGTAGCGACGACCAGCGCGGATCGGTTTGTCGGGCAGGTCATTGTGATGTGCCCTGTAAGCACCCACATTGCGCTCTGCAACAGTATCGCCTATGTTTCTGAGCAGAAACCGGCCTCTGAGGTCCAGTGGAACGGAAAACCGGGTTAAGAGGCCAATATAGATAGCCAAGAATGATGTGGCTAGTTTAATATGGGCCAGAAGTTCTTGGCCATGGGGTTTTGAGGGGGCCAAGTAGCGTATACCCATATTGGCTAGTCTGCCTGTCAAATATGGACTTGAGGCTTATCTATGGCTGGTTGCCCCACTGCCAGAGCGGTGCTTGGCGCTCAGTCTGGCCCGCCAGCCCTCTGATGATTTTGTGTGGCCCGTGTCTAAAACTCTGTGGCACTGAATCTTCAGGAGAAATTCTTAATTGACCATTTATCTTGGCCTCTTAACCCAGTTTTCCGTTCCACTGGACCTCAGAGGCCGATTACAGTTACTTCGTGTTTTCATTGTCTGACCGGCGTGATCCTGGTGATGACGTACCCCCCGGCAGCATCCTTTGCGAAACTGAATTTCACCATTTCTCCAGCCTTGTAGCCGTTGAGCATAGCCTTGTTCTGGAGCAGGAAATTCATTGACATACTGGGCCAGCCAAGGGCCTTGACGGGGCCCATGGCGACATTGACCATGTTCGCAGCGGGATTGATGCTGTTGATTTTGCCCTGCCCCATGAAGGTCTGGGCCTTGGTCGCTTGGCCTGATACGGTGCCCATATTGTCCATGCCTGGCATGTTGCCCATGGCCGCATAAGCCGGAAGCGTGGCCGCCGCCGAACACGCCAGGATGAGGGTGAAATAAAAACGTTTCATGTTCGTCTCCTTGCTGTTGTTGAACTGTTCGTTTGTCAAAATTAAGCACTTGGTTATGACTACAATTTTCGGTGCCCTTCCTTTCCGCCCATGGCGAATTTGACCGTCCGTACCACTCGCCTACCCATCACTCATGCCTGGTTTTCGTGATATCTCCGTTATTTGAAGTAATATCGTCCAGCCCTTTCGTCCCGCCGCTCAGGTCTGCCTGGACACTGAGCGCAGCGTCCCAATCGGCATGAAGGGCTTGGTGTTCCGACTCGGTGAACCCCTTGTGACCGTGGATCATGGCCGATATCAAGCCGTGGCGGCCCGCAACCTCGTGCGCGATCACGAGCGCCACATGGACAATGACGAAGGCAAG
>JAAOMR010000184.1 GCA_018853935.1 Acidithiobacillus ferrivorans
TCGCTATGAGCCGCAGATCAATCGCAGCTATCAGGATCTGGCCACTCACTACGGGTCCGTAGTCCTCCCGACACGTCCCTATAAACCCAAAGACAAGGCGAAGGTCGAGGTCGGCGTACAAGTGGTGGAGAGATGGATTCTGGCGCGTCTGCGCCACTTCCAGTTCTTCTCACTGATGGAACTTAACAGGGAGATCCGCCGCCTGTTGGAGGACCTGAATCAGCGTCCGTTCAAACGGTTGCCAGGCAGTCGTAAAAGCACCTTCGAGGCACTGGACCGGCCTGCTCTGCAGCCCCTGCCGACGCAGGATTATGTCTT
>JAAOMR010000185.1 GCA_018853935.1 Acidithiobacillus ferrivorans
TCCGCCGCCTGTTGGAGGACCTGAATCAGCGTCCGTTCAAACGGTTGCCAGGCAGTCGTAAAAGCACCTTCGAGGCACTGGACCGGCCTGCTCTGCAGCCCCTGCCGACGCAGGATTATGTCTTTGCCGTCTGGAAGACGGCCAAGGTCAGCATCGACTACCACGTCGAGTATAAAGGGCATTATTACTCGGTCTCGTACCTTCTGGCGCATGAACGGGTGGATTTGCTGGTCAGCGCCAGAACCGTGG
>JAAOMR010000186.1 GCA_018853935.1 Acidithiobacillus ferrivorans
TGGGTGGTCTTTTCGGTCATCACAAGCATGAAACGCCACCGCCTGCACCGGTTACAGTGAACCACTTGGACCATGACCCGGTATTGGCCCTCTTTGTAACGGATGGCGAAAAC
Source organism: Acidithiobacillus ferrivorans (assembly GCA_018853935.1). GTDB lineage: Bacteria > Pseudomonadota > Gammaproteobacteria > Acidithiobacillales > Acidithiobacillaceae > Acidithiobacillus > Acidithiobacillus ferrivorans. The sequence continues at coordinate 114 of JAAOMR010000186.1, forward strand.
TTCGATCGTGAAGAAGCGCTGCACGCCATCCATGCCTCCAATGGTTTGCGCATTTTTTGGGTGTTGGTTGGTGTCGGCAATGATAATTTCGCCTTTCTCAAGCGTATGGCTGGCGAAACCGATGCAGAGTTTATCAACCTGTCTGACATTCGTGCGGATGACCAGACCTTGCTGAACGCCCTTGTTACCCCCAAGTTGGTGCGCTGGCTGAACAGTCACAAGGAGGCTTGAAATGGCTATCAAAAAGGATGTTGAGGATCTGGCGGATACGCTGGGCGACCTGGGTGGCCTGCTGATTAAGCGGGTTGTCCGGGCTGTCCAGAATATGGAGGCCAGTGTATCTGACGGATTTCCGCCCGAAAAAACCGCAACGCATGGTGATGTTGGCGATACGGACGGCAACAATAAGCAACTCAATCTCCAACGTCAGGCCATGGCGGTGGTTGGCCGATCTTTCTGGCTCCCAAAATTGCCAGGGACAACGGCCATTAGCAAGGTCAAGGTGCTGACGATCAGTGCCGTCAGCAGGGATGCAATGGGCATGGTCATCGGCGAAGATCCGGAAGCTGTTCAGATGGACGTGATGTACGCGGAAATGCCAGGGGAAATTTTTACCCTGACACTGGCGCTGATTTTGATTTGTAAAGAGGTGGGGCCTGAATCACAACGTGCCGCAGACTAACTTTGGTAATCTGGCACCAAAACGCCTGGCCGTTGAGCGTTATCAACGGTATTTTCTCTCACTGATAGGAGTATCACCATGGCAGCAATCGTATTAAAGAAGGGCGAACCCATCCATCTGTCTAAAGACCACGGGTTGACGCACGTCAATGTGGAATTGACCTTTGATGTGGATCGTGTGAAGTTCCCGCATGCCCATGAAATGGACATCGGCGTAAGCGGATTCTGTTTGCGTAACGTGGACGGCAAGCCTGCCGCCCCGTTGGGTGCTGATGGCAGTGCGGATAGTGCTGCTTTCGTTTTCTACGGTAACCGCTCTTTCCTGGACGGTGCCGTCACCCATGACGCAGACGGTGGATCTATCGGTGACGACAAGATGCACATCGACTTCACGAAGCTTTTGGCCAACCAGGAAGGGGTTGTTGAGGTCAGCATTGTTGCGGAAATCTATGAAGGTCTGCTGAAGAATCACCACTTCGGCATGGTGAACCACTGTACGGTCCACATTACCAATGCGGACACGAACGAGGTGATTGCCGAGTTCCCGCTTTCCGACCAGGACAGCGAAAATTGCGCTGTTCAGATGGGTAGTTTCACTATGGCCGGTGGCCACGTCGCCTTTACTGCAGTCGGCAAAGGATACGACAAGGGCCTGGCGGATTTCCTCCGTTTCTACGGATGGGAAGTGGCTGACGACGAATAAGTTTTGTCGTTAAAATCGGTGGGCGTCCTTCATTGGTCGCCCGCCATTTTTCTCACCAGATTGTATTTTTTTGAAGATTGAAAATTCAAAAAAATGCCATTCACCTGCAAGGTTTGGAGCCTAAATGTTTGAACAGGATTCACCAGATAACAACAGGGTGCGACCGCTTGCTTTTGATGACGTGGGAAACCCTGGAGAAACCCTGCCGGGAGCAACCCTGCCGGTGACTGCACTGGATTTGCCGTGTGAACCCAAGCCAACACACCCGCAACCTTCACCGGTGGCGCTCGATTTCCCTGCCGGAAACAGCCCTGCCGGGAGCGGCCCTGCTGAAACCCCTGGAAAAACGCCACCTCAGACTATTTCGGTGGGAAGCCTGGATATCCCGGAGCATCCTAAAACGGCACCGATTTCGGTAGCAAGCCTGGATCTACCTGAGCATCATGAAACAGCATCGGTGCAGGCCCCGCCTGTTGCTGCGCTGGACTTGCCGGACGCGCCAAAACCGGTGCATGCCCAAACCATTCAAGTGGGCGGGTTGGACTTGCCAGAAGCGCCAAAACCGCATGCGGGTACTCCCGCGGCCGTTCAGAGCATCCAGGTGAGCGGTCTGGATCTGCCCACCAGCCCAGCGGTGCCCCATACGCCTGCAAGTCAGCCACCTGCAAGTCTGCCGCCTGCAAGGCCCCAGGCTGCATTCGCTGTTGATGAAGATCCAGCCATCTTAGCCGGGTTACGACATTTCAAAGAACAGTTTCCGGACAAGTACGATCAGAACGAATCTGCCATGGCGTCTCGACTCAGAAAATTGCTGCCCATGTCCTACGACAAAATATCTGCGTTTGCGGAAAACACGGTTGGCCATGTCGGCAACATGGTTCAGGAAATCACAGAGGCTACACAGAACATTGCTGCACTCTCTACGGCCGATACCGTAAGCGGCATCATCAATGAAGCGCGTGAGGCTGCGAGTATGCAGGCGACCAGCGGCGGTCATGGCCTGCTGGCTGCAAGCCTGTCGGCTGCAAGCCTGTTCAAAAAACTGGAATCCAAATTGCGGCCGTTCGATCCGCAGGCGGCGGCGAATACGCTTATGCGCCTCTACGGCGGACTGAAATCCATACACAGCCGCGTTGCCGGAATCGCAAAGACCGCGGGTGATTTGTTGCCGGGTGTCCAACTGGACATCATGGCCATGAGCGTCATTGAGTACATGGCGGAGAACACCAGCTTTGCGCCGGCCGCGCAACATCGTCACCAAACCGTTTTGACGCTCGGGATACAACTGGAGATGGTGACCAAGCAGTCCGAGAATCTGCTCAAGCAAACGGAGACGAGCATGATGCAGTTGGAGGACGTGCGTAACGTGACGCTGCCCTCTCTAGGGTTTCTCGTTGCGGTCAAAAACACTTAGGTTTGCCCAAAAAAACATCACTTTTCATTTTTGATTTTTTCATTTTTAAACAAGGAGTAGCAAGCATGTCTGAAATATCGGTAGGCGGTATATTTGATGATGAAGGTTCCACCACCCCTGCCGGGAGCACCCTGGCCGGGAGCACCCCTGCTGTCAGCCATCCGGACATGGGATCTGCTGCCACAGGTGCGGCACCCTCTGATGCCTCTGCGGAATTGTTTGGCGTTTCAGATGAATCGGCCTTATTGCAACCCGTCTCTAACCCGGTGTCGGCCGCGGCGATATCGCAGTCATTGGTCGTCCCCTACCAACAAGCTCTGCAGCAAAGCGGCTTGCAGGTGCCCAACAGTAATCTTATCGACAAGCTGGAAACGACCCGGCCAGATTTCACCAAAGCGTCTGATCGGGTGCTTGCCGTACATAAGGTATCCGATTTGGGTACGGACATGAGCGATCAGATGAACAAGCTGATCAGCACGGCCAGAAGCATGGCAGTTATCCCGGGTGACAAGGATGCCAACGGCAAGGCGGTAGGTAGCTTTTTCAGCAAAATTGCTGCTCGCATGGTTTCCGAAAAAACGCTGATCATGAATCACCTGACGTCCGTTCAGGCCGAAATAGATCACATCGTCGCCGGTCTGGACCAGTCTGTGGACCGCAAACATAAAATGATCAGTGATATTGGCGACATGAAAAAAGAGCTTATCGCGGGATACCAGCAAACGGATAAAGACATGCAGCAGGTTCAGGTCTGGCTGGCTCAGGTGGATGAGGCGCTCAAGTTTCCGGTGCCGCAAGGAGATATCCCCGGTAGTCTGGCAAAAGGTGAGCTGCAACAGATTCGGCAACGACTGGCTGGCCTTCTGGAATTCTACCAGAATGCGAAGACTTTCGATCAGATTTCTGGGGTGGAATTGCAGACCAATGAAACGGGGGCGCGTGCAATCATCGACAAGTTCACCATGATCAAAACACAGTCTATACCATTCATCAAGATGTCTCTGGCCAACAGGTTGCAGGCATTGGAGCAGAAAAAAGACCAGCAGACCGCGGCAAATGCTGACGCCCTCACTTCCGATGTAATACGGCAAACGGCGGATGCCGTGGGTGCATCCATGATCGGCACGGCCACCATGCAGGCCAGCGCGTCCATCAAGGTAGAAGATGAGGATTACGCCATTACTGCGCTTGAGCAGGCCAGTATAGAGGTGCGAAAGATTGAAAGTGCGGCCGAAGATCGGCGCAAAATCAACGCCAGCAAACAGGAGGAGCTGCAGGCGCGCATTTTAACGCTGGTGACCAACGGTTAACTGTTTCGATGGGGTGGCGGAATGCATATCAAAAATGGTGATCACTATCCGATCGAGATAATCGCTGATTTAATTTGGTGTGGGCACATGGTGGATACGGGTGGATATCATTGCCTGGAGTTGGATGAAGAGTTTGGACCCGGTGTCTGCGTTGCGACCAATCCTTATGGCGTAGATGTTTACTTTGGTGGCATGGATCGCAACAGGGATGGTTGGCGCACGCTCATTTCTGTTTTGCGAAAGATGAGGGCGGGGCGCATTTATGGTGACAGCCCTCCGGGTTCAGAAAATTAAGGGGTCCCCATGTCCGTCTACTTGAAAGCCTACTGTATCTTTGTACGCAGGGTTTACGCCATCTTGAGGGTGCCGCTGCGGATACTGCTCATTTTTGCGCTGCCACTTATGGTTCCGGCCGGAACAGGATGGTTGATTTCGCTCGCAATTCCTGGTGTGTTGCGATGGGGTGTGCCTGTAAGCGCCCCCGTTATCGAATCTGATTCCTTATTATGGTGGGTCGCGATCTGGTCCACCGGCTTCGCGCTTTATCTGGTGCTGTTTTTTGTTTTCTGGCTGCTGTATGAAGTGGCTATTCTGTGGCGTGACGCCATGCGCGAGGCAGGAAAACCATAAAGTCAGCACGGTTATCAGCAAAAACCACGCGGTGGTCGTGCTGGAAAACTTGAAGGTAGGGAATATGACCCGATCCGCAAAGGGAACGGTCGAAGCACCCGGACGCAATATCCGGCAGAAATCTGGACTGAACAAATCCATCCTCGATCAGGGATGGGGATTATTGAAGCAGATGCTGGAGTATAAGCTTCGATGGTCTGGTGGAATGCTGCTTCTGGTGGATCCCGCATATACCTCGCAGACATGTTCGGTCTGTGGACATGTGGACGCCGGCAACAGGACGGATCAAAAGACTTTCCATTGTTTACATTGTGGACACGAAGCGCATGCCGATGTAAACGCGGCAAAGAATATTCTCGCAAGAGGATTGGAATCTTTGCCATCGCAGTCAACGGATGAGTTGCAAGCAACGGCGGGGCTCGCCGGGGTAGCCTGTTTCGCGGCATAAGCCGTGAAGTGGGTTCAGTCCAAAGGGGCTGGATCCATCGAAGCGACTGAAGTCAGGTCGCTGTTGGCAGGAAGGAATCCTCGTTCTTTAGGGCGAGGAGGATGTCAAAATCAAAGGCTTATAGCTTGCCGACTTTGGTGTATGTCAAAGAGTTTGTATGCCATATTAAGTCATTGTATTGATTTAAATATAAAGAGGTAAACGAGGGTTTTTCCACGGTAGAACGCCGTATAGGCGATTTAGAAGGCGAAGCGGAGCGCGAGCTTGTGGGGAAGGTGGGGTGGTGCAGCAATTGAACATTGTCGCGCCCTGCCTCATACTCTGGATCATGAACGTTCAAGAGACTATAGACAGTTTACGCAAAGTGCTGGAAGGTGTCATCGCTCCCGGCGTCGAATCTTTGCGCCTGCGGCTTGATGTACTGGAAAAGGATATGCGGGAGAATGGTCAAGGCATTGACCGTCTGGATGCCCGCGTGGATCATCTTTCCGTCCGCATAGATCGTCTGGCAGAGCATATGAATGACGGGTTTTCCCGTGTTGATACCCGTATCGACACCTTGGGTACAAGCATCAATGCCCGCATAGATCGTCTGGCCGAGCGCACCGAAGAAGGGTTTTCACGTATGGATATACGCTTGGACGCTCTCACTTCCGCCATTCTAAGCATGCGACAACCAACCTATCCCGATGCCGTGCTTACCCGGCTGGAAAAGCTGGAGCGGGAAATAGAGACTTTGCACAAGCAGGCTTAAAAAGCTGAGATGCCTGCGCCTCATCTGCCGCGTTGCCTCGACCGCCGTATGCAGAACGCCGTATAGGCGATTTAGAAGTGACCGCGATTTGACAACTCTATCATACAGCCCATAACATGATCATAACGATTTGGCAAGCTATCTGGTTCATGCGATATTTGGTGATATGATACAGATATGTAGGACAGATTGCATAAAAAGGAGATGGTCATGGGTAATTACATGGATGGGTTTTTGGTCGGCAGCATCCTGGGTGACACAGACACCGGAGAAGTGTCGGCGGCTTGGCGTGATCGTGCTTACAATGCAGAAGATGAAACCCGTTCATGCCGGACATGTACACTGACATTGCACTACCCACAAAATGTCCAACGATAAATATCATGAAGAACATGATGATAAAGCCGAACGTGAGCAAAACTGGCCGCATCACAATGCCGATGGCCGCATCGTACCCATAGCTTGTCTGCTGCGGTGCAAAGCCTTCTCCTTCAGCATAGGCGTGTGCGGCGGCTAACAATGGGGCAGCAACCAACAGTTCCATCACCATGAACAACCAGCCAATAATAGCGAAGATCATGAAAACCTGGCGGCGGCACCTGCGGATCCAACCATGCGGAGTAACCACATTCAGACATTTGCCAGGCGAATATGGGCGGACTATACTCACATTTGAGTAAGGTGAGTATAAAACCTCAAATAGGAGGACTGGATATGGACCATCTTCTTGTGCATCCGTTGACGGTCCAGACTGTCTATGCCGATTTACAGCAAGTATGCATGGACGCGGAGGCCAGCGGAGAAGATCCGTCCGGATACGACGCGGTCGGTGAGATACGCCCAGTGTCCAAACTTGTCAACGGCAAGGTGTACTGGTATGCGCAGTACATCGACCTGACGGGCAAGCGGCAGCAATCCTACCTTGGTCCAGATAGCCGCGAAGCTACGCAGGTGGCCATGCGCCGCCTGCAAGCGCAAGACGCGCAAGAAGATCGCATGCACCGCAGGGACATGGTAAGGATGCTTCAGTCCGCAGGCTATCCCAAACTGGATTCCATTATGAGCGGGGCGTTCCTGGCACTGTCGCGAACCGGACTGTTCCGCTCTGGCGTCACCTTAGTGGGTACGCCAGCCTATCACGCCATCCTGCACCAGTTGGGCTTCTCCGAAACACGACCGCTGCAAACAAACGACGTGGACATCTCCATTGATCGCTTACATTTAGCCATTCCGGAGCCGATCAATGTAGAGAGGATTCTCCAGTCGTGGAACGAGAAAATCGTCCCCGTGCCAGCATTGAACCGTAAACACGGCGAGGCATCGCTAAAAATACGCGGCAGGGATTTTCATGTGGATTTCCTTGCCCCCGGACGCTTCGCTGAATCCGGGAAACCGATCCACATTGGCGATATCGAATTTCATGCGCAATCCTTGCCGTTTTTGGATTATCTCATCAAGGATGCACAAATGGCACTTTTAATGACCAACTACGGGATGGTCGTTCCGGTTCCGCAGCCAGCCCGCTTCATGTGGCACAAATGTGTCACGGCGGCTTGCCGCCCGCATTCATTTGAGGCCAAGCGGAAAAAAGATTTGGTACAGGCCGGGAGACTGTTCGAAATTTTAAAAAGGCATGATCCATTATCCATTAATGAGGCGTATCAAGCGATTTATGAATCAACGGATGCGTTAATTTTTCTGGAAAAAGTGGACAGATCGTTGGCTCTGCGTGAAATGTCGGATTTGCGATTATGGAGGGATCGCTACGAGCAGTCGACAAGATTTGTTTTGCCTGACCACACTCCGGCGTAAATATCGGAGCGCATCGGAAAGCCCATGACCGTGCCAAAGATGACAAAACCAGTCGGGAGTAGCCAACACACGTTTCCATCTGCTGACTCGACATTCAGCGCAGGTCAAGAAATAACCGGACTTAACCTCCCATGCTATCATCCACCCATGACGAAACTACAACTATCCATTGCATCCATGCTCGCCATCAGCCTCATTTCAGGCTGCGCCACAGCATGGCACCGGCCAGGTACGCCCAAGGTTGTTATGGAGCAGGACCTGGCACATTGCGACCAGCGGGCGTCCTTAAAATTTCCCGTGCGCTTGGTGACCGTGGAGGTGAGCCCTGGTTACATGCAGCCCGCCACCCAGCAGTGCCAGACCTACAATCGTGGGCGTAGCAGTTACTGCCAGGAGTATCCGGCTCAATGGATACCCCCAGAGTACGGACAGCAGGACACCAATGCGGGACCGCGGCGAAGTTGGGTACACGCCTGTATGCGGAGTTTGGGATTCAGATAGCAGGAGATCGCTCCATGCGAGCCGAAACCGAATGCGCTTTGCTGAATTTGGGCCAACGACTTTGTCACAACGACTATGCGGTCCAGCATTACCTGGACAAACAACATCCAAAGTATTTCGGTAAACCCGGATTACTGCTTACCGCAGTGCGGCGCGGCGCGGCGCGCTGGGCAAGACGGAAATCAGCTTGTAGGCATGACGTGACACTCTCAACCCGCTAAAGCGGGTAAGCTTCTTGCTGAATGACACGGTTCATGGGCATGCTCCAGGGAGCCCGCACAAACATCCTGCGGCGCTTGATTCCGTGCTTCGGCAAGACAACGC
>JAAOMR010000187.1 GCA_018853935.1 Acidithiobacillus ferrivorans
ATTTATCGGATGTAGGCGTTGGTCTGAATATGAGCACCCGTTGGGGCACGTCCGTTTCTGTCATGAGTGCACTGCCAGTGTCGCACAGCCTATATCCGGCCAGTTCCGCGGCCAATCTCAGCAAGGAACGCGTGGATGCCTATTTCATATTACAACAAAGTTTTTGATCGAAGTTCTGTCAAAAAGGAGAGTTTTTTAATGCTGCGATTTTCCCCTTCTTCTGCTTCTGCGCTTTCCCCATGGTTGCTTGCCGCAGCTGTACTGGGTCTCTCTGCGCATGCGATGGCCGGAACCCTGGCGGTGGTGAATGGGCAATCCATCACTAGCGCGCAAGTGGATGCCGCGAATCCCGCTGCGGCCAAAAATCCGGCAATTGCACAAAAAACCCTGCAGACGCTGATCAACCGCACGCTCCTCTTGCAACAGGCAAAAAAGGCGGGATTGGCGGAAACACCAGCCTTTCAAAAGGCGATGGCCGCCGAGAAAGAAAACATGCTGATTGACGCCGCGCTGCAGCAGTATCAATCCCAGCATCCGGTCTCGGAAAAGGCCATTCAAGCACGGTACGATGATTTGGTGAAAACAGCACCAAAGCAGCAGTACCGGTTGAGCGAGATCGTCGTGCCGAGCTATGCCCAGGCCAAAGCCATTCTGGGAGATCTGAAGAAGGGTCAGAGCTTCTCGGATCTGGCAGCAACCCATTCGCAAGCCTCCAATGCCGTACACGGCGGCGAAATGGGATGGGTGAATTCTAACGAAATTTCCGCCCCGATTTTAGAAGCCCTGAAGAAAGTAAAGAAGAATGAGGTGATCGGTCCGATTTCCATGCCGAGTGGATATGTCATCATTCAGGATTTGGGGGAACGGCCCGCTGTGGTGCTGCCCTTGAAAGAGATTACGCCTCAACTGAAATCGGCCCTAACCAATCAGGAGACAGCGGTATATTTGCAAAAGCTCAGGAAGCAGGCGCATATTCAGATCATGTCAACCGCAAAATCCACTGCCGTCAAGAAATAGGATAGGCCATGAAAGCGATCACTGTCGGTGCTTTGGTGCTGGGTACATTAGGATTGACGGGTTGTGCGGCCAGTTCACAGGTCACCGTTCACCCGGTCAGCACACATCATTACGCCCCCACGTCCGTAGTCCAGGCGCTCACGACTGATCCTGCCCGACCATACGTGGTCATTGCCAATCTGCATGCCAGCGCGCCTGCGGGCACACCATCCGCTCAGGTGATTGCCAGCATCGAAAAGCGGGCTGCGACGTTGGGTGCCGATGCAGTCATATTGCACAATCATAGCCGCAGCGCACCGCCGCAAGTGCAATTTAACTCGTCGGGTGGAAATTATCAGAATGTACCGGCTACCGTGATCCCTGATTATAGTGGGGAGGCGATACATTGGGTGGCGAAAGGTACGGCTGCGGTGCAGTAGAGGCGAAAGCACACTACTTCTCCAGAGTGTAACTGCACCCCGGGTGAACATCTCCAGATTTTGCCTTGCAAACATATTCCATATATTAACGAGAATCCATTATGAGTAGTCAAATCTTTTCCAGACTTACGGCCGCGCCTTTTCAGCAACCGCTCTACCAAAGTTCGGTAACCGCCTGGCAGGGCCACATTCCTTTTGCTTTCTGGTGCATTGAGCAATTGCGGCCGAAGGTGTTTGTAGAGCTGGGAAGTCATCTAGGGGATTCCTATTTTTCATTCTGCCAGGCCGTCCGGGAACACTCTACGGCGACAACCCAGCAATTCTCAATATGAAGTTTGTCGGCCTCTCCGATCTTTCGGGACAAATTTTCGAGCAGTTTTTAGGTGCTTTGCCGCAGCTTTTGCTGCGCGTTAGGAGTTAAAGGATAGAGGAAGATG
>JAAOMR010000188.1 GCA_018853935.1 Acidithiobacillus ferrivorans
CCCGAAAACCGCCGGTGCGAAAATCGTTGCTGTTATAGTCGGCAAACTTGCCCGGCACCTTGTCGTAAAAATTAGTCTCGGCCCCTGGAATGCGGGCGTTATCCTGCAAACGGAAGGAGAGCAGCACCGCCTTCTTGATCCATTGATGGGTGACCCATTGACCATTGCGTTTTTCGGCCACCCGCAGGACGCCCTTGTCCAGCCCTTCAATGGTCTGATGTACGGCTTCCCGCAGTTCGGCCGGAGCCTGCTTGGGGGAAATCGCCGCCCGGTTTTCCCAGGCGGCGTCGATAATGGTGGCAAGACTCTGGCTCACACGAACTCCTTGATGAATGTTTGTTATAAAGTCGAAATGGGGTGGCTGTCCAAAAAATGACGAATGCGCTGCAGACCCTCGACGCAATCTTCCAGGCTGCCGACCAGCGCGATGCGGACCCGATCCTGGCCGGGGTGGATGCCGTGGGCATCCCGTGCCAGATAAGCACCGGGCAGACAGCGTACATGCTCTGCCTCGTAGAGGGCGCGAACGAAGGTTTCGCCATCCCCCACCTGTGGCCAGAGATAAAAGCCACCGGCGGGCGTTTCTACCGGCAGCACCGCACCGAGAATATCATGGGCGGCGGCAAACTTCCGGGCATAATCGGTGCGGGTGTGCTTGACGTGTTGTTCATCCTGCCAGGCGGCAATGGCGGCGGCCTGAATAAAAGGCGGTGTCGCCGCCCCCAGATAGGTGCGGTAACGGACAAAAGCCTTGAGAATATCCGCGTCACCCGCGACAAAACCACTGCGCGCACCGGGGATGCTGGAGCGCTTGGAGAGGCTGTGAAAAGCCAGCACCTGCGCCAGGCTGCCGGTTGCCGCGGCTGCCTCCAGAATGCCTGCTGGCGCCTGCCCTTCGGGATAGAGTTCGCTGTAGCACTCGTCAGCGGCGAGCAGGAAGCCGTGTTGTCGGGCTTTGGCAACCAGCCAGCCCAGCGTCTCCAGAGACAGGGTCGCCCCTGTGGGATTATGGGGAGAGTTGACGTAAAGCAGCGCGGTGCGTGCCCAGACGGATTCGTTTACGGCGGCAAAGTCCGGCTGCCCGCTGGCAGCGCAATTCAGATAATAGGGCTCTGCCCCGGCGAGCAAGGCAGCACCTTCATAAATCTGATAGAAGGGATTGGGTAACAAGACCAGGGGCTTGGGGGTCTGACAAGGCGGCAGCACCGCTTGTGCGATGCTGAACAAGGCCTCACGGCTGCCATTGGCGGGGATGACATGCCGCTCCGGATCCAGAAAATCAGCGGGCAGGGCAAAGCGCTGGGTGGCCCAGTCGGTAATGGCCTGCCGTAAACGCAAGTCGCCGAGCACCTTGGGATACTCGGCGAGACCATGCAGGTGCTCAATGATCGCTTCACTGACTATGGCCGGTGCCGGATGGCGCGGCTCACCGATGGAGAAGTCGATAAGTTCTTTGGCTGGCGGAGTTATTCCAGCCAAGAGCGTGCGTAAGCGCTCGAAAGGATAAGCCTGCAAGGTTTTCAGCAGGGGATTCATGGAGTTTTTTGTCATAAGCAGCAATTCTGGGGCAAGGATGGCAGTCATGACAAGTACCTGGAATTTTCCTGGTGAGGGTGGCGGAATTTCGGGCGCTGACAAAGATGCTGTGATTTTGTCGATTTGTGCAGGACAATACGGCGGAATTAAAACTTTGCCAAATGGGACAGTCGCTATTCATCAGAACACTCAGCCTGCCTCTGTGCTCCGCCAGGGCGGCCCGACAATTGCCCTGCTGGTCGGTTCCAGCCTCTGGGGGGTGCTCTGGTGGCCGCTCCGCCATTTCAATGCGGCAGGCCTGCGCGGCGCGTGGCTGATTTTGGTCGTCTATCTATTGCTGGCGATACCTGCCGGTCTATGGTCCTGGCATCGCCGCCATGAACTGCGGCAGCACGGGCGTACGCTGGTCGGTCTGCTCCTCCTCGGTGGTTGGACCAATGTGGCCTTTATGCTGGCGTTGGTGCATGGCGAGGTCATCCGTATCCTTCTGCTCTTCTATCTCTCACCGGTTTGGGCCATTTTCGCCGCGCGAATTTTTTTGCAAGAGGCGATAGGCTGGCGCGGTGGCCTTGCGGCCTTGCTGGCGGTGAGTGGGTCGGCTCTGGTTGTCAGTAATGGTCAGGGGTTTTCCCTCGCGGATCTGGATACGAATGATCTGCTGGCTATTTCTTCCGGCCTCGCCTTCGCCCTGAGCAATGTCATTCTGCGCGCGGACACGGTCCTCGGTGATGTGCACCGCGCCACTGCAGTATGGTGGGGCTGTGTGTTGATTGCCTTGCCGTTTGCATTTTTTCAGTATTTACCGGCGCTACCATTGCCGGAATACGGTTATCTGCTGGCTTTTTCCTGGCTGTGGATTGCCGGGGCGACGGTGGTGGTGCAATTTGGCGTGGCGCGGATGCCGGTGAGTGTTTCGGCGGTGATCATGCCTTTTGAGGTCATTGTGGGCGCGCTATCGGCCTGGTGGCTGGCTGGGGAAGCGCCGACGCTCCTGGAATTGTTCGGCGGTATCCTGATACTGCTGGCGGCGCTTTTGCAGATCACCCGCAGCCAGGGACACCCTATTTTACTGGGCGGTGTTGAAATGGAGAAGGGCGAACTCTAGCTGTTCGCTGCGCTGGATGATCTGGTCGGCACCCCAATGTCGCGGGTTGTTACCGGCCTCCAGGTAGCCCCAGGCAGCGGCCCAGCAGCGGGTCCCCGCTGCTTTGCCCGCGGCCATGTCACGCGGATCGTCGCCAATCATGAGGCTCTGGGCTGCGCTGATTCCCAGCTTGGCGAGCGCATGGGTGATCGGCAGCGGATCGGGTTTGGCGCGTGCTGTGCTGTCGCCGCTGACGACGGCGCCGGGGGGCACCGGCAGCTTGAGGGCGCTCAGCAAAGGCAGGGTCAGGAATCCCGGTTTATTGGTTACAATGCCCCATACCACTCCGCGCGCCGACAGGCTCGTCAGGGTTGCCGCCATACCCGGGAAAAGGGTGCTCTGTTCGCAGATATGGGCGGCATAAATCTCCAAAAACTCCGTGCGCATTGGCGCAAAATCCGGGTCCTCCGGCTGCAAATGAAAGGCTACCCGAAGGAGACCCTGGGCCCCTTGGGAGGCGACCGGGCGGAGTGTCTCCAGCGGTAATGCCGATAGACCGCGATCGGTCCGCATGCGGTTGGCCGCGGCGCCGAGATCGGGAGCCGTATCCACCAGTGTGCCATCCAGATCGAAAAGTACGGCTGCCAACTCAGGCATCAAGGACAGCTTTTCGGGCATGGCTCAGATAGTTGACGCTGACATCATCGGTTAGGCGTCCGCGATGGCGGATGGGATCAAAATACATCCCCTTGAGCGCCATGGTGTGCAGATGACTTTGCCTGGTCATGGCCAGTAATTCACTGGGACGAATGAACTTTTGATAATCGTGGGTGCCGCGCGGTAGCAGGCCCAGGACATATTCGGCACCCACAACAGCCAGCAGATAGCTTTTTGGATTGCGGTTGAGGGTGGCGAAGAATACATCGCCACCGGGACGCAGCAAGCTGACACAGGCATTCACTACGGCGGCGGGGTCAGGGACGTGCTCCAGCATTTCCATGCAAGTCACCACGTCATAATACTCCGCTTTTTCCACGGCCAGATCCTCGACGGCGATCTGCCGGTAGTCGATGCGGAGATGGCTGGCATCGGCATGCTTTCGCGCCGCATTCAGGCCATCTCCGGCGAGATCAATACCGGTAACTTCCGCCCCCTGACGCGCCATGGCCTCTGCGAGGATTCCGCCCCCGGTACCCACATCCAGCACTCTCTTGCCGTTCAGCCCAGCACAGCCGTTGGCGATGAAATCGAGACGCAATGGGTTGATTTCATGCAGGGTACGAAAGGGCCCATCGGTATCCCACCACTGATCGGCGAGGGCGTCGAACTTGTGGACTTCAGCCTGATCCATATTCATGCGTCGTTATCCTTTTCACGAATGCGTTGTACCCAGCCCCGGGCACGTGCAAATAAATCCTGCGTGTCCCAATCCACGGCTCGTCCTTCGGCAATGCGCAGCTTCCCCTGCACCCAGACATGGCTGACCTGATCGCGCCCCGCACAATAGGCCACCTGCGAGACCGGATCATAGACCGGGAAAGTGGCCGGATGATCCAGATCAATGGCGATACAGTCGGCGGCCTTGCCGGGTTCCAGGCTGCCCGTTTCTGCGCCCCAGCCGATGGCCTCCGCACCCCCCAGTGTTGCAGCCGCCAGTGCTTCCCAGGCGGGGAAGGCGGTGGGATCCCCACTCACGCCTTTTGCCAGTAAGGCAGCGGTACGCAATTCACCCAGCATGTCGAGATCATTATTACTGGCCGCGCCATCCGTACCAATCGCCAGCGGGGTGCCTTGTTTGCGTAGCGTGGCCACTGGTGCCATCCCCGAGGCCAGCTTCAGATTGGATTCGGGGCAGTGGGCCACATACAGGCCGCTGTCCCGGCAAATCGCCAGATCCTCGTCATTCAACTGGGTCATGTGTACGGCGAGAAAGTGCTGGTCCAGTATCCCCAGTCTGGCCAGGCGCGCCAGCGGGCGCATGCCATCACGGTCCGTGGCCTCCTGCACCTCGTAAGCGCTTTCGTGGACATGCATGTGCACCGGCAGGGCTTCCGCTTTGGCCAGGTCGCGCGCCCCGCGCAAGCCCGCATCACCCACGGTATAAGGCGCATGGGGGGCAATACTCTGGCGAATGAGAGGTATTTTGCGCAGGCACGGCAACAAGTCCGCCGCCGCTTGCAGACAGGCATCGGCATTAGCCGCATAGGCGGTGGGGAAATCAATGATGACGTGCCCGATGGTGGCCCGCATGCCCATGCGTTGGGCGACTTCTGCTGCCGCTTCGGGAAAAAAATACATATCGTTGAACGTAGTGGTGCCGCCGCGCAGCATTTCCGCGATGGCCAGTTCCGTGCCCATGGCGACAAATTCCGGACTGACAAAGCGGCCTTCCACGGGCCAGATATGTTCATTCAGCCAGGTCATCAGCGGCAGGTCATCCGCAAGTCCGCGCATCAGGGTCATGGCCGCATGGGTATGGGCATTGACCAGTCCGGGCATCAAGACATGGTGGTCGAGCCGCGTAGTGCTTGTTGCTGCGTAGCGCGCGCGGATGTCCTCGGCCGGGCCAATAGCGATGATGTGTCCGTCATGCACCGCCAGGGCGTGATCGTGGAGCACTGTTTGTGGCCGAATCGGCACGATCCAGCGCGCACGTATGATCAGATCGACAGGTTGCATTCCCGATTTTTCTAACGCCACACCAGACTCCATCCTTTCTGGAAACGGAAGGCGCCATACTAGCACAAGGGCGGCGGCGACCGACAAATGTCGCGCCGCCCGTGCTCTGGCCCCGGATCAGCCGTTGATAACCCGCTTGATCGCTTCGGCGTAGGCCCAGACCGTTGCCGAGTAATAGATGCTCGGGTTATAGCCCATGATGGCGTAGAAATTCGGGTAGGCGATGAACAGCGTTGAGCCATGTTCGGTCTGTAAACGCAGCAGGCCCACTGGCGTTGATCCTGGGAGTCTCGAAGCTGTCTCCGGCTGAATGCCGGCAGCGCGCAGCTGCGCAAGCGGGTGCTTGCCCTGCAGAAATGGTGTCACGACCGCGCCCTGATCGCCGGATACCTGGCCCAGCACCGGCTGTCCCGATTGCCAGCCGTGGCCGCGGAAGAAGTTGGCAGTGGAAGCCAATACATCGGCAGATGACTGCCACAGATTGGGCATGGGTCCGCCGGGTGGGTCATTCCAGGTGACGCCATAGCGCAGGTAACTGCTGGCCAGGAACTGGGACATGCCCATGGCACCCGCTTGTGAACCCTGGAGTGTCCCTGGGGGAACGCCCAAACGCTGCGCCAGCTTCAGAGTCTCTGCGGTCTGATACAGAAAAAACCGCCGCCGACCAGGCAACGCCAATGCCAGGCTCAAGTTACTGTTGAGCACCGAAAATCCGCCCTGAAAGGAGCCGAAGCCTGTTTCAATATTGAGGATGCCCATTAAAATCGGTCCGGGAACGCCATATTTCCGACTGACGGCGTGCAGTAGTGCGGCATGATCCTGCCAGAACTGTACGCCCTGATTCAGGCGGCTCTGACGCAAGAATCGATCGCGATAGCGCCACCAGGGATAGGGTGTTGCAGGGCTTGCGGACGGGGGCGGGGGCGTCATTAGTGCCACGGCGCGGGCATTGAAACTGGCGCTTTGCAGGGTGGGAATCACATAACTGGCGGGTAGACCATCCTGTGCTTGCAGGTGGCAGGCGATTTCCTGCATTTGTTGCTGATATTGCAGGGGAAAGTTGGGAAATGCCACATTGCTGATGCAGGTGTTGCTGTTCCCTGGCACCTTCGCGGTGCTGGGTTGCTCCGGGAGGGGTAGCGTGGGCAAAGGCGGCGCGGATGTTACGATCGCCGGTGCCGGCGCTTGATTCATCAAGCCGATATTGGTTGCGCATGCCGATAAAGCCGCGGTTGCGACAATGGCATATATGGTTTTCGGAAATACGGCCCAGTTTTTATGCATGATGCGTTTCACCAACGTAGTGGTTTCAAAAAGATTTGGTTAGTTGCCCCGCATCGCTAACAACTCAGCGGGCAGAGGACGCCGCACGCCATCCAGACGTTCCGCCCAGTAAGAAATCTGCAGGCTTTGCACAGCTACACCTTGCTGCCGGTTCAAGGCGCTGACAAACTGCTTGCCGCCGATGTAGATGCCCACATGGGAAAAGGGCTGGCCCATGGTATTGAAAAACACCAGGTCACCTGGACGAATGTGGTTGAGGCGCACCGAGGGTAGGGCGGCGGCCTGGGCAAAAGAGGTTCGGGGAATGCTTACTCCAGCGCGGGCCAACACATATTGAATGAATCCGCTACAGTCGAATCCTGTCTGGGGGCTTTCTCCGCCCCATTGATAAGGCTTGCCAATTTGCGCGATAGCGTTAACGAGCACGGCATCCAGCGTGGCGGCTTCGGCGCGGCTAGCATCGGCGGACGATGCGTTATGGGGAGAGCTGCTTGCCGGTGGGTATGCAGAGCGCGGCGTCATGGTGGCGCAGCCGCTGAGGACCAGAGTCAACAACAGGAGAAGTCCACCCCCACGCTGGATTGGGCCGATAGGTAACATAATGCTTTGCCTTCGCACCGGCGTCTCCCTCGTTCTTTTTTCTCTAAAAAGTAGATAGCCCAAATACTACGTTTTGGCAAGGGGCCGTGCTCTGAGGCGCAGAAAAAAGCAGGCGCATGGTCCTTGACGCGCGCAGCACGGAAGGCTAGGATACGCGCACTTTTCCCCGGTAGCTCAGTCGGTAGAGCGGGTGACTGTTAATCACTAGGTCGGCAGTTCGAGCCTGTCCCGGGGAGCCAAAAGAATTAGGCACTTAGCGAGTTTTGCTGGGTGCCTTTATTTTTTCCATCCAACCTATACCCAACCTCAGAGAGAAAAACGGGGCGCTGGTGCCGATCCCGTCCAGGTGTGATCCGGGCAGACGGCGCACCCCGCAGCATGAGGTTTAATCCGTAAATCGTAGAGACACATCGCATCTCTTCGGAAAGTGAGCAGAACAGCATAGTTCCGAATCCGGTTCAGCGCGTGAACTTTTGAAGCTCTGCCCAGACCTCCGCACCATTAATCAACTTGGTGGTATAGGTGAGCGTGCAAGCATGTTTGGGAGCCAGTCTGGCGGTGGCAGTCTGAGCATCGATGGCCAGCAGTGCCACTTTGAGCCGGATCGGGTCGTCCATGGGGATCGTCCCGGTTGTCATGGCGTCCATGAGCCACTGCATGCTCGCCATCTGGTCATCAAGGTTTGGCAGCTTTGCCATCATGCCGCACCGCCTTTGCCCTGGCGGGCGCTGGCGATCTGGCTGGGCGAGGCCTTGCGGGGGCGGCCTTTCGGTATGGTATGGCTGGTGGTGGTGCGACCTGTTGAGTCTTCCTTGACTTCAAGCCAGACTAAGACATTCGGAGCCCAGGAAGCGTGCGCTGTGACAGCCGGCAAGTAAAAATTGCTGGGGGAAGTCTTCCGGCCGCAAATAGAAGGCATTGCGCAACGACCGGGGTTGGCGCCGACGGCGGCGGCCAGCTCGGGGAGGGCGATGGCGTATCTGAATAGTCTGATACCGACCAGCAGGGCTCAACGGCGGCAGGGTGGCGTTTCCGGTCATCGGAAATGGCAGGTTCTGCGGTATTCTTGAGGCAGTTCTGCATGAGGGGAGATATTGTCCGGTAAATCCAAGGCACACCGGTGTCTTGCGTATGTGCCGCATGGGATGGGTTGTTTTTCTATGAAAATACACCATGGTAGTATGTAGCGGTGTAGTATTGGCGTTTTTTAATAGGAACCAGGAAAGTGCGTCAGCCATGTCGCTATCAAGGCTCACGAAAGTAAGTGTGGCAAGTATTACATGACAAAGCTCATACACCTTGAAAATTTCATGCTGACGTGGCGACGCGAACCAGCCATTTTCGAAGTGCCGATTCCTCTTCTTGGGAAAGCCCATCGGCCAGCTTTTGCTCAATACCCTGCACCCGCCCACGGCAGCTCGCCAATAACGACTTGCCTGTCTCGCTGAGATCAATCTGCTGGATACGGCCATGATAATGATGCGGCTGGCGCACGATGGCCCCGGCGCGTTCCAGATTGGCGACAATGGTGCTGACCGTTTGTGGGGTGAGGAGCGCCAACCGCGCCAAGTCAGCATTGGAAATGCCGGGATAGGCGGCCAGCATGATGAGCACGGAAAATTGTGGAGGCGTTACACGCAGGTCGGCGAGTGCCCGTTCCACCCGGTGCCGGTACGCCCCCGCGGCCTGCCGCAGCAGGTAACCCAGATAACCATTTTCCCCGCGTTTGCCCTCGCCTACTTGAGGGATGAGGGGTTTTGGCGCTGCGTCGTCCATATTGTAAGCACTCTGATATGTTGTTAGAGTCCTGATACTACCTGGGTCACCTCATAAGGAACAAGCCATGTCCACGGAGCATGCCCGCATTGACTACCTCCCCTTCACCAAGATCGCGCCCGAAGTGTACGCCGCACTCCTGGCGATAGGGAAAGCGGTAGATGGTTCCGGCCTTGAAAAAACCCTGACGGAACTTATCAAGATACGGGTATCGCAAGTCAACGGCTGTGCGTTCTGCATCCAGTACCACCTGAATGTCGCCCGCCAAATCGGTGTGGAAGCGGTCAAGCTGGATCTGGTCGCGGGCTGGAGAGATGCCGGTATATTTTCTGCACGGGAGCAGGCCGCTTTGGCGTGGGCGGAATGTCTGACGGCGCTCGCGACCCAGGGGGCGCCCGACGCCGTCTATGAGGCACTGCAGTCTCAGTTCACGGAAACAGAAGTGACGTTCCTGACCGTGGCCATCGGCGCTATCAATCATTGGAATCGACTGGGTGTTGGTCTGCGATTTTCGCCGCCGCCCCCTCGCACGGGGAGTCACGTATGATTACAGCAAAAAGCGACCTGAAGAACATTAGGGACATTACCGCTGCGGTCAAACTGCGTTACATCGATAATCCTCAGTGATTGACTTTATCCGCCAATTCCTTGGCGGGCTGAACCTGATGGTTTTCTTTGCCGCTTTGCGGCGTGGAATACGCATCCAGCCGCATGTTTTACCGATAGACGTCCGTAAGTGCGAAAAACAATTTCATAATCAATGTATAACCACATCATCGGGTGGAAAATCATTAGGTAGATCCAGATCGTCCAGCTCTTCGTTCAACATGATTCCGAGAACCCCCGCCCTTTTCATGACATCGTAAACCATCATGAATGCTTCTGACCGGGACAGTCCGACCGACCCATATTCCACATGGAGGCGCCGGCAGTTTTCCTCAGCGTCGCACAAGGTAATTTCCAGACTCTCGTCGTCCGACTCATCAATTTCAGCATCCAGTTCAGAGGTCCCAAGATCGAGGATGACGCTCATGAGGGCTTCCGAAAATTCATCTTCCGGGTCAGGCTGATCCTCATCGTCTTCGATGTCACCTGAAATGATCTCTGAAAGCAGGATCGGTGGTGTTGCCACGGCCCGCCCATCGAAAAGCACATCGGATGCTGCTCTGGCAAAATCTGCCTGCCGCTCATCATCAAACGACTCCCAGTCCCAGCAGGAGTTCTGGTCATTCGGCACAACGACTGACATTAATAGCACCTGTATCTGTGCCACCTCTTCTGCATGTTCAGCCGGCTTGGAAAAATGCTTGGGTAACCGCTTCTGTGCCGGTATGGTTTCGTGCAGGCGGGCAATCTCGCAGGGGTGCGCCATCATCAGATTTTCCAGGCTCACCGTTGTAGGGTGAAAATAGATAGTTCCATCCGGGCAGATAATCTCCGATTGGCGTATCCATTCAGACAACTGCCTGACCTGTTTTTTGGAGAGCGTTACGGGAGCCGCCTGGTCAACAGGTATCCCCATGAGGGTACTGCGTGTCGGGTAGTGATCTCCGAAACGCAGGCATGCATGGTGATTGCACAGGGCCGTGAAAGCCATGGCAACATTCTGATCTTTGACCAGCAGCTTCATGATGGCCATGCTGATAGTGTGTTCATCGTTTCTTTCCAGGGCTCCCCGTATCCCGTGGACCATGGGCGCTTTGGCATCCATTAAATGCTCATGAATAAATGCATAGGCCGCGCCAGCCAATTTCTCCGCAGTATCCTTTGTGACCTTCGGTTGTTTCTTACTTGCCATCGGCGATACCTACCCTATTCCTGTCTTCATATAGCCGTTCTTCTCTCTGGCATCGTGTACGATATTTATGATTTCATGTTCGACCATAACACGCACTGACCGCAATCTTTCCCCAACCCTGCCCATGTTTCATGCGAACCGGCTCCATGGTCACCCACCTCCCTCACTAACTGGGCTACAGTACCGAATTGACTGCCGCCACCAGGATGGACCATGAACTATGACAACGCCCAGAACGCACTATTCTACGATAACTTCCAATGCTCCGGCGTCTAGCAATGCCGCTTCCGCCATGGCGGATTCTTTATCGCCGAAGCCATAAAACTCACACGATACGACGTTCTTTTCCGCAAAAATCGCGGGCTCAAAGTGCAAGCCCTCTTGCAGGATCTTACGCAGCACCGCATAAAATTCTGCGGGGCCCTCTGGCGTTTCCGACAAGGTTTCCGCAAAGTCGGCAAAGGCTTTTTGCGCCGTGGACTCATCCAAAAACAATGCTTTGATGGCGAACATAAATTTCCTTTTATTAATTAATATGTTGGGGTTTAAATAACGGTATTCCGCAGCACGATGAGGACGACCCCATCGAAAATGAGGTTTACGCCGACAAAGATGCCTACCAGAATCAGCGACCCTTTCGGCCAGGTGGCGATGAACAGCAAGGCGATTACAACGTCGATGATGCCGCTGAAAATAAACCAGCGACGACCCAGTCCCCCCAACGCCTTGGGTCGAGTGAAATTACGGTAAGCATCGATGGTGAAATAGAGGGCAAACAGCAGTCCGATACTGGCGATCCCTGCGGCCGGAAGCGCCACCATCACCGCGCCAGTTGCCAGCAATAGTATCGGCCTGAGCCAATCCGCAAGCCCGTGGGTGTGCAACTGATAGCTGTGCACCACCCAGGTCAGCCCGCCAATGATGAGGATGGCCGCCAATATGCCCACGGTCACCGCCGACATGATCACGGGACTCATCACGCCAAAAAAACCAACCACGATCAGTATGATGGCAGCCACCAGCGTAAATTTCCCGAGAAATCGCTGTTCCGCCTTGATGATTGTCGCGATATCCGGTGGGGTGGTGTTGATCATGCGGATCGTCCTTTACTGTGAGTGGATACTGATCCTTGACAGGGTAGCACACGCAGCTGGATTGTGTTGCGGCGACGTGCGCGGCTCTTTATGGTTTAGATTCGGAAAGTCTGCCAAACAGACTGTTGTAGCCAGTTCGCATCCTGGAATAGGCCCGAAATTCTCCACTATTTTCAACTATGAATGGGTGCTTTATGAAAAAACAAATCACGATTATAGGCAATGGATTCGCGTCCATGTTTTTCATTGGGTATTTTTTTGTCATCCCGATCTTTCCCGTCATCGCGTATATCTTTCGAAGAATATATTCCCGATACGATATTAGGGTCAGGAATTACCGGAGCCGGTGCCGGTGATGCGGCGCCGGGAATGGAAATCTTTCCGTACAGGATTCATTATCAGCAAGGGCTCGATGGTCTGCTGATCGAGGCACCACCCAGCGGCGCCGACTGGCAGGCCGTAAGCGACCGACTGACGCGCGCCGCATCAGCGCATACGGCCTTTCGTTTCTAACATTCAATCTGTTACGGCCCCCTTACTGGCCGAGGAAACCAATTTGGCGTACTTCGCCAATACGCCGCGCGCGTGGCGCGGTTCGGGTGCTTGCCAGACGGCGCGGCGGCGTTCTATTTCTTCATC
>JAAOMR010000189.1 GCA_018853935.1 Acidithiobacillus ferrivorans
ACCAATGCCTGCGCAAAATCATGGGTCAGATCACGGCGCTGCCCGGCATCCAGCTCGGCAGGCAGGGCGACGATCCATTCGCGGGCGGTCCTGGCGTCCTTGCGTTTCTCGGCCAGTTCGGCGGCGTTCCAAAGTGCATTGCGCTCAACACCAAGACCGTCCGGCGTGAGGATCTCGGTCAGCTCCACTCCGCCCTTGCGGGTATAGTCGTGAACCAGCCCGGTGCGCGCATCCACCAGCTCAACACCCGCACGATAGGCCGCTGCGGCGACGGCGGACCGTCCCGCGCTGCGCGCTATCGGCTTGGTGCTGGCGTGATAAATGGCCACTTTTCGGATCCTCGCTTTTTGGCTTTTTATTTTGCCCCGCAGGGCGCTCTGACTTGCGTAGCAAGTCGTAAGTGCGCATTTCCGTACTCGCTGCGCTCATCCGGTGCATGATAGTATGCCTGCTTCAACCGCATGAGGATAGCACCATGGCGCAGACGCTGGATCAGAAAATAGCAGAGGCAGAAGATAAGCTGGCTCGCCTCCGGGAACAGAGCAGACGCACGGAAAACGGCCAGAAAATCATCCTGGGGGGCATGCTGATTCACGCCGCCCGGAAGGATGACAAAATCCGGGCATGGCTATTGGAAGAAGCCGAGAAGTCCATCACTAGGGAAGTCGATAAAAAACGCCTGGCACCGCTGCTCGACACCCTGCGCATGACGCCAGAACCCAATCAGGAGAGCGAGAAGGAAACCGTCTCCGAAGCCCTGACCAACATACTGAGCGACAATGCCATGCGTGATTAGGGACGAACGGCCATCAGTCGCCAATCGTGCCGATCACCGGAATCATACGCGGGCTGATCTGTTGGAGTGCCTGCTCCAGACCCGCCACCTTGCCCTCCAGCATTGCGGCCTTCTCCCGCATTAGGGTGGCCTCTCCGCGCCAGTGGTTGATCTCCTGGGCCTGCTCCAGGATCGCCTCGTCTTTTTCGGACAGGAGCATCCGCGCCGCTTCCTGCTCAGCACGCACCAGATCCAGCTCACCCGCCAGGGTGTCGGCCAGCTCTACGGCTTCGTCCCGTTCCCGTGCCATCTCCACCCGCGCGGCTTCCAGGGCTTCACGGTCGGCTTGTAAGCGTTCACGCGCTATCGCCTGGGCCTGTGCCCAGAGTTCAGAGACCAGCACCGCTGCGTGCTGAGA
>JAAOMR010000019.1 GCA_018853935.1 Acidithiobacillus ferrivorans
GGGGAAGGTGGTTTTGCAAAACTCTACGTAACGCCCCACCGCATCGTCTACCCGCCGTGCCTTACCCAGGCGCTCTGATGCAGACAGCGTCATGGGCCGGTCCATCCATGCCTCGATGGCCTCCTCCTGGGCGTCCGGCAGTTTATAACCATCTCCAGAGAAAAATTTGATGCCATTGTCCTGATAGGGATTGTGTGAAGCGCTAATGACAATACCGGCATCCGCGCGCAAGGTGCGGGTCAGATAGGCGATGGCGGGTGTCGGCAAGGGGCCGACCAGCAGAACATCGACGCCCGCTGCGGCCAACCCGGACTCCAGAGCAGACTCCAGCATGTATCCAGACAGGCGGGTGTCCTTGCCAATAACCACCTGGGGCCGACCCGGCGCGTCGGCCGTGAGCACATGTCCCGCAGCCCAGCCCAGACGGAGAACCCATTCCGGATGAATGACAGAATCACCGACCTGACCGCGCACCCCATCGGTCCCAAACCATTTTCTCGCCAAAGTTTTTACTCCACATATGGACGGCTTATCAGCGCCTGAGGCGCAGCCTTGCCTGTAGTTATAAAAGATAAAACTTCATATCTTCAACGCAAACCAATTCCGCGCCAGACCCGCAGCGCCTGCACCGTTTCTGCCACATCGTGGACGCGCACAATATGGGCGCCACGCTCTACTGCCCAAAGTGCAGCAGCGATACTGCCAGCCCCACGAGCTGTAGCCAGTCCCACACCAGAAAGCTCGCCGATCATGCGCTTGCGGGAAAGGCCAACGAGCAGTGGCACATCTACGGACGCAAAGGCATCGAGATGGCGCAGTAAACTGCAGTTAGCCTCCAGATCTTTGGCGAAACCAAAGCCGGGATCGATGAGCAGATGATGTCGGGGAATGCCTGCTGCGACACAATGCTTTATGCGCTCAAGCAGGAAGTTCTTCACCTCTGCCACCACATCGCCGTAATGCGTTTCTGTTTGCATATTCTGCGGGGTACCCCGCATGTGCATCAGACAGACGGGAACACCCAACTCGGCGATAGTCGCCAGCGCCAGCGGATCGGCACGTAACGCCGTCACATCATTCATCAGCCCCGCACCCAAGGCCCAGGCGGCGCGCATAACAGCTGCTTTGTTAGTGTCAATGGAAATGGGCAACGGCACTGCTGCCGCCACCGCCTCCAATACCGGCAGCAGGCGGCGCAACTCATCCTCAAGCGCCACTACCGGCGCCCCGGGACGGGTAGATTCCGCCCCGATATCGATGATATCGGCGCCTTCTTCCCACATCCGTTGGGCACGAGCAAGAGCAGCCTCCACAGACAGATAGGAGCCGCCATCGGAAAAAGAATCAGGGGTGATATTGAGCACCCCCATAACACAAGGGCGCCCGAGAACCAGCGGGCGCCCGTTGCAATCCAGCGTCAGGGTCAAACGGGATGTTCTCCCGGATTCAGGCTAGGCAATGGCTGCCCGCCGGATTTGTCCGTCGTCGTGACATTACCACCGGGTGCGGAGGGATAGCTTCCCGTGCCCTCTACCGGCGGCTGCGGGTCACGACCAGCCATAATGTCATTCACCTGTCCCGCGTTCAGCGTTTCATACTTCAGCAGGGCCCGGGTCATGGCCTCGACCTTGTCGCGATTTTCTTCAATCAATTTACGGGCAATGCCGTAGCGCTCCTGGATAATATCGCGCACCTCCCCGTCTACGGTTCTCGCCGTCTGCTCAGAGATATTACTATGCTTGGTCATTTCCCGACCAATAAATACTTCTTCCTCTTTTTCACCGATGACCATCGGCCCGATGGTCGACATACCCCACTGTGTCACCATTCGCCGCGCCAAGTCGGTGGCACGCTCAATGTCGTTACCCGCGCCCGTCGTCATCTGATTGAGGAAAACCTCTTCCGCAATGCGCCCGCCCATGAGAATGGAGATGTTACAGAGAATTTCCTGACGCTCGTAGTTAAAACGATCTTCCGTCGGCAACTGCATAGTGAGCCCCAGAGCCCGGCCACGCGGAATGATGGTGACCTTATGCACCGGATCCGTGCCTGGCAATAGCTTCGCTACCACAGCATGGCCCGACTCGTGATAGGCCGTGGTTTCCCGTTGCTTATCGCTCATGACCACCGACTTGCGCTCCGCCCCCATCATGACCTTGTCTTTGGCATCCTCAAAGTC
Organism: Acidithiobacillus ferrivorans; assembly: GCA_018853935.1. Taxonomy (GTDB): domain Bacteria; phylum Pseudomonadota; class Gammaproteobacteria; order Acidithiobacillales; family Acidithiobacillaceae; genus Acidithiobacillus; species Acidithiobacillus ferrivorans. Next base: position 2,180 of record JAAOMR010000019.1, read on the forward strand.
GTGCATATCTACCAGACGCTTGCTCCTGCGTGCCGCCATCAGTGCTGCTTCATTGACCAGGTTGGCCAAATCCGCACCGGAGAAACCAGGGGTACCCCGGGCAATAACCTTGGGATCCACGTCCGGAGCAATCGGCACCTTGCGCATATGCACCTGCAGAATCTGCTCGCGCCCGCGAATGTCCGGCAACGGTACGGTGACCTGCCGGTCGAAACGACCGGGCCGCAACAACGCCGGATCTAGCACATCCGGACGATTGGTAGCAGCAACAACAATGATGCCCTCAGTACCTTCGAAACCATCCATTTCCACCAACAACTGATTCAGGGTCTGCTCGCGTTCATCGTTACCGCCACCCAGGCCTGCACCACGCTGACGACCCACCGCATCAATCTCGTCAATAAAGATAATGCAAGGGGCATGCTTTTTAGCCTGCTCGAACATATCGCGAACCCGCGATGCACCGACACCAACAAACATTTCCACAAAGTCGGAGCCGGAGATAGAGAAGAAAGGTACCCGTGCTTCGCCCGCAATCGCACGCGCCAGCAAGGTCTTACCCGAACCCGGCGAACCCATGAGCAATACGCCCTTGGGAATCCGTCCGCCAAGGCGCTGGAACTTCTGCGGATCGCGCAGGAATTCAACAATCTCTGCAAGCTCATCCTTGGCTTCTTCAATGCCCGCCACATCGGCGAAGGTGACCTTATTGTTTTCTTCCGTCAGCATCCGCGCCTTGCTGCGGCCGAAAGTCATCGCTCCCCGACCGCCCGCGCCACCACCACCCATCTGGCGCATGAAGAAAATCCACACACCGATCAGCAACAGCATCGGGAACCACGAGATGAGGATAGAAAGCAGCAGTGATTGCCCTTCCGGCGGCTTGACCGAGATTTTCACCCCGGCAGCCAGCAGTTGGGGAACGAGTTGCGTGTCGTTGGCCGGCGTGTAAACGCTGAACTGCTGCCCGGAGCTAAGGCTACCATTCACATGGTTACCATTGATGGTGACATCGGCAACCTGACCTTGCTTCACACTAGTCACAAAGGTCGAAAAGTCCATAGCCTGGGCTGGCGTCGAACTGCTCGTATTGAGGTTCTGAAACACCAGCATCAGAATGACGCCAATCGCCACCCACAACAGCACATTTTTTAAGACATTATTCATTCACACACCCCCCGAATGGGAGAACCAGACTGATTAATAAGACCAATATATCGTTCGATGTTAGCCTTCCCAAGATCACCTGACAAGAGCAGGTTTTTCACCCTTGTGTTCCACCCACGGTCAGATCACGGATTTTCAGCGTCGGTTGTCCAACGCCTACGGGCACACTCTGGCCATCCTTGCCACAAGTACCCACTCCTGTATCTAGTTGGAGGTCGTTGCCGATCATTTCAACCCTGGTGAGCACATCCGGGCCGTTGCCAATCAGGGTGGCTCCTTTGACTGGCCTGGTTATCTTCCCATTTTCAATAAGATACGCTTCAGAGGCGGAAAAAACGAATTTGCCGTTAGTGATATCCACCTGGCCACCCCCGAAGTTGACGGCATAGAGCCCGTGTTTGACGCTGGCGATGATCTCCTGGGGATCGCGGTTCCCGGCCCGCATGTAGGTGTTAGTCATCCGCGGCATCGGCAGGTGCGCGTAGGATTCGCGGCGGCCATTGCCCGTCGAATGCGTTCCGGTCAGGCGGGCATTGAGGGTATCCTGCAAATAGCCTTTGAGAATACCATCCTCAATCAGTGTCGTGCACTGAGTCTGGGTCCCTTCATCATCGACATTGAGACTACCGCGGCGGCCATCCAGAGTACCATCATCGACAACCGTGACGCCCGGTGCCGCGACCCGCTGGCCAACCAAGCCACTGAAGGCGCTGGTACCCTTGCGGTTGAAGTCACCCTCCAGGCCATGACCAATGGCCTCATGCAGCAATATTCCCGGCCATCCTGGTCCGAGGACCACTTCCATACAACCGGCAGGCGCCGCTTCCGCCTCCAGGTTGATCAAGGCCTGACGCGCAGCCTCCCGGGCAAATTCTTCGGCCATGTCACCCTGAAGAAAGGTCTGATAATCGTAACGACCGCCACCACCAGCACTGCCCTGCTCGCGCCGCCCGCCCTGCTCGACAATGACGGAGACGTTGAGCCGCACCAAGGGGCGCACGTCGGCAGCCATGGTACCGTTGAGGCGCGCCACCAGGACCACCTCAAAACGGGCACTCAGGCTGGCCATCACCTGAACAATACGCGGATCACAGGCCCGGGCGGCCCGTTCCACCCGCTCCAGCAGAGCGATTTTCTCGCTATTGGGAATAGAAGCCAGAGGATCGACGGGCGGATAGAGCGCCAGCCCCTGACGCCGCTGCCAGACCAGCCCTTTCGTCTGCCCCGGATGATGGACAATGGCGCGCGCCGCCTCTGCCGCCGTCAGCAAGGCATCTACGGCGATTTCGTCAGAATAAGCCAGGCCCTGACGTTCACCGCTCACCGCTCGCACACCCACTCCTTGTTCAATAGAGTGACTACCCGACTTTACAACCCCTTCTTCCAGGCTAAAGCCCTCGCTGCGACTGTACTGAAAATACAGATCAGCATCGTCCAGGGCGCGATGGGAGAGACGGCCAAATACTTTTTCCAACTCCCCTTCGCTGATTCCACCGGGGGCAAAAAGAGTAGCGCGGGCAATTTCCAAGGCTGAGGCAGTCATCACGTTCCTTCCTGACAGATTATTAACGGGATCAGTATGCGCCCAACCAGTAGTTTAGAACAAGTCCAAATTCATAAGCTGGCAGAGATGCCCTCGCGCCCGCCCCCGGACAAGAGATAAAAATTTCATTGTTAAATGATACTTCTGGCCTGGTTATCCACATCTTTTGCCAGACTTGTGCACGCCATTACGCACAAGATATGGTTGACACCGACAGAAACAGGTCTATATTTAGTGCTTGGGTGCTTTGCGATCCGCTTTGCACGCCGCCCCGGTGTATCCTTAGATTACGCTGCCTCGCTGTTTGCGTTCACTATCCCCCCGATTATTAGGAGTCGCCCATGTCCAACCCTGCCGCCCAAGCCATCGTCAGCAACCCTACTTACGACCCCTCCGAAGCCAGTCATTACAAAGTCATTCGTCGCAACAACGCGGTGGTCAATTTTGACGCCAGCAAGATTCACATCGCTGTGACGAAGGCCTTCCTGGCCGTGGAAGGCGGCAGCGGGGCGGCCAGCGCACGCGTCCGTGACCTTGTCAGCCGTCTGACAGAGCAGGTGATTGAGGCACTGAAACGGCGCCAACCAGGGGGTGGCACCTTTCACATTGAAGACATTCAGGATCAGGTGGAACTGGCGCTCATGCGCGCGGGCGAACACGAAGTCGCCAGGGCCTATGTGCTGTATCGCGAGGAGCGCACGCGGGAACGCCGCCAGCAGGCAGCGACGGGAAGTCCAGCCGAAACTCCGGTTATTAAGGTCAGTCATCCGAATGGCAGCCAGCGGACACTGGACATGGAACGACTGCGCGCCGTCATCGAAGAGGCCTGCAGCGGCCTGGGCGGCGCAGTGTCGATAGATGCCATCCTCGGCAATACCGTCAAAAATCTCTACGACGGCATCAGCGAGGATGAACTGTTTCAGGCTCCCATTCTTGCCAGCCGGGTACTGATCGAGCGCGATCCTGCCTACGCCTATGCCTCAGCGCGTCTGCTCCTCGATCGCGTGCGCTGGGAAGTGCTCGGTGAAGCGGCAACTCAGGCAGAGATGACCGCACGCTATCCTGAGTATTTCCGCGACTATCTGCAAACCGGCATCCAGAATGAGCTGATTGACCCGCGGCTGGGACAGTACGATCTGGAGCGTATTACCGCCGCGCTCAGGCCGGAGCGGGACCTGAACTTCCAGTATCTGGGTATGCAAATTCTGTATGATCGCTACTTTTTGCACGTGCGGGAGCGTCGCATTGAATTGCCGCAGGCCTTCTGGATGCGGGTGGCCATGGGTCTGGCGATGGATGAAATCGACCGCGAAACCCATGCCATTGCCTTTTATGAAGTGCTGTCCAGCTTCGACTTTGTCAGTTCGACGCCCACCTTATTCAATGCCGGAACCTTGCGCCCGCAGTTGTCCAGTTGCTTCCTGACCACCGTGGGTGACGATCTGGATGACATCTACGAAGCCATCAAAGAAAACGCCATGCTCTCCAAGTTCAGTGGCGGCCTGGGGAACGACTGGACGCCGGTGCGCGCACTGGGGTCTTTCATCAAAGGCACTAATGGCAAGTCGCAGGGCGTCGTCCCTTTCCTTAAGGTAGTCAACGACACAGCGGTCGCTGTGAATCAGGGCGGCAAACGCAAAGGCGCGGTCTGCGCCTACCTGGAAACTTGGCACATGGACATCGAGGAATTCCTCGAACTGCGCAAGAATACCGGTGACGACCGCCGCCGCACCCACGATATGAATACCGCCAACTGGATCCCCGACCTCTTCATGGAGCGCGTGGAGAGCAACACGATGTGGACGCTGTTCAGCCCCAACGAAACGCCAGATTTGCATGACCTCACCGGGTCAGCCTTCCGGGAGCGTTATGAACACTATGAACGCATGGCGGATGCGGGCGAAATCGAATTGTTCAAGCGCATGCCCGCCATTCATCTCTGGCGCAAAATGCTGACCATGCTCTTCGAGACCGGCCATCCGTGGATCACCTTCAAGGACCCGTGCAACCTGCGCAGCCCGCAGCAGCATGTCGGGGCGGTGCATAGCTCCAATCTCTGCACCGAGATCACCCTCAACACCAATGCCAGGGAAATCGCCGTCTGTAACCTGGGATCCGTCAACCTGGTATCTCATTTGCGGGCAACGGCGAGCACCGACACTAGCGCATTACGCGAGGACAGCAGTCCGGAAGAATTGCTGGCGCTGATGGACGAAGAGAAGCTAGGACGTACCATTCGGGTAGCCATGCGAATGCTGGATAATGTCATCGACATGAACTACTACGCCGTTGCCAAAGCGCGCAATAGTAATATGCGGCACCGGCCAGTGGGTCTGGGGCTGATGGGTTTCTCCGATGCCCTGTTGCAGATGCGGATTCCCTACGCTTCGGCCGCAGCCCTCGCCTTTGCCGATATCAGTCAGGAAATCATTTCCTACCACGCCATTGATGCGTCGGCCGATCTGGCCCGGGAGCGGGGCAGCTATCAGAGCTTCCCGGGGTCCTTGTGGAGTCAGGGTATCCTGCCCATCGACAGCATCGAACTGCTCGCGGCCAGCCGCACGCAGGGTGTAGACGTGGACCGCAGCCAGCGCCTGAATTGGACCGCCCTGCGTGACAAGGTCAAAGCGGGGATACGCAACAGCAATTGCCTGGCTATTGCACCGACCGCTACCATCTCCAACATTGTCGGTGTCAGCCAGGGTATTGAGCCGATTTACCAGAACCTCTATGTCAAATCCAACCTGTCCGGCGAGTTTACGGTGGTGAACAGCTATCTGGTCCACGACCTGAAACGCCTGGAACTCTGGGATGAGGTCATGGTCAATGATTTGAAATACTTCGATGGTTCGGTCATGCCCGTAGACCGCATTCCAGCCAGCATCAAGCCCTTGTATGCCAATGCTTTTGAAACCGACCCGGCATGGCTGGTGGAAGCAGCAGCCCGGCGGCAGAAATGGCTGGATCAGGCCCAGAGTCTCAACCTCTATTTCGGCCAGCCTTCCGGCAAGAAAATTGACGAAACCTACCGGCTGGCCTGGAAACGCGGCCTGAAAACCACCTACTACCTGCGCTCACTGGGCGCCACGGCAGCGGAAAAATCTACGGTGCAGACGGGCACTCTCAATGCTGTTGGATCAGGTCAACCCAAAGCCTGTGCGCTTGATGATCCGACTTGTGAGGCTTGTCAGTAATACGGGAATTGTTTAACAAAGGAAATTATCATGCTACGTTTTGAAGAAAATATTCGCAAAGAACCTATTCCCGATGGGCCGTTAACGATGCGTCCAGAGCATGTTAGTGGTATCGAAGAGACTGCCATGACCAGTTTTGAGCGGGTGCGTGCCGAAGATAAACGCATTATTAACGGGTGCGCCGATGTCAACCAGTTGGTGCCCTTTAAATACCAGTGGGCCTGGGATAAGTACCTCGCCGCCTGCGCCAACCACTGGATGCCGCAGGAGATTCAGATGTCCAGGGACATCGCCCTGTGGAAAGACCCCAAGGGGCTGACCGAGGATGAGCGGCGCATCGTGAAGCGCAATCTGGGCTTTTTTGTGACTGCGGACAGCCTGGCGGCCAACAACATTGTACTGGGCACGTATCGTCACATCACCGCCCCGGAATGCCGCCAGTATATGCTGCGCCAGGCCTTTGAAGAGGCTATTCATACCCACGCCTATCAGTACATTGTCGAATCCATTGGCCTCGATGAAGGCGAGATATTCAACATGTACCATGAGGTGCCATCGGTACGGGATAAAGATCAGTTTCTGATGCCCTTTATCGACATTCTGGCGGACCCCCATTTCAAAACCGGCACCCTGGAAAATGATCAGAAGTTATTACGCTCGCTGATCGTGTTTGCGGCAATCATGGAGGGCACCTTTTTCTATGTGGGTTTCAGCCAGATTCTGGCGATGGGTCGACAGAACAAAATGGTGGGCGCGGCGGAGCAGTATCAGTACATCCTGCGCGATGAATCCATGCACTGCAATTTCGGTATCGATATGGCCAACCAGATCAAGGTGGAAAATCCGCAGCTCTGGACAGAGGCTTTCCAGCAGGAAATCATCGACCTGATCCGCCGTGGCGTAGAACTGGAATGTGCTTATGCCGACGATACCATGCCCCGCGGCGTGCTCGGCCTGAATGCACCGGTCTTCAGAGAATACGTCCAATATATCGGCAATCGCCGCTTGGTGCAGCTCGGTTTGCCGCAGCAATATCCGGGCGTACAGAATCCCTTCCCGTGGATGAGCGAAATGATGGATCTCAAGAAAGAGAAAAACTTCTTCGAGACGCGGGTCACCGAGTATCAGACCGGTGGGGCGTTGAGCTGGGAATAAGCGGGCTAACATCATTGGACGACACATAAAGTGAGATTCCCGCCACATAAAGTGAGACTGGCGCGACACATAAAATGAGATCAAGCGATACCAGGCAGCCAAACGTCGGCTGCCTATTTTGGTGTAGTGATGCCAAAAGATAAAAACCTCGGCTCGCGCGTAATGTGTACCCATAATTCGAATGTCCACAGTGCAGCGAAAGCGGTCATCCAATTTAGGTCAGGTGGGTGTAGCATCAACCCACAAGTCTGGCTTTAGCTGTAGATATCCAGAAATGTTATACGGCAACGTCAGCTGTTATGCTGCAGCCTCAGTGTAGTCTGATTTACGTTATAGTTGAATACCCCTTAGATAGTACCAACTTATTTTGCACATATTAAATGAGCCAGTATTTTTTAAAAAGGACTAATTTGAGAATGACTGCTACCGAAATGTTTCATTGGACGACACATAAAGTGAGACTGGCGCGACACATAAAATGAGATCAAGCGATACCAGGCAGCCAAACGTCGGCTGCCTATTTTTGTGTAGTGATGCCAAAAGGTCCTCGGCTCGCGCGTAATGTGTACCCATAATTCGAATGTCCACAGTGCAGCGTAACCTGCCGTCCAGAAATTAGTGGTTAGTGCACAGTTCGCTTGGGTGATTTTTATTAGCCATAGAAAGAAGACGAGTTGATTAACAAATTCAGGGCCATAAGAGGCCCCATAAGTGTCATGAAACCGAAGTGTCACAACATGTTGTTGTTTTACCAAACAGTCTTCTAGATCGCAGTGGTCAATAGAAAACATTTTCGTCATCTACTAATCCGGACTGATGAGCCAGCACTTCAAATACGCCATTTATAACTGCACCAACGATGATTGAGTTGACCGGATATTTTCTGAGCAGTCGAACCAAGCGTTGATGTAGCTCGGATGTACGTTGTTTATGGAAAGTGTCAAAAAAGTCGCGCTCCGTAATGATAATGATTTGTGTAAAGTCGGAGAGTCGGCCTTCTAGTGTTTCCAAATGGCCGCGCAAGAGACTGTTGATCACGCCCTGAGAAAAAAACATCCGATCAAACTGACGTATTTGCTTGACTTCATATCCATGGACATTGTCGCCACTCCGGACTACGAAATCTGGGAATCCACGATGGTTCGCTTCGACTAGTCCTCCGCGACACTCCAGCCAGCGCTCGACGCAACTCTCGGCGGAACTGATATTTATTATATGATCCCTAAGAAAGAGTTCAGAAAGATCGTGCTCTTCCGGAGCGATGAAGGATGAGGGCGGCCAGCTTGATTCAAGCGTATAGCCTGAAGTTGCTCGATTTGAGAGAGTTACATGCTCAATCTCAGCAACTGATTCGGTTGAAACCGACGCCGATACATATTTGTTTGCGTGTTCGACAAATTGGACCGAAGAGTACATCCAAAATAGGTCCACTCCTCCTTCTCTCTGGATTTCGCGAACTAGTTCTGTATGCGGACCAATTGTTTTATTATGTTCTCGCCACCACCAATCATCTTTGCGATCAGCGGTCACTAATAGGACAGCTTTAGTATTCGTATTTTTTGCATGTTGAATCAATTGTCGCCAGAGAATAAGGTCGCCAAACTTACGTTGATACTTTATGTTATCAAATATGAAAGTAGCTTCGTGGGGGTTCTTCTCCTTGTCGGCATCTGCAAATCCAGGTGGAATTTTATCTTTAAAACGATCCTCTCCACCAGCCGTCAAAACTTCCAAATCTGCTTGGCTGGTGGGACCAGCGCCCACACGATTTTCTAGTAGCAAGTCGAGGATATCGCGCACGGGATCAACGGAAGATATGTCGAGTTGAGCCTCATGCGCGGCCTTAATAGCCTTTACAAGTTGATCGTTAGAAGTTTCTAGTTGCGTCAGTAAAGGTTGTGATTCGATCCCTAAGCCACGCTTATCAATTTGAAGAGTGTCAACTTTTTTCTTGATATTGTTTAATAGATCACAGGCGAATGTGAGGGCGTCTTCAGTCACCTTTCTTTCACTGGAAATCACGGTTAAGCGGTTCCGTTGAAACTCAAGCGCTACTTGGTGTGGAATCCATAGCCGATCCTTGATTAGCTCCAGCACGCTTATCAACTCGTCTCTTGCGGTGGTAGGCAGCCGATATAGATTCAAGAGCACGTTGGTGTCCACCACAATAAGCCCTTCATTCCAAAGGCACTCGTATTGCTCGGTTGTAGGCGGGTAGTAACCGTGGAAAATGTTTTTCATCGTGTGTCGATATTCCTAACGTAGGTAGACCGCAAAGCCTGCTTGACAAGCTTACGGACGTAACATTCTGACCATTGCCTGAGTCGAGAAGTGGCTGTAATTTTAGTTTCAGACCAATCGGGTACACGATAGCCCATGTATTAACAAACCTTCAAACGCTGCACGCTTGTTCTCGAACACTGCGGATGCCGAGGAGTCTAGAAAAACGAGACCTTTGGTATCATTCTATCCAATGTGGCGTTTTCAATATCAAGCCTATATTATTGCATTTTTTGTTATTCTGCTGACGCCTCCACATAAGGCGAAACAATGAAATTCTCGCTCTCACACCTCAGATAGGTATGAGGCATACTTTAGCCTATTCATACGACCGCTTCCAGACTGCTGCCGACCATCAAGGCTCAACGGCGGCAGGGCAGCGAAAGCTGTCACTCGTTTATTCTTTTATTCTGTCACCGCTATCATCCCCGAATAATGGGGCGATAGCTACCGCAAGCCACATCATCAACCAGTCTGATCCTCAGTGTCACTTGCACCACTTTCCATGGCTTCCAATCCTCAGATAAACCGTCGTTGTTGTTATGGCATATATTGTAATGATCTTTATTTCATATGGGAACAGTGTATGAATGTGCATGTAGATTGCAAAACAGCGCCTGATTGTGTCAAGTTTTGACTAGAAATCAGCGTCAAGTTTGTTCACCTTCGATCAGATCAAGAATTTTATATTCATGTTTTAGTCCATAGGGTTACGAAGCGTTATGACACTCCATAGGTGGCAAATGTTTGGTGCTGACGCATGGTCAATGCTGACGCCGATTGACACTCGATGTGTTCTTCGAGCGCTTCACGGCTTGGATAGGTACCGTCCCAAGCTAACACAAACGACGCATCAGCATCAGGCGCGGCACCGATGTCCTCAATGACAAGTGCTTTTACACGTTCGGAATGATACGCAGCGAGCCCTTGACCGTATCCCTAGCCGCCGATCGGAAGGACCTGAAAATCGACAAGCTCGTCCGGTTCTCCGCTATAGACCTGATACCCGGTGGTCTTGATGGCCAAAAAAGCGCCATGAGCCAACCCTGCCGGGTGCAGAAGGTAGTCCCCCGGGAAAAGACGCTGCCGTCCCGACTTGTCACCGTGGCCGCCAGTGAGAATGTAGATGTGTTCGTCGGAGCGGGCGTTCGCCACGATCTTGATGAGCATTCCGGGGGGTGGGGAGAAGCGGACGATCTGCGCCATGCCGCCGCCTTCGGATCTGCGGTCGCTCAAGACCTTGAAATGAACCGTTTCCTCCCCTTGGAAGAGGGACAGATCCCCCAGTGCCTGGCTGCCGGGGATCCACGGAATCTGCTCTGGCGTGGCGGTGATGGGGTGCAGGGACATGACATTCTCCTTTTTTTGCGCGTTCACGAAAGAGCAGCCACTATACTCCCATGAGGGAATCACTGGTTTCGATGATGATCGAAATATGGAATAAGAAGGAAGTGCGCACATGGAGCTGCACAAAGTGGTCGCGTTGCTAGGAGTTCCGGCCCGTGCAGCCATGGCCTGGGCACTGGTTGGAGGCGACGCGTTACCCGCCAGTGAACTGGCCTACCGGGCAGGGGTGACCCCCCAGACTGCCAGCCACCATTTGGCCCGGATGGTGGATGGTGGACTACTTGCGGTGGAACGCTGTCTACGCTACCGCTACTATCGTTTGGCCAGTCCGGCGGTGGCCGAAATCCTGGAGAGTCTGATGGCACTATCCGGCCCGCCGATCCTCAAGAATCGCCCAGACCGCGCCGCAGTGGATCCATTGTGCCAAGCACGGAGTTGTTACGATCATCTGGCTGGGAGTCTTGCTGTCACCTTGGCAGATACCCTACGGCGCAACGGGTGGATAAACCTCCAGGAACGCGATTATCAGGTTACAGAGATTGGCGAACATGGATTCGCGGCTTTCGGGTTGGATCTGGCCGCCCTACGTCATCAGCAGCGACTATTCGCGCGGCGCTGTATCGATTGGAGCGAGCGTCGCCCCCATATCGGTGGAGCGCTGGGGGCCGCGTTGATGACGCGCTTCCAGGAGTCTGGATGGATACGGAAAAACCCCGGAGATCGAAAAATATGGGTTTCGAGTGTCGGCCAACAAGGGCTGTGGAAAACCTTCGGTGTTGATGCGACACCATAAATGGTCGCGCTATGCCGATGCACCGCCAAGAAGGCTCGGTCAATATCCTGCCTCTTGCGCATGAATAGTCGCTCTATACCCCCCCTGCTCCGCAAAAGAGGCCATGATAAATACAAACTGCACAACGTCGCCGCTGCCTATGGATAACGGTGGAATCAGTGGCCGGATGAGACTGGAATACGCTGGCCCTATGGTGGACCACTATACGGATAATGTAATGTGATCACCGCCAATGAACAGCCGCAATCAGCCTGCTGCCGACCATCAGGACTCAACGGCGCCAAGGCAGCGTAACCGGTCACTCAGAAGTTGGTGATCAGTACGCAGCGCGCTTGGGTGACGTTTACTAGACATAGAAAGATAGACGAGTTGATTGACATATTCAGGGTCAGAAACGACCAAAATGTGTCTATAAATAGAGGCATCACAAAAACGTTCTTTTATTAGCCATCATCACGAACATTCCTTAACCTGCCTGCTTTTTCTTGTAATTTTATTTTACGTTCAATAATTTTATTTTTATCAATACTAGAAAGATTTCTTTCTAGTATCTTATCAACTTCAGCAATATAATTGTCGTGCATTTCAAGATTTTTTATATCTTCCTTTTTTTGTTTTTTTACAGTATGCTCCGCTCTAAAAGCAATTGCCCCTGCAATAATATTTGCTCCAATAGCTGCAAGACTTATATTTATTATGTAACCAGCGATTTTTAAATCTTTAAATATTAGTAAATTGGTTTTTTCAAGGTTGTTAATAGAAGTGATTAGTAATACAGACCATATTATGGCACCCAACCCTAAAAGCATCATACACCATGGATTTTTTGCGATAAAATAAATTTTTGTAGCTTGAAAAATGAGTAATATAATGGCAAAAGTCATTACAATGTAAGTTACTAACATTAAACACCAACCTTTTTAACAAAGACAGCTTTGGTATTGAACAGTACACAAGACTTTATGTATCATTCTGCGCCATATGGCTCCTTCAATCCCAAGCCTATATGTTTGTACTTATTCTCTTTCTGCTGACGCACCCACATGAGACAAAGCAATGAAATTCTCCCGCGCACACCCCGATAAATGAGGTATACTTTAGCCTATTCAAACGTCCGCTTCCAGTCTGCTGCCGACCATCAGGGCTCAACCGCCGCATGGCTTTGACAGCGGCACTTCAAGGCCGTGTTAGTTCAATGGCAGCTTCTGAGTGAAGCAGTTAACCCGACCTCACCCGCAGCCAGTGCGCTCACCGCGACAACATTCAAGGCGTGAAACCTAAGGCCCACTCAGGGGATAGCGGCAGCTTGTAATATGCCGTCCAGAATCCGAGTCGCCGTGACGACGTCTTGCAATACCGTGGTCAATTGGTTCAGGTTGTTGAGGGCGTCCTGAGCACTCGTGGTGACCTGACCCAACTGAGTGTTCAAGGCGTTTATTTTCGTGTCATTATCCGCAATCTGCTGGCCCCGCAGTTGTGTGAGGTTATAGGTGAGGTTGCCGATGTCATCGTTCAGCGCCTTTTGGGCCGCGAGGTTCCCGGACGTCATGGCCGCAGTTTGCAATCCATAGAGCGCGTTAAGTGCAACTTCACCGGAGCTAATGCAATCATTCGTACTCGCCATCTATCTATCCTCCCATGCTATCGGTTCGAATTCAGCTTGCTAGATTTCCTGGTGCTGTGGTCGTCACTATGGTTGTTGTGGATTCGCCAATATCTTGACCGCGGAGCCGACCACTTTTGCGTCGGCTACAAAACCCTGAGCGTCGTTTTCGACCATTTTCAAATTTATCGTCGGGGCGGCCAGGGCGTCTGTGAGCGTTTGATGTAGGGTGGCGAGCTTGCTGATCAATGGGCCAGGTTGCGATACTTGCGCGCTGTTCACCACCTGGGTGAGCGACACGACCTTCGCCAGGTCTGAAGCGGATTTCGCCAAGTCTGAAGCGGAGTTCGATTTCTGGTAGGCACGCACCGCTGTGTTGTAGGCAATCGTCGCGTCGTCCAACTGACTGATGTTGTCTTCAAGGATGGTGAGATACATATCCTGGTCGTTCCGCGCGATGAGCGGTACCAGTTTCTGAATCACTGGATTTGCGTCCTTGGTAGCCTCACGCAAGATTGCAAGCTGTTCATTCGCAATGACCAAACAACCCAACGTCGAGACAATGCTTGCCGATGGGCTCGCCGCCTTTTCTAGCGTTGGCTGCTGGGCTTTCTTGGCCATGTTACTGATGGATGAGGCTATGCTTGTGGCGTCGGATTGCAACGAGGCGCACGTTTTGTCGGCGACCACGGCCGACAGCAAAGCAGCATATTTCGTCAAGCCAGCCATGGACGAGGGGGGCGCAGTCGGGGAGCTTATCCCCTGGACTTCAACAACGCAGTCGCCTGCCTTGTATGGCCCAGGGGTTCCATGACACTTACTAAAGTCGACTACGGCTTTCTGGCCGGAAAAATGCTGAATGTAATTCGCGATCTCTACCTTCTCGTAGGAATCTGCGAGGGTTTGTTCGGTCGTATTAGCTTGCGAGATTGCCTGGGAAAAAGAATTGATGCCTTCGGAATAGTCGGAGGGGGCGCAACCAGCGAGGAGAAGAAGCCCGGTCACCAATGCGGCCATGCGAGGTAACATCCGTACAGCTCCGATCGCTAGGTGGTTCCGTTTACAGAACAAGCTCACTGAGTACATACCGACGTGTCTCCCAAGAGACGGGTGCCTTAGCCTAGACGGGCGTTAGGTGGGCAGGAGATCATGATAATCTTTGCATCCTGATTGATATGCTAACGATAAACGTTGTAGGTGAGCGTGGCAAGACTGATCGTCAAGCAAGGTACGGAACCCGAATTCCGCGATTGATGTCGAAGGTTGCTCCCCTGAGTGCTGCGCGATGGATGCTGACTGAGGCGATCAAGTATCCGAATGGGCGCAATGGCCGAAACTCGACCGTATAACTCTGTACTTTCTTCCCCATAAAATCCTCCTCGATCCATTATCTCCAATCGAGAGTGCCCACGAGATTCAGGGTGCCTCATAACTCTGCTAGACTCAAAGGTGGCCATGCGAGCAATCCCGATCTCTATGCCGCTGAGCCGCGCCATGATCTCGTAATCGCACTCATGGGGCTGCATTCAGTTTAGCCGGATCCCTTCTGAGTTGTTCCAATTCGGATTGTCTTCCGCCATGCCTGTATTTCTCTTGGCGTCCATGGAAAGATTATGGGTGCCGGAGCAGGAAAGGGCCATCACCTCCTACCTTACCCACAAACGCCGCCGCCCTGTGGACAGCTTTCGTCCAGGAATGGGCAAACCAGCCGGGCTATGTCCCAGGCTTGCCGACCACAACCCAGCCTGCTGTTGGGGGTCCGGATGGACCCCTCTCCGTTGTCCGGGCAAGAGCCGCGGATTTTGTGGGTAAGGGTATCGCCGTGCCCGATGCTTGACGTTCGCGCTATATGCCCTATATGTATACCATCTCAAACACCAATGAAAAGGCGAGGAGGCCAGCAGTGACAAATCGACGAGCCGAGAGGCCAGGTGGAGAGCATGCATGGGTGCTCGCAGCCGCTATCGCCGTTATTGCTTTAGTCTTTGCGTGGATAATAATCCCGGCAATCTTAATCGGGAACCCGTTCTCTAACGCCTTATTACCCTTATTGAAGATGGCAGGGAGCGCCCTTGCAGCTTTTGCAGGCATCGGTGCACTGAAGCTATACCTGGAGAGAAAGCGATGGCGAGAGCGTGAGAATGGTCCCGCCCTTTTAAAAAATCGCAGCTACCAGCCACAGCATCCCCCGTACGCAAACCGCGTAAAGCCAGATACAACCTACTCCCAGCAGAAAGGTCATACAGTGCCCCAGACCAATGCAAGCAGAGTGGAATGGAGTCTTGATCTGCTGCGGTCACTTGAGTGGAAGCAATTCGAGGATCTGTGTGATGAATATTCCAAGACAAAAGGCATGCGCACCCAGACCACCAGGCTTGGCGCTGATGGCGGAATAGATATCCGGATTTACCGTGAAACTGGGGATCCGATGGGCGTGATCCAGTGCAAGGCATGGAAAAAAGATATTGGCGTGAAGCTGATCCGCGAGCTTGCCGGGGTGATGGCTCATGAGAAGGTAAAAAACGGGATTTTCATCACGACAAGTAGTTTCACGCTTGATGCCACGGTTTTTGCTGTTGCGAACGGGATTGTCCTGCTAGATGGCAAAGAGTTCCTAAATGCGATAAAAACGTTGTCATTGAGTGATCAGGAACGCTTACTGACCTTTGCCACCTCCGGTGACTATACCACCCCGACCTGCGCTAAATGTGGCGTGAAGATGGTGCTGAAAACGGGGTATAGCGAGTTTTGGGGTTGTCCGAACTATCCACGGTGTCGTGAAACCATCAGGATTAGGGGCGCAGAGAGGAAATAGACGATACACACCAATCTGATACGCAAAATGTGCGTATCAGGCCATTAGAGAGGAAATTATCCGCTAGGTCGCCTTACCCACAAACTCCACCATCTTGTGGACGACCACAAACCCAGCTTGCCGCCGATGCCAAGGCTGATAGTCTTGCCCTGTGCCAGATCCACGTCCCTGTTTTATCCATTTTTGGAAACTGGAATAAAATGGATAATGGCCATGATCCGTACCTTGGCTATCACCGCGTTGAGATATATGTAGAAAATATGCAATATTTATTGATGGATTACGATCTGTATTTTGTGGTTTCCGACTTTGTCTTGCTCCCACAATAAGTTATATTTCATATCTCTGTAAAAATACTTTTGAATGATTTCATCAGGTTTTCACCGATTGTTATATTGTTAGCCATAGTCATCATTAAAACTCCTGCCATAAGCCCCAAAGTGGAAGAATTTTTAAGTAATCCGTAAGTGTGGGTCTGAGTAATATTTTGCTCTATGGCGCGGTCCCGGCTATGCATAAAAATTTGATTTATTCCGCCATGAGTAAAATCATTCATCGTTTTCCATATAATGTCTTTTGCTTTATCCAAATTAGCAAACTCACCCTCGTCAGTATTTTTTAATGATTTTAACATTGTATTTATATCGGGGAAATTTTTCTTGCCGGTTACTATGTTATGCAATTGGATCCCCGTAGCAGAGTGATAAAGCCATGCGCTACGTATGTATGACTCAAACTGGGCGCGTAGCAATGCAAAGGCTGGGCCATATAGATCATGCTCGCAAAGCAGGACAACGGCTGAAAAATGTCGAACGCTCAGGTAACATAACGGTGCTGACAATCTAATGCGCGGAGAATCAGAGATGAGTTTGTCATTAATTAATGTATATAATGTATCGGCCCACTGTCTCGACTTATCGAGGATAACAAAAAAGTCAGAATATTCTGTATTGGTACCCATTGTTTATTTTGGCTTATCGCATCGAAAAATAATGCGATTATCCTGTGGTGTCCACATCTGTACACCACTAACACTAGTTGAGATCATGTCTGCCACTAATCCTTTTTGAGCACAAAATTATTAGCCTTTCTGATGGTTTCCTCTAGCAACTTTCAATTTCCTTCAGATCCACCGTGCGCATTTAACGACATCATGTAACGTCCGCTTCCCATGGGGGCCGGCTGTGTAATCGTGACACACCCACTGAGCGCGACCACCGGAAGCAGAGCAAGGCTTGTTACCAATCGCGTTATGTGAATTGTTATCATTATCGGTCACCAAAAAAATGTAGAAAGTTAAATCTTATTTGGACTTAACAAAAAAATTCTACACACCTTGTGAAGTGCTCCAAATCATGCGACCGCCAGAGCCTGATGCTGGACACATCGAAAAACTCAAGCGTACAGCATCAAAATAGATCATAGAAAACTTTATGTAACAATTTGTCTTGTAGCCGTCGTCCCCGTCTAGACAAGCAGCCTAATTTTGCTGGGTTCTCCGCCTGCCGAAGGTAAGGCATATTTTCCTCGCAGTTGCCAATTCTCCAGCCTGCCGTACCGTTGCCATAGCAGTCTCTCCTGCCAGCATGTCCTTATGAAGGAATCATAGTGCAATTCAGCGAGCCACGTCATCCATTATGTGATCGGTTCCTGAATACTAACAGGCATTTGGGCAACCCAATGACCGCTATCAGTCTGCTGCCGACCATCAGGGCTCAACGGTGGCGGGGCCGCGTAAGCGGCCCTTCCCATGCGGCCTTGGGACGGCTAATATAGGCTAGTAACAATCATTTGTGCACGAGGGTGGCATGGGAACCTTATACTGCGATTTTGAATGTTACGCTGCACTGTCAGTGCAGTCGAATTAACGTTGGGCATTACACTACTAAGGTTCTGCACCTATGGAATGGCTATCTGAGCTACTCAAGCACATCGCGAATTCGAGGTCATTTACGGGAGCCGTCTTCGTTACGTCTGGCTCACTTCTAATCGGGCCGAAATGGTTCACCTCATACTTCGAAGTGCTGCCGAAACAGTGGATTGTTCCAACCACTGGAGCTCTCATCTTCTCAGGCGTTCTACTCTCCTTCTGGCTTACCCCTGCGGCATGGAAGCTCAGTGTCAAGGCAATTTTTTGGTTTCCCAAATATTTCCACTCCAGAGCGCTTACCGAACACGAAGAAGTCTTGATGTTCATTCTTGCCGACCTTGCGGACGAATCACTAAATCTCGCCAGTCTCAACTACACGACTGGCGCTCTTTTGAAACTTGAGGTTCTTGCGCTGTCTTCGAGCTTATCGCGCAAGGGGCTAGTAACCATCAACCAGTTCAGTGAAAACCTCGTAACGCTTAGCGCGCAGGGGCGTCAGCGGGCATTAGAGCTGAAGGCCAAAAGAAGGACCGCGCAATGATGCCAACCCGGCGCTCAACCCGATCGCCCACCCGCTGCGCGGGCGGGTTCCCTCCGCGCGTCGTACTCCGGCGGCGGATTAGCTCACACGTTATACGCCATATCGGAGCCATACATGACCGGCAAGACTGAATATTTGGAAATTGGCACAAAACGAAAAGAGCTAAAGAAAAAATTCCGCTTGCTTAAGAACAGCCAACTGTCTTGGTTCGAAGCAGAAGCAAAAGAGCTTTTCGAACTGAAACGGCTTCCAACAAGAACTCCAGAGAGTATTCTGCAGCAGATATTGGGGAAGTCGCCCAATGACGCTGATAAAAAAGCCAGAACAAAAGACTACTATATCTCTAACACCATCGGCTTTCTATCGGCGTTGAACAGTCTCCTGACCGAAGATTTCATTGAGGCATTCGGCTTCTGTAAGAAGGATAACGAGCTGTTGAACTACAACTATCACAGGTTAGTACAGCATCTGCTACTCGATTCACTGGTTATGCTTAATGAATACAGTGTATACGTTGCTAACATTGAGCCTAAATACGGAGTTGGAAAAAGTAATGGGCAGCATACGCTCACGTTGTACCAATCTCTGCGCCAATCAATATACGGTCAATCTTCGTTCCACTCCTTTCGAGAAGTCGAACCAGACTTATCTATAACCATAATTAGGCAGTTGGTTGAACTACGAGTCAGGCGCGCCTTTGGGATTCTAGGCTGGTATGACAGCTCAAAAAAATCATTAGAACCACTGGCAATGTCAAAAATATTCGAAGTTTTGAAAAACCATGAATCAGACATTGAAATGGCTATACCGCTAAGCATGATTGTGAGAATAAATGGCTGGTCTAATATATTTCTACATTCTGGATTCAAAGAATACGGTTGGAAGCATATATTGGTTACAGAATATCTAAAGCAGTTTTCGCTTGGAAAATCACCAGGGGAAAATGGCTTTAACGTCAATAGCGGATTTTCAACTACGCAAGCTACACTAGACTCAATCGTAAATAAACTAGAGTCAGGCCATCCGAGCGGTGCAGAAGTAATACGTTGCACGCCTGAACTGGTCATAAAAAATGGCGTATAACAATGCCTTGCAGCCGACCCACTTTCCGCTACATCCTTTCGGTCATTCGCTCCAAGTGAGCGGTTGAAGGCAAGCGTTAGGTGTGTCACAGGATAAACGTCCATTGCCATCGCTAATATTTTTTGGTGGTTATTTAATGGATAGTAGATTTGGAGGTTAAATGGCAGGCAAAGCCTTCGGGCATGATTACAAGACGGACTTGGTTGAGAATGAAAGACTAAGACAAGAGCAATCCATTGTTAACTGGATATACATCGGGGTTGATACACGATTTGATAACATGGCTAAAATCGGATTAACGACTGGGGCATTAGGAACGAGAGCGAGTGGAAGCCAGAACCCATTTTATTCACTACTTTGTGCTTTCAAAATAAAAGAAGGCGTGAATCCTGATGTTGTAAAGAGCATAGAAAGTGCCGTCATTGACCTACTTGGTCAACATTATCAGTGTATATCTCATGTGACGTCAGGGAGACCTTCAGAGTGGTTTTATGCAGAGCATCGCGTGATGAGAGAGCTTGTGCACGATTTTCTTTACGATAAGTTCAACTGGCAAATGTATTCTTATCATTGCGCTGAACGTAATATTGGGATCATCTATTCATGGGAAAACAGACAATTAATTCACGGCAGTAATCGGAACTCGTATCAAGCAAATGATCTAAGCTCTCCACCGGCAGATCCCGCATGTTTTATGCCCGGAGGCTGTGGTGTGGACTGCAACTGCTGGGATTAAACACCTAACAAGAGCATCAAGAGCGTTCGCTCCCGCTCACTGGGACGCTCTTGACGTCGCGGCTCTTATGGCACCGTTAGGGCCAACAAGGAAAAGAGACACACAACGAAATGGAAATTGATGCATCAAAAATTATTGCGGCTGTAGTAACAGGGATTGTTGCAATCGGGGCTGCAATCTATGCACATCGCAAGACCTTGGAAAAAACAAAATTTGAGCACTCGCTAAAAGCGAGGAGTGATAGTCATCAACACAAACTCAACCGATACTCAATCGCTTTCGAAATCACGGAGAAACTCTCGAAGAGGTTTATTCTCGTAAAAGACGAACATGTTAATAGGTCAGTGTTCCTGAAAAAGTCCGCGATCTTTTTGCAGGGGTGAAATTCATGGATGGATTACCGGCCAATCAAATCCTGTCGGATGACCAACAGAGCGCCGCCTGAAGCTATGTCAGGAAATGCTTATACACCAGAATTGACTATAGCTCGTGATTGATACCATGAGTTACCAGAAGTCGGTCGATGGCAACGTTCGAGACAGTGTTCCACCTTGTATTCTTCTAGCTACGGAGCATTTTTTCGCGCTGTGGAAAATCTTAAGCTCCGGCATCTCATTTGGCGCAGCGCGCTGGGGGTGCACAAGCGGTTAAAAGTCCGCGCCAGGGCGCGATCGGAAGCCACATGTTGGGGGCATGGCTACGTCGCGCAGGCTGGCAAGAAGTGGTCCAGTGTGACCTGCTGCAACCAATGGCTTATCGCCAGCGGCGTCGTGATCAAGATCAGCGGCTTGCGCTGGTGGGTGAAGGTGCTATCGGCATCTGAATGCCTAGTCAGTTGGGCAGGCGCCGCCCATGGATATGCCCGTGTAGCTCCAGAAGAGCGGGCTGGATAAATTCACGGTATCATGGATGGCGTGAGCATAACATCAAAAATTATGCCGAACTAAATAGAATATTTACCACGATTGTTTTATGTTCGGTGGATTGACATTAACCTATGACCCGATTCCCTAGCTTCAATCATGTACCGAGCGAGACGCGGCGGATCCTGCGAGATCGATTCGACAGCAAGCTCCGTGTTGTTCGGCAGGGCCAGTTTCTCAATCCGGACCAGAAGGTGACGCCGGATCAGCTCGTGCTGAGGGTGCTGGCAGGCTTGAAGGTTTCTTCAAACGCGGAGTGGCCGAAAGCCGAAATTGCCTACGCCCAGGCCGGACCAACAGGTAGCGAGCCTCCGAACCTGCAGACGCTCGCCAATTTGGGGTGGCTACGCCGGATTTGGGGCCGCGCTGAAATCGGCCTAGATCTTCGTGTAGCCGCGCTGCGCGCTCCGACCGGAGTGATGGACGCCTTCAAGACCCTACTTTCCGGCATTCACGAACAGCGCTATGGGGCCACCGTTGAAGTTCGGACGGATCCTGAACTGGCAGAACTTGTTGAGGCCATTGAAACAGGACGCAGTAACCCATCCCAAATCGTTAACCAAACACCGGGATGGATCGCCGCAAGGCTCTGGGAACTGATCTTGGCACAGGAGGCCACTCCAGACAGCGCACTTCGTCGGTGGGTGGATTTGAGGGGCCTGCTTCACCACCCATTGATCGTTCCTGATGAGGTTTGGAGTACACCGGACGCGAATACGTTTCGACAGGCCGCGATCAGCGTGATTGAGACGGAACCCGGCCTTGGCGGCTGGAACGAAACGCGGGACCTATATGCCCGGCAGACGGCGCTGGCGAACCACTTAACGCGGGATGTCGCCTACTCGCAATTTCCACTGCCTCCCGACACGCTGGTAGATCGGGCGCTTTGGGCGGGATCTCATCCGATAGAGGCCAGCACCTACGGTTCACTGGATACCTGCGGGGACCTATTCGGCTTGGTGGGGCTTCTCCTTGCTGACGCTGATGCTGCGGATAACTCACCGGCGCCCCACCCAGTAGTGGCCCAGATTATCGATTTAGCGATTGACCGTGCCGAGCTTTTCATTGCTCTGCTATTTCAGATCCGGACGCGGCCGAGGTTGCTAGCGGACCTCGTCATTCATCCACGAACCGCAGGGCTCGCGTGTCTCCTGATCGCGCAATGGAGGTCCCCGGTGGGTGCGTGGGATCGTGGTCTCGTCGAACGTGACTTTCAATTTGGCCAGGTCGAGGCATTCGCTGATGCAGTGGCGATACTCGGAGAGCACCTACGTGCCGGACAGACTAACGCCAGCGAAGCGGCGGCATTGCTCAACTGGCTACATGGTCGAGCTGGCCCCGGCTTCATTGACGATGCCAGCGGGGCAGATTCACTGATGGAAGCGCTTCGTCGGGAACTGACAGGTTGCGCCAACTCCATTCTGCTCGCGATGGCTCAGTCGCTCGATGGGCCCAATTTGCGTCGAGGTGTCGGAGCATCTGAGTTTGCCGCGGTTCTCGATCTCTCGGACCTCGGCGGCATTGCGGACGAGGTGAACGCTGACACCATTGTTACCGCCTATGCGCACTCCATCTCAACTGGCGACTACTCGCTGTCGTCTCACCGCATAGGGGCCGCAGGCGCAGCTGCGCTGGCCCGAATGGCAGGGCGGACGCAGGCGCTGCGCGATCAGTTCCTCTATCCGGTGGACGTTTGTACCCGGCTGGCAGTCGCGACTCCTCAAGACAATGAGTTCATCCTGGCGAACTCCATAGGGCGATCGCTGCGAACACATATCCGGATTCTCTGCCGCGCCGTCGTCGGCGGAGAGCCAGACGTGCCCGCCGATGTGTTTGGTGCTCTTGTCGCTGCCGTCCGGACCGGCGCGTTGCAGCACAAGGAGAAAGGGCGCGTCGCAGCGTTCGCCCCGCGATTTGAGAGCCGCATCGGGGCACCCGTCTCCGACCGCCCCTTGGCCGCTGACCTAGCGGCCGCCCTCGCCTTTGTCGATCGCCCACGACAAGCGGCTCTCTTGGCAGCGATTCTCGAAACCGATGAGCCGCTCATCCTCGCGCAGCTACTATCGAGAAGTCCGCCCAATCTCCGCTCCGACATCGAGCGGCGCCTCACCGCGCTTGCGCCGACTGACGCCGGAACGATCCAATCTCTACCGGAGATGCTGGCTCGTATCGACGCGCTACTGACCGCTGGTGCCGCCGACGCCGCCGCAAGCTATATGGCCGCCGAGGCTGGTCTCAAGACGCTGGGGAAAGTTCCCGGGCGTGAACTCGCTCGTTTTCAGAACCAACTTCGCCTTGATTTCCTTCGGGAGGACTGGGCGGCGATCGAAGCCACAGCCGAACCAATCTTCTCTGCGTCACTGGAACAGGTAGGAGCAGTTGAAGCCTTGCGCCGATTCCGTGGGCTCGCAGCCATTCAGGGGTCCAACGGAAATTCCAGATTCGCAAAGGCTGAATTCCTAGACCTCTTCGCCAGACGACCGTCCTTTGGTTCCGCCGCCAATTGGTTTGCGGCTGAGATTACCGATCTGCTCCAGCCGGATAGCTTTGTACTCCTGAAAGGAGATCAAGTTCGTCAAGGGCAGAAGGCGATCGCTGAATTTGAACGAATGACAGCGCAGCTTCCAGCAACCACCGTAGATGAAGGCGTGGAGTGCAACCGGGCGCTGTTGTTGCTGGCCATAGGTGAACCTGGCCAAGCCCTTGCCGTCCTGTCAACCGTGACCTTGGTTCGCCTGCAGGATACCGCCGCAGCTTATCGCGCAATAGCGCTCGCGAGGCTGGGCCGGCAACCGGAGGCGACTGCGACGCTGGATGCCGCTGAGCATGCTATTGGAGGGACTGAGGTGCTCGCGGCCGCGCGAAGCAATATCGCCAGCGGTGCCCCCTTCCTCTCGGCACCCGAGGTCTCAGTCTATGAGGACTTGTTTGACAACGTCGCGTCAGCGATTGCCCGGTTCCGGACGATGAACCCCGCTGACCAAGCCCGAGCACTTCAACGCAAGGCGGATCCGTTCGAAGCGCTGCTGGTCGAGTATGTCCGGGCCGCCGCCGATGCCGTCGTATCCCTCGTCCCTATGATGAAAAGCGTCCAGATTGATGCCATTGAAGATGATCTGAACGCCCTCATCCAGCAACTGCTGGCGGCACGCGTTCAATTTCTGGGGTGGTCAGTCGGCGACCAGTCGAAAGGCGGTTTCAGCGCGAAAGGAAACGCCGGCGAAAGGGACCTCCTCATCACCTGGGGAAACTCGGTGCTGGCCCTAATCGAAGCGGTGATCTGTAACAGATCACCTACCCAGGAAACGATGAAGGCGGATCTGGAAAGTCATTTCCAGAAGTTGCTTGGGTACGGCAATCCGCGGGTCTTCTTTCATCTCACCTACGCCTATAACGAAGACAAGGCCGAGCTCATGCGGTCCCTGGTGGCGGTGGCAGAGACGGCCAGTCCGCTTGGGTTCAATTTTCTTAGCCAGGATCCGATTCCTCATGAGGACTCTCGACCGCCTGGATTTGTTGCGAGGTACTCGGCCGATTTTGGCGAGGTAAAGGTCATCTTTCTCGTGTTGAATCTCGGTCAGCAACGCCAGCGGCAAGCGGCGAAAACTGCCGGCGAGACGAGGGCTCGAAAAGCTCAAAAAAGCTCGCTGAGGGACAACTAGCCCGACAGAGGGGGCGGAGCACCCGAGGGTACTTAACGGTCGATCGCGCGCGTTCGCGTCGGCCCGCCGTCCGGCAGCGCCCAGCCAGCTCCGGCCCGTCATGCACGTAATGAAAAAGGCGCCGACATTGCCGTCGTCGCCAGGAAATTACGATGCATTACAATGTATTTCCACATCGCAAGGCCATGATGCTTAAAAGCGCACTCTTACTGGACCTTCCGGTCTCTCACTCATAAACTAGTCCCGTTAGGGTCGGGGTATAAGTTGTAAAGAGGGGCTTGCACATGGCCTTGCAGCGAGTAGCTCTCCACACGTTCGACGCGAGCATGGCCTGCATGAGTTTGTGATGGATGCGCCAAGCATCTGGGCAACTGACGATCAGTGGCCCACATTTCTGGATCATGGCCAGGGAGTATGTATTCGCTTTGCGTTATGCGACATATAGTGATACATAGCGCAAAATGACTGCTATGTCTCCCTATCGTCACTGCCAATTCTTTATCATCATCCGTGCTCGACGCCGCTGAACGCACCGGCAAGCTCAACCTGCGCACTGAAGAAATTCGCGCGGCTTTGCCCGGTGTCACTCCGACAGCCTTGCGCCAGGCGATCTCCATACGCTTCGCGATGATCTCCTGGCTTTCTTGTGCGTAAGGCTTTTGGCCTTCAGCTATTATGCTGGGCACCGCCAAGTCGATGGGGGTCAACTCCGCCTATTTGCTGGGCTACTCGGCCGATTCTTGTATGACCGTTTTGACCTCTTCTAGCGCGGTGGCGATATCGGTGCTGCCCAATTGGACCATATTCGCCATCATCAGCCGGAAATGCTCTGGCACCAGCGCCAGATCGGTAAACGCTTGCCATGCCTCCGCCTCATTTAACTGACGCTGGGTCGCATTCGCAAAGGCGCGAAGCATGTGCTGCACGAACTCTGGCCCCAGTTGGGGAAAGGGTATCTGATGGCTAAACTGGAAAAACGGGGCCTTTTCCATCTGAAACATCCGCCGTAGGCCTTCGCTTGATGACCCAGTGAAAATCGCTTTAATTTGGTCTCCATGTTTGTCGAGGGCGCTCCTCAGGGCGGCTACTAGTGCGCCATACCGCTTCTCATCCGACAGCGTCTGGATTTCGTCCACGAGCAGCAGTGTGGGGTTTTTCTTTTGCGCCAACGTGTTCATCCACTGCCGGAGATCCAGCATGCGTTCGCTGGCCTCTGCCGTCCCCTGCTCCCATGATGCTTGTGCGCCTACTGTACTCGCGTTGGCTCCGACACCTATTTTTGATCCCGGTCGGCCCAACCGGCGCCATACGCCCGAAATAATGCCCTCCCCCTCCGCCGCCTTTCGGATGGCATCGAGCAATACCGATTGGGGGTCTTCTCTGGACTCCCACAGGGACACGTAAATGGTGATATACCCGGCCTTTTCGGCGGCGGGCAACAGGTCCTTACGGAGAAATTCCGTTTTCCCCATCCGCCGCTGGGCAAAGAGCACCAGACTCTTGCTGAGTCCGATGGCCAACGTTTTCAGGTATTGATCGGCCAACGCTGTTCGCGGGTAGTGCCAGGGGTCTTTGACCATTTCTATCCTGTTTTATTGCCATGATAGATAATTATCTATGTTACCGATAAAACCAGGTAATTCAATCGTTCTGCTTTGTGGGAGGCTTCGGTTGCAAAATGGCGTTGACACTCCGTCGTTTCGACCTCATATAGCTCGGGACATGCCACTTAAATTATTTCAAGATGTAACAGCACGTGCGTCCCCATCAAATATTTCGCTACGACCACTCATGATCACCCAGATCATAGGCGGCAATCTAACCGAGAGCGCGGTCTAGCTCAGCAACATTTCGAGAATAGTGGCGGGCATCCGATAATGGCTACTCATGCTCCATGCCATCAGTGCTGAC
>JAAOMR010000190.1 GCA_018853935.1 Acidithiobacillus ferrivorans
TCGAGCCGACGACGATGGGCGTGCCGCAAGGCGGCCCACTCTCGCCAGTGCTGGCCAATGTGGTGTTGGATGAGCTGGATTGGGAACTGGACCGGCGTGGCCACCGCTTCGCCCGTTATGCCGACGACTGCAATATTCTGGTCCGAAGCAAACGTGCGGGAGAGCGGGTGATGGGCAGCGTGACACGCTACGTCAGCGACACACTGAGGCTCACAGTGAATCCGCTGAAAAGCGCGGTGGACAGGCCCA
>JAAOMR010000191.1 GCA_018853935.1 Acidithiobacillus ferrivorans
ACGATAACGCCAATGTTGTTGCCTCGCGTACGACGGGTCAGTTCCCGCACCCGGTCCTTCAGCTTTGCGATGGCCTTGTCGGCCACCTTCAGCCTAGCTCCGTTGCGGCTGACCGTGAAGCCCAGAAACTTGCGGTTCTTGGGCCTGTCCACCGCGCTTTTCAGCGGATTCACTGTGAGCCTCAGTGTGTCGCTGACGTAGCGTGTCACGCTGCCCATCACCCGCTCTCCCGCACGTTTGCTTCGGACC
>JAAOMR010000192.1 GCA_018853935.1 Acidithiobacillus ferrivorans
ACTGGCCCGGGTGCATGATTTCATCCTCCCGCTGGTCCACGGCGCGGCGTGCGGCCAGGTGGCAGTGCGGGTATATATTGATATTCTGGCCTTACCCCTGCCGTTGCGTTTGCGTGCTCTGCTGGGTCACTGGAAACTGGAGTCCCCATGGATCGTCAGCGCGCCCCTTTCGCACTAAGAAACTGGCTGCGCGCCTTGAGTGCCGGCGCCACCCCGGAGCGGCAGCGGGTGGGACCGCGCTGGGGCGCTGTTCTGCTCCTGCTGGCTATCGTCGCTTTTCTGGGGGTCAACTTTTTCACCAGTGCCGGGGGGCCGCTGAGCCACTATTTTGTGCCGATGCTGGTGATTTCCGCAGGAATCGTCCTCTTTCTGGTCATTCTGGTGCTGGTCTCGGTGGTGGCGCTGCTCTTGCGCCTGCGGCGCGGCGAAGTAGGCAGTCAGTTGGCCACCCGTCTGGTGGTGATTATTACCCTGCTCAGTTTTCTGCCGGCGGCCATCGTCTTCGGTTTTTCCTGGCAATATCTGAATCGGGGCGTGGACTCGTGGTTCAGCAGTGCGGTGCAGAGTGCGCTGGATCAGGCCCTGAACGTGGCAAAAGCGGGTGTGGACCGTTACCGTAATTCCACTCTGCTGGCGGCGGAGAGCATCGCTCAGGCCCTGGTGGGGGAGTCTGACAGCAACGCCGTAATCACCGTGATTGCCTTACGCGATCAGTATCATCTGGGCAGTGTCACGCTCTTTTCCGGCGATAACCGGATTATCGCCACCAGCAGCGATAACCTGAGTCTGGCACCGCGCCTGCCGCGCCGGGAAATCCTCGCGATGGAAGAGAACCATCCAACCGCCTCTATTGAGCCGGAGCCCAACGGCGCTTTGCTGGTGAAGGTGCTGATCCCGGTACTGAGTCCGCATCTGGGACAGGGCAGCCATATTCTTTATGTGGAGCAGCCTATCCCCGAGCAGCTGACGCAGGCAGCAGATGCGGTGCAGGTGGCTTATACCCGCTACCACCAGTTGATGCTGATGCGCGAACCGATGAAGACGGCCTTTCAGCTCAGCTTGGCGGTGGCCTTGCTGCTGGCCGTGTTGTCGGCGGTATGGATAGGCTTGCACCTGGCGCGGCGGCTGGCGGCACCTATCGCACGACTGGCGGCGGGTACCCAGGCGGTGGCGCGCGGTGAGTTTATTCCCTTGCAGACGGTGGCAAGTCACGACGAGCTGGGTGTCCTGATACATTCGTTCAACAATATGACCCGACAACTGGCGCGGGCCAAGCAGCAGGCGGCGGCGGCGCAGGAGCAGGCGGAGCAGCGGCGGCTGTATCTGGAGACCGTGCTCGGACAGATTTCCAGCGGCATCCTGACCTTTGATGGCGAAAACCATTTGGCCGAGGTCAACGCCGCCGCGACCCATATTCTCCAGGAAGCTTTGCCCAGGGGCAGCGCTCTGGATATATTACACGATGGCACCGCGCTGGAGCCCCTGTGGACGCTGGTGGCGGACTGGGTGGAACACCCTCGTAACGGGATGCAAAAAGAGTTGCAGATCGAGCGCTCCGATGGGCCACAGACCATTATCGTGCATGGCGCACACTTTGCCGATGATGCCGGTAGTCGGGGTTTCGTATTGGTTTTTGATGATATCAGTACGCTGGTCGCCGCCCAGCGCAGCGCCGCCTGGAGTGAGGTGGCGCGGCGCCTGGCCCACGAGATCAAAAACCCGCTCACCCCCATTCAACTCTCCGCCGAGCGGCTGCGGCGCAAATATCTGGAACGTCTTGGCGATGAAGGCGAGACCCTGGATCGTGCCACCCGCACTATTATCCATCAGGTGGATGCCCTCAAGGTGATGGTGGACGCCTTCTCGGAGTACGCCCGGCAGCCGCAACTGGAGTTGCGCCCGCTCGACCTGAACACGCTGATTCTGGATGTGCTCGATCTGTATCGCGGGCAAGAGAATGGCGTGGAGATTCGGACCGAGTTGGGTGCGGGCCTGCCCCCCCTGCGGGCGGATGTGCATCGGCTGCGCCAGATCCTCAATAATCTCTTGCGCAACGCCATTGATGCCTTGCAGGGGGATTCAGAAACTCCTGAGGGTAAACATATCCTGATTCGCACCCGCTTGACCGACTCCGATCCGGCAAAGATGCTAGAGTTGAGTGTATTGGATGACGGACCCGGTTTCCCGGCCCAGTTGCTGGCGCGGGTTTTTGAGCCCTATGTCACCAGCAAGGTGAAGGGTTCGGGACTGGGTCTCGCCATCGTCCGGCGTATCGTTGAGGAGCATGGCGGGCAGATTGTTGCGGATAATCAGGGGTTGCAGGGCGGGGCACGTATCGTTATTGATTTTCCGTTGGGTTAAAACAAGCATTCAGGAGGCGACATGGAAGAGGCACGATTGAATATTCTGGTGGTGGATGACGAACCCGATATCTGCGCGACCCTGGCAGAAATTCTGGAGGACGAAGGCTACAGCGTGCAAACCGCAGGAAGTGCGGAAGCCGCCGAAGCGCTGTTGCGCGATCAGATGGTGGACCTCGTCCTCCTCGATATCTGGCTGCCCGGTGAGGACGGTGTCAGCCTCCTGCGACGCTGGGCTGAAGCGGGTCTGGAGCAGCCGGTGGTGATGATGTCCGGGCACGCCACCATCGAAACGGCGGTGCAGGCGACCAAGCTGGGCGCCTATGATTTCATCGAAAAGCCACTGTCCCTGGACAAAACCCTGCTCACCGTTACCCATGCACTGGAATCCAGTCGTTTGCAGCGCGAGAACCGCGATCTGCGCGCCCAGGCTGGTTGGATAGAGCGGCCGAGCGGCGAGAGCCCGGCGATCCGCCAGTTTCGCGAACAGTTGCAGCGGGTGGCTGCGGTGGACTCATGGGCGTTGCTGCTGGGCGAACCGGGGAGCGGAAAGGAAGTGGCCGCGCGTTATCTGCACCGGCAAAGCCGACGGGCACAGGGGCCTTTCGTAGACCTGCGGGCCGCCGCCATCGCTCGCCCCAATGTCGCCATTGAGCTCTTCGGCAATGAAGATCATGGCAAACTGACCCGTGGACGTCTGGAAGTGGCCCATGGCGGTACACTCTTCATCGATGAAATTGCCGACATGGACCTGGAAACTCAGGCGCGGCTGTTCTCGGCCTTGCAGGAGCGGCGCATTATCCGGGTGGGTGGGACGACGCCCGTGCCCGTGGATGTACGGGTGATCGCCGGAAGCGCACAGGATTTGGCACTGGCCGTGCAGAGCGGGCAGTTTCGCAGCGATCTCTACTACCGGCTCAGTGCCCTGCCCCTGAAGGTGCCGCCACTGTCCGCGCGGAGTGCAGATATTCCGGCGCTGATAGAAGAGTTTGTACGCTTTTATGGCGCCCGCGATGGCTTGGCGGCGCGCCACTTTGCTCCGGAAACCCTGGATGTGCTGCACCATTATCCCTGGCCGGGCAACGTCCGCGAATTGCAGAATCTGGTGGAGCGCTTGCTGATTCTGGCGGAAGGGCCGGAGGTCAGTGCGGAAGAAGTAGAGGGCGCGCTGGGTCTGGATAATCGCCTCGTCCTTGCCAACAGTAATTTCGATGGGGAAGATTTTGGCGGTACCCTGAAGCGCGCTCGGGAACGTTTTGAGCGTGCCTTCCTCGAATATCATCTGGCCCGTAATGACTGGAATATCGCGCGGACGGCAGAAGTGGTGGGGCTGGAGCGCACGCACCTGTATCGCAAGCTGAAGAATCTGAGTATTGCCCTGAAGGGCGAACGGCATGTGGGCGAGGATGGAGATGAGGAGTAAGAGAATCTGTGAACCCCTCAGCCATAGCCCATGCTGCGCGGGATTCAGAGGGCGCGTGGCGGGAGCCGCACGATCTAGTTGAACATCTCTCTGGAGTGGGTGCGCTGGCTACGGGTTTTGCAGAGCGTTATGGCCCCGATTGGGCGCGTTTGGCTGGACGTTGGCACGATCTTGGCAAATACCGTCCGCGCTTCCAGCACTATATCCGTCAGGCCAGCGGCTTTGAGGCTGATGCGCACATTAAGGGTGAGGTGGGTGGTAAGGCACCGCATTCGACTGCAGGAGCAATGCTGGCGACGGAACGCTTCGGCAACGTTGGGCGTGTGTTGGCGTATATTATTGCCGGACATCACGCCGGACTGGCAGATTGGTTCGGTGACTTGGAGGTACGCCTTACCAGCACTGACAGCCGTGCAGAGTTGGCGGAGTCTCTGGAGGCGAACCCGCCTTCGGCATTGCTCGATACGGGTGATTTCAAACCGGATTTGCGCACCATTCCCGGCGGCAAAGATGGCTTCGCGCTCTGGGTACGTATGTTGTTTTCAGCCCTGGTCGATGCCGATTTCTTGGATACCGAGCGTTACATGGACCCGGACAAATTTGCGCGGCGTAACCAATGGCCCACACTGCCTGAACTCACGACGCTGTTTGATGCCCACATGGCCCAATTCGCCGCCAGTGCCGCGCCCACCTCCATCAACGCCCTGCGCGCCGACATACTGCGCCAGTGCCGCGAAAAAGCCGCACTGGCTCCCGGTTTGTTTTCCCTCACCGTGCCCACTGGCGGCGGCAAAACGCTTTCGGGCATGGCTTTCGCGCTGGAACATGCACATATTCACGGCAAGCGCCGGGTAATTCACGTCATTCCCTATACCAGCATTATTGAGCAGACTGCCGATGTCTTCCGCAGCATTTTCGGCGAGGCGGTGATCGAACATCACAGCAACGCCGAATCTGATCCCGAGCGGGAAAACCACGCTTCGCGCCTGGCCAGTGAAAACTGGGACGCACCCATTATTGTCACCACCAATGTGCAGTTCTTCGAGTCCCTATTTGCCGCGCGCACCTCGCGCTGCCGCAAATTGCACAATCTGGTGGACAGCGTCGTCATCCTCGACGAAGCGCAACTGTTGCCGCCGGAATTCCTGCAACCCATGCTCGACGTGCTTAACCTGCTGACGCAGCATTACGGTGTGAGTGTCGTTCTGTCCACTGCCACCCAACCTGCTTTGAGTACCCGCGAATACTTTGATGCGAGCAAAAATCTGCGTGGCCTGGAGGATGTGCGTGAACTCATGGATGATCCTGATGCCCTCTATGCTGCATTGGAGCGTGTGCGTGTGCGTTTACCTGCCGATTGGCACACCAGTACCGACTGGCCGACGCTTGCGGGCGATCTCGCCGAATACGATTCCGCGCTCGCTATTGTCAACACCCGTAAGGACGCTCACGCGTTGTGGGAGCAGATGCAGAAGTACGACCAAGGCACGCTGCATTTATCTGCACTGATGTGTGGTGCGCATCGTTCGCAGGTCATTGCTGATATCAAGATGCGCTTACAGGCAGGTATCCCCACGCGCGTGGTGAGTACGCAATTGGTCGAAGCGGGAGTGGACGTGGATTTTCCCGTGGTCTATCGCGCGCTGGCCGGATTGGATTCCATTGCCCAGGCGGCGGGTCGCTGCAACCGCGAAGGTCGGTTAGCCGGGAAAGGCGAAGTGGTCGTTTTTGTGCCCCCCAAGCCTGCTCCACCGGGATTGTTGCGTCGTGGTGAAAATGCCTGTCGCAATGTCCTGTATAACGTCACCGGACAGCCGCTGGCGCGAGAACGCTTCGCCAGCTATTTCCAGTACCTGTATCATGCTTGCGAACTCGACAAAAAGCGCATTTGCGATGACTTGTGTATGGCCGGAAATACCCTGGATGGTCGCGAGTTGGCCGTTAATTTCCGTAGTGCTGCTGAAAAATTCCGCCTCATTGAAGACGAGGGTAGCGCACCCATTATTGTGCGCTACCTCGGTAGTGACGGACAGGATGGCAGCATCGATAAGTGGCTGGCTACCTTGCGCAAAGAAGGCTCGCAGCGCTGGCTCATGCGCAAACTGCAGCGCTATACCGTCAATCTGCATCGCTCACAAGTCATGCAACTGCTCGGGCAAGGCGATATCGAAGAAATTATGCCAGGGCTCTTCGTGCAGTTGAGCGATTGGCTATACGACGCGCAGATTGGATTGTTGCCTGAGGGTAAACCGATGCAGGTAGGCCTGCTCATCACCTGAGGCGCTGCAGCTCGTTGCCATTTGCTCCTCGGCACAGAGCGGTCTAATATGACCATCTATAGTGGTCATATGGAGTGGGTCATGAACATTAACGCCTCCGAATTCAAAGCCAAATGTCTGAAACTGATTGACGAAGTCGCTACAACGCACGAGCCCTTAGTCATCAGCAAGCGCGGCAAACCATTGGTCAAATTGGTTCCTATCATCGATGAAACGCCAAAAAGCATGTTTGGTTATATGAAGGGCACCGTCACGATCCATGGGGATATCGTCGCTCCGCTGGACGAGGTGTGGTCTGCGGAAAGTGGCGATGAAGATGATCTCTACGCCGGCTTGCGACCTGGCGATGGCAAAAAATGAGCGACGCTTTACTACTCGATACGCACGTTTGGGTCTGGTACGCAGAAGGCAGCACGAGGCAATTACCATCTGCTGTACTGGCTGTCATTGACCAGGCCAGACTGGGTAACCGCCTCTACGTTTCCGCCATCAGCGTGTGGGAGATAGGAATGCTCTGCGCCAAAGAAAAAATCAGCCTTTCTGCACCGGTCGGCGAATGGATACGGCGCGCCCTCGGTATACCGGGTTTGCACCTGCTGCTGCTGGACGCAGAAACAGCATTGGAGAGCACCCAGCTCCCCGACAATCCACACGGGGATCCTGCCGACCGTTTCCTCATTGCAGCGGCCCGCATTCATGGCCTGCGTCTAGTCACGGCTGACCGCAAAATCAGAGAATACGGTAAGGTCGGCCATGCTCAGATACTGGCCATCTGACGCAAAGGAGAAGCACTTGAAAACCTTTTGTCTGGAACTCTCCGGCCCTTGGGCCTGCTTCACCCGCCCGGAAATGAAGGTGGAAAGGGTTAGCTACGACGTGATGACGCCGTCCGCCGCCCGTGCCTGTTTCGAGGCGATTTTATGGAAACCGGCAATCCGCTGGCAGGTGCGTAAGATCGAAGTGCTCAAACCCATCCGCTGGATCAACTTGCGGCGCAACGAAGTGGCTAGCGTAGTATCCACACGCAATGTAGAGACGGCCATGAAAAATGGCCACGGCGATCTCGCCCTTTATATTGAGGATGAGCGTCAGCAGCGTGCCGGATTGTTCTTGCGCGACGTGGCTTACCGGGTGCAAGCCGATCTGCAGTTTCTCCCTGCGCACGATCCCAGTGGCAACGCGATGAAATATTGCGAGATGTTCGAGCGCCGCGCCGCCAGGGGCCAATGCGTCAATCAGCCTTATCTCGGCACCCGCGAGTTCGCAGCCCATTTCCGGCTCATTAACGATACAACTACCGAACCCCAGCCTGTCGATGATTCCCGCGACTTGGGTTTCATGCTGCACGATCTGGATTTTTCCAATCCGGCTGATCCGCAACCGCGTTTTTTTCATGCACAGATGGAGCACGGTGTGTTTCGTGTTCCTGACTGGGACAGTGCGGAGGTACGAGGATGATTCTGCAAACACTCGATGCTTATTATCGCCGAAAGCAAATAGACCCGGATCCATCCAAACGCCTGCCGAGCTTTGGATTGGAAGACAAGGAAATACCCTTCGTGCTGGACATTGATGAGGATGGGAGACTGATCAATATCACCGACACCCGCAGCGGAGAGGGCAAGAAGAAAGTCGGCCAGCATTTTCTGGTGCCTCAAGGTGTCAAGAAAACCTCGGGCGTGGCGGCTAACCTGTTATGGGATACGGCGGAATATGCTCTGGGCATCGACACGCGTGACAACCCCGAACGTGTTGCTGAACAGCATGCTGCGTTTCGCGCACGCATTGAAGCTTTGCCAGATGCTGCGCGCGAGGACGCAGGCATCGGCGCCGTACTGGCTTTTCTCGATACGCTCAGCCCGGAATCGTTCTCACGTTTAGCAGTCTTCGCGGGCATTCAGGCTATTAACCCGATCATAAGCTTTCGCCTGCATGGCGATCTGGGGCTGGTTTGCCAACGTCCCGCCGTGGTGGCCGCCAGCGTTGAACACACCGACGAAACCCCGGACGGCGTGTGCCTGGTCAGTGGTGCTCCCGTAGCGGTCGAGCGCCTGCATCCATCGATCAAAGGGGTGTGGGGCGCTCAGACTTCGGGGGCGAATATCGTTTCATTCAACCTTGATGCTTTCAGCTCCTATGGCAAAGTGCAGGGCGCGAATGCCCCACTAGGCAAGGCCGCTGTGTTTGCTTACACCACGGCGCTCAACCACTTGCTGGCTCGTGATTCACGTCAACGCATCCAGGTTGGTGATGCCTCCACGGTGTTCTGGGCCGAGGAAGCGCACGAACTAGAGGGCACGATGGCCGATCTGTTTGGCGATCCGCCCAAGGATAATCCTCATAAAAATACCGATGCGATCAAGGCGCTGTACGCGTCCGTAGCGTCAGGGCAGTTCAGCGTCGGCGGACCGGGCACGCGCTTCCATGTACTGGGTCTGGCACCCAATGCCGCGCGCATCAGTATCCGCTTCTGGGAAACCGCGACAGCGACTGATTTGGCGCAGCGCATCAGGCAGCACTTCGAGGATCTGGCCGTTGTCCATGCCTCCTACGAGCCTGAGCATCTGTCACTATTCCGGCTGCTCACTGGCGTGGCGTTACTGAACAAGGCTGACAATATCCCGCCTAACCTTGGTGGCGAAGTTATGCGCGCTATTCTCGAAGGACTGCCTTATCCGGCCATGCTGCTCAATGTGGCTGTAGTGCGTTGTCGCGCAGAGCAAAAACCGACCTATGCGCGTGCCGCTGTTATCAAGGCCTGCCTCAACCGTCATATCCGTTTTCGCAAAACCGCAGAGAAGGAGTTCACGCCCATGCTCGACCCCTCCAACAATAACCCCGCCTATCGGTTGGGACGGCTGTTCGCTACGCTTGAACGTATCCAGGAGGATGCCGCTGGTGGCCCCGGAAAACTCAACGCTACCATTCGTGACCGATATTATGGTGCGGCGTCCAGTACTCCTGCCGCCGTATTTCCGACCCTGCTGCGTCTGAGTAAGGCCCATCTCGGCAAGCTCTCAGCAGGCTTCGCCATCACCCGTGAGCGACTTATCGGCGAGATCATGGACGGCTTCGATGCCGATACGTTCCCGCCGCGTCATCTTGCCCTTCCGGATCAGGCGCGTTTCGCTCTCGGTTACTACCAGCAACGCCAAGCCTTTTTCGCTAAAACAGAACCTAAGACCCCGGAGGAAACCCAATGAGCCTCAGTAATCGCTACGACTTTGTGCTGCTGTTTGACGTGAAAGACGGTAATCCCAATGGTGACCCGGATGCCGGAAACCTGCCGCGCCTTGATGCCGAGACCGGCCACGGCCTAGTGACTGATGTATCGCTCAAACGCAAAATACGCAATTTCGTGACTATGACACGCGATCAGGAGGCACGCGATCCACAGCCTGGTGAAAAGCGCTTCGAGATTTATGTGCGCGAAAAAGCCATCCTCAATCAGCAGAACCAGCGCGCTTATTCCGCGCTGAAGTTGGATGTGGAGACTGCTGAATCTGCGGCAGACGAAGTCCCTGAGAAAAAAGCGACCAAGGACAAAAAGCGCAAAGGTGGCGGTGAGGATGTAAACAAAGCCCGCGACTGGATGTGTCAGAATTTCTTCGATGTTCGAGCCTTTGGCGCGGTCATGTCCACGGGAGTCAATTGCGGGCAGGTGCGTGGGCCGGTACAAATGACCTTCGCCCGATCCGTCGATCCTATAATCGCGCAGGAGCACTCCATTACCCGTATGGCGGTGGCGACCGAGGCTGAAGCTGAAAAGCAAAGCGGCGATAACCGCACCATGGGCCGTAAATTTACGGTGCCTTACGGGCTCTATACCGCACACGGCTTCGTATCCAGCTTTCTCGCCAAGCAAACGGGTTTCGACGAGGATGATCTGGAGTTACTTTGGCAGGCACTTACGCAAATGTTTGAGCACGACCGCTCCGCCGCGCGCGGCGAAATGACTACGCGTGGTTTATATGTGTTTCGGCACGATTCTGAATTGGGAAATGCGCCAGCACATACCCTATTTGAGCGTATTCATGTAACACGCACCGCCGATGTCCCGCGCAGCTTTGCCGATTACGAAGTGTTCGTGAACGACGCCGCAATGCCATCAGGGGTCACACTGCTTTGTAAAACATGAGGAGAAAACACCATGTCCGAAATCCACTTTATCGTTGAAGAGGCCCCGGAAGGTGGCTTTATAGCCCGTGCTGTTGGTACGGACATTTTCACCGAGGCCGACGATCTGCCTGCGTTACATGCGCTGGTGCGGGATGCCGTGCACTGCCATTTTGAGGATGCGCAGTGCCCCAGCCTTATTCGCCTGCATATTACCCGCGAAGAAGTGCTGGTAGCGTGAGGTTGCCGCGTGATCTCACCGGCACTGAGTTGGCCCGACGACTAGGGCGCGTGGGTTATACCGTCACGCGGCAGACCGGAAGCCACATGCGCCTGACCTGTGCGCTACAAGGCGAGCATCACGTTACGGTTCCCCGTCATGATCCACTGCGCCTGGGAACGCTGGCCGCCATACTGGACGCAGTGGCCGCACATCGCGGCGTCAGTCGTGAGGCGCTGTTGGATGTGTTGTTTGAGAGATGACGGGGCCTGATCATGGAAGCCACCGAAGACCCCGTTCCCCTCTCTGCCCTCCAGCACTGGATTTACTGCCCGCGTCAGTGCGGGTTGATCCATCTGGAGCAGCAGTTTGAGGACAACGTCCATACGGCGCGCGGGCAGGCGGTGCATCATCTGGTAGATACACCGGGATACGAGGTGAAACGCGGCGTGCGAGTGGAGCGGGCACTGCCTCTCTGGTCAGATCGACTTGGTCTGATCGGCAAGGCGGACCTGGTGGAGTTTCACCCTGACGGCCGGATATATCCCGTAGAGTTCAAGCATGGTCGTAAACGTGGCCGCATCCATGACGATATTCAGCTTGCCGCCCAGGCTATGTGTCTGGAAGATATGCTCGGGCGCCCTGTACCCCACGGTGCTATTTATCACGCCAGCAGTCACCGACGGCGTGAAGTAGACATCACCAAGGATTTGCGCGCCCTCGTCAGCGCGACCGCCGACGCGATTCGCGCCATGCTCGCCTCCGGCATCCTCCCACCGCCAGTAAACGATGCGCGGTGCCGGGAATGCTCACTGCGAGAAATTTGCCAGCCGGAGATGCTGGCGCAGCAAACCCAAATGGACCGGCTGAAACAATATCTGTTTTCGCCGGATGACGAAATCAGTCCGTGATGTAGAGGGATCCCGCCATGCAGCAAATTCAAAACACCCTTTACGTCATGACCCCTCTGTCCTATGTGCATTTAGACAACGCGACCTTGCGTGTGGATGTGGACCATGAGAAGCGCTTGCAAGTCCCGCTGCATCATATCGGTACACTGGTATGCTTTGGTGACGTAATGGTATCGCCTGCCCTCATGCACCGCTTGGCGGAAGAAGGGAAGTCTCTGGTCTTGTTGGATCGTTTTGGTCGCTTCAAGGCGCGTCTGGAAGGACCCGTTTCAGGAAATATCCTGCTCCGTCAGGCCCAGCACCGAGGAGCGGGCGATGTTGATGTTACCAGAGACTTGGCGCGCGCCTGCGTCGCCGGGAAAATCCGTAACGGTAGAACCGTGCTCCTGCGTGCTGCCCGTGAGGCGAAAGAGGCGGACGACAGTAAGCAGCTCACCGGGGCTGCCAATCACCTTGCCGCATCGCTGCGTGCTGCCGCCGAAGCGTCTACCATAGACGCGCTGCGCGGCATAGAAGGCGATGCCGCACGCAGTTATTTCTCGGCGTTCAATTACATCGTCAAGCCCGCCATGCGCGAGCAGTTTCAGTGGGGTGGGCGTACCCGGCGTCCACCATTGGACCGGATCAATGCCTTGCTGTCATTTCTTTACTCCATGCTGATGAACGACTGCCGCAGCGCACTGGAAACCGTCGGTCTTGATCCGCAACTGGGATTTTTACATGTAGTCCGCCCTGGGCGTGCGGCATTAGCGTTGGATTTGCAGGAGGAATTTCGCGCTCCCGTCTGCGACCGGCTCGCACTCACACTCGTGAACCGAGGGCAACTCAGCGATGGGGATTTTGAAGTGCGCGAGGGTGGCGCTGTCCTGCTGGGTGATAAAGGTCGACGCAAGGTGGTCGCGGCCTGGCAGGAGCGTAAACAAGAAGAAATTACCCATCCGCTCCTGGAGCAGAAGGTGCCTATTGGACTGTTACCTTTTGTGCAGGCACGGTTAATGGCGCGCGCCATCCGTGGGGAAACCACTGGGTATCTGCCATACCTGAGCCGTTGAGGAGGCGTAATCATGCTCATCATCGTCACTTACGATGTCTCTACCGAAACAGCGGCGGGGCGCAAGCGTCTGCGCCGCGTGGCCAAAGCCTGCGAACGGGTGGGCCAGCGCGTGCAGAAATCTGTTTTTGAATGTCAGGTCAATCAAATGCAATACGAGGCTTTTGAGCGCACGCTGCTGGCGGAAATAGACGAAGAAGAGGATAATCTACGCTTCTATCGTCTCACAGAACCCACCGAACTGCGTATCAAGCAATATGGAACCTTCCGATCTATCGACTTTAATGGTCCCCTCATGGTTTGATGCGCGAACCCGGATCAGCGTTTCAAAGCCCATCCTTTCGCGCGCCTCGTATCTTCCTGTTCTATCATCGTTTTTATTAGAAATCCTTGGGGTCCGTATAGGTTTTCTGGTAGCCCTGTCTGGCATTCGCGGCATACGCAAAGAAAACTGTTCATTAACAATGTGTTGCAACAATGCAGTATCGCCCGGCTTATAAACCGGGCGTGGATTGAAACGCGCCCGTATCCGCACGAGGCTGAAACTTTGTACGTATCGCCCGGCTTATAAACCGGGCGTGGATTGAAACTGACTGCCCATGGTGAGGGTGGTCTGGAGTTCGTGTATCGCCCGGCTTATAAACCGGGCGTGGATTGAAACCCGTTCCCATCCCGCATCCCGGAGATTCACAACCGTATCGCCCGGCTTATAAACCGGGCGTGGATTGAAACAATGATGTGATTATGTCAGGGACACCCTCGCGCCGTATCGCCCGGCTTATAAACCGGGCGTGGATTGAAACCCCACAGTTCAGGGGTAGAAGATGGCCCGAGTAACGTATCGCCCGGCTTATAAACCGGGCGTGGATTGAAACTATATCCTCATCCACAAGCGCTCGGACGATTCCGGTATCGCCCGGCTTATAAACCGGGCGTGGATTGAAACGTCAAAGCGACAGCGACGATCAATAACGCCGGTGGTATCGCCCGGCTTATAAACCGGGCGTGGATTGAAACGGGGGAGGGTTGAACGCGTTGCTAATCGGCACAAAGTATCGCCCGGCTTATAAACCGGGCGTGGATTGAAACAATTTAACACCCCGCTTGGCGGCCTGGACGCATTGTATCGCCCGGCTTATAAACCGGGCGTGGATTGAAACTGAACCTCCGCACAGGTGGCACTTTGGGGCAGAGGTATCGCCCGGCTTATAAACCGGGCGTGGATTGAAACGATCAACACCGTATGGCTCGGGTATGCTTGCTCCGTATCGCCCGGCTTATAAACCGGGCGTGGATTGAAACGTCAATGATTACGCCCACATCCTCGCGGCGTAGCGTATCGCCCGGCTTATAAACCGGGCGTGGATTG
Source organism: Acidithiobacillus ferrivorans (assembly GCA_018853935.1). Lineage (GTDB taxonomy): Bacteria > Pseudomonadota > Gammaproteobacteria > Acidithiobacillales > Acidithiobacillaceae > Acidithiobacillus > Acidithiobacillus ferrivorans. Next base: position 13,730 of record JAAOMR010000192.1, read on the forward strand.
AAACATGTGCAAAACCAACATAAACAACGGCATCTCCCCGTATCGCCCGGCTTATAAACCGGGCGTGGATTGAAACGCGTTAACGGCAGACACTCCCTCGACCTTTCCACCGTATCGCCCGGCTTATAAACCGGGCGTGGATTGAAACATGGGGTTAGGGCTACTATTGAATAAGGAAATTGGTATCGCCCGGCTTATAAACCGGGCGTGGATTGAAACTAGCCCTATAGTCCAAAATGGTAACAGAGCCGCAAGTATCGCCCGGCTTATAAACCGGGCGTGGATTGAAACTGGTCCCCCGTTGCCGCCAGCCAGATTCATCGAAGTATCGCCCGGCTTATAAACCGGGCGTGGATTGAAACGTGCCAAGTGGCCGAGCCTTGGCAGCCAGATGACCGTATCGCCCGGCTTATAAACCGGGCGTGGATTGAAACCCCACCCACACCACCTCAAGCAATACAGGAGTCTCGTATCGCCCGGCTTATAAACCGGGCGTGGATTGAAACGTCAGACACGTATTTTAGCATGACCAATACTGGACGTATCGCCCGGCTTATAAACCGGGCGTGGATTGAAACAGATAATTACATTGCTACACTGAACACAGTCACCTGTATCGCCCGGCTTATAAACCGGGCGTGGATTGAAACCCACGTATCTACGCCAGTGCGACCGCTCCCGGTAGTATCGCCCGGCTTATAAACCGGGCGTGGATTGAAACGAGTATTTCCTCCACCTCTAACGTATTCATGGCACGTATCGCCCGGCTTATAAACCGGGCGTGGATTGAAACTGTTCCCGGTGCAGCTTGATGAGATCCACACCAGGTATCGCCCGGCTTATAAACCGGGCGTGGATTGAAACTTGCCGAGCACCTGACGCAGCATATTGCGCGTTTGTATCGCCCGGCTTATAAACCGGGCGTGGATTGAAACGTCCCCGCTGCTGCTGTGGGGGCTGTAGGGGTGCGTATCGCCCGGCTTATAAACCGGGCGTGGATTGAAACTCGCCGTCCTGATGCAAAAGCTTTCCGTCGCTGGTATCGCCCGGCTTATAAACCGGGCGTGGATTGAAACAAGCAGAAAAAGACCAGTGGGACATGGGGTTGCATGTATCGCCCGGCTTATAAACCGGGCGTGGATTGAAACACAGCGTGGCTGGGCATTCTCCAGCCGGTCGACGGTATCGCCCGGCTTATAAACCGGGCGTGGATTGAAACCAGTGATGCATACGGATTCACCCTTGCACCATAGTGTATCGCCCGGCTTATAAACCGGGCGTGGATTGAAACGCTTGTGCCGAGTTCGGGCCGGTAGCACAAGCTGGTATCGCCCGGCTTATAAACCGGGCGTGGATTGAAACACGCCCCAGGTAGGCATCGGCCAGTACGGTCAACGTATCGCCCGGCTTATAAACCGGGCGTGGATTGAAACGCAAACGGGGTTTATCGCAAGAACCTGGTCTATCGGTATCGCCCGGCTTATAAACCGGGCGTGGATTGAAACCGCAAACTGCCCCGCGTGCTCCGGGTAGTGCCGGGTATCGCCCGGCTTATAAACCGGGCGTGGATTGAAACTGAGTGGTACTCGCGACGTGGATAAACTCGGTCTGGTATCGCCCGGCTTATAAACCGGGCGTGGATTGAAACCGCGTCGTCAAAGCCGTAACCCGCCCTCTCATCCGTATCGCCCGGCTTATAAACCGGGCGTGGATTGAAACAGGGTCACGGAGCGCAGCAAGGAAGGCCCGATCAAGTATCGCCCGGCTTATAAACCGGGCGTGGATTGAAACATATGTAACCCACGCTACATATAGTCTCTTGCCGTATCGCCCGGCTTATAAACCGGGCGTGGATTGAAACATGGAGAACGTCGCAGCCATCCTTGCTAACGAACGTATCGCCCGGCTTATTAGATTACGAACAGCAAGTCCAAAAAAATGCAATCATGGTACACCGTTCCTCCTAAAGCTGATGACGATAAGTTTCCCAAACATTTATTTAGTCGAGGTAGACATCGACATTGTGCTCGCGGCGGTCATCCATGAGCGGAATCCTGTCTTGCGGCAATTCAGTGTCATCCAGGGTAATGCGCACTACCCGCGCTGATGCGGTGCTATCAGCATGGACGGTGATATGATACAGCGTGTCGCGGTAGCGGTAGTGGACCTTGTAGAATTTCCAGTCCGCCGGGACGCAGGGCGTGATGCGCAGGTGATCAACTTCAAGCGACAGGCCCAGCAAGGTTTCGATCGTTAATCGATACATCCAGCCCGCTGCGCCGGTGTACCAAGTCCAGCCACCACGACCAACGTGCGGTGCGGTGCCATAAATGTCGGCGCAGATAACGTAGGGTTCCACTTTATAGCGGGCGATAGACTCTGCGCTACTTCCATGGTGGACAGGGTTGAGCATGTTGAATAATTCCCAGGCCCGCACTTTGTCACCCAGCTGGGCAAAAGCCATGGTGGTCCAGACAGCGGCATGGGTATATTGTCCGCCATTTTCGCGCACACCGGGCACATAGCCTTTGATATAGCCGGGTTCGAGGGCTGACCGGTCGAAGGGTGGGTTAAGCAGCCGGATAAGCTGTGCATCGCGACTCACCAGATGTTTGTCCACCGCCGCCATGGCTTGTTGAGCCCGCAAGGGATCACCCGCACCGGAAAGGACGGCCCAACTCTGGCTGATGGAATCTATTTGGCATTCGTCATTCGTAACAGAACCGAGGGGCGTACCGTCATCAAAATAAGCCCGCCGATACCAGGCACCGTCCCAGGCATTTTTTTCTACGTTCTCCTGTAATACGGCGGCCTGTTGCAGACAAAGATCAACGATAGCGCTGTCCCCCCGGCTGCGCGCGAGCCCGGCAAACTGCTGCAGATTCTGAATCAGGAACCAGGCCAGCCAGACGCTCTCACCCCGACCCTCGTGACCGACCAGATTCATCCCGTCATTCCAGTCGCCACAGCCCATCAGCGGCAAGCCATGGGCACCAAAGCGCAAGCCGTTTTTGAGCGCCCGCACGCAATGATCATAGAGGCTGGCGGATTCGGCAGATTGCTGGGGCTGATCGTAGTAAGACTCTTCCTCGGGATTCAGCTCGCGGCCTTCGAGAAAATGAATGGTTTCGTCGAGTACGCCACAATCGCCGGTAGCCATCACAAAACGACAGGTGGCATAGGGTAACCAGAGATAGTCGTCCGAAATATGGGTGCGCACCCCTTGGCCGTGGGGCGGATGCCACCAGTGCTGGACATCCCCCTGACGGAATTGGCGTCCTGCACAACGGATCAGTTGCTCCCGGGCCAGCCAGGGTGTGCTGTGAATCAGCGCCATGCTGTCTTGTAGTTGATCGCGGAAACCATAAGCCCCGCCCGACTGGTAATAGCCGCTGCGGCCCCAGAGTCTGCTGGAGATGGTCTGGTAGACCAGCCAGCCGTTCGCGAGTACGTTCAGTGCAGGATCCGGGGTTTCCACATATATCGTACCTAAGGTCCGGTTCCAGTATTCCCGCACCCCTGCCAAAGCTTGCCGCGCACGCTCTCTACTGGCGAAGCGGTCTGTATATTGCTGCGCTTCGTCGGTGCTGGCTGCGGTACCAAAAACAAACACGATCTCGCGCTCCGCGCCTTCAGCCAGATGAATCGGTGTTTGTATGGCGGCACAGGGATCAAGGCCTGCCCCTGTTTTACCCGACAAACGGTTGCGGTACAGTGCCGCAGGCTTGGCAAGCGTACCATTACGGCCGATAAACTCGCTGCGGTTGCCAGTGATCGTACGCTCCCGTTCACTGGTCTGAACGAAAACGACCCGATGCCCGCACTCGCGGCCATAGTCATTGTGGGCATACAGCGCACCGTTGTGCGGATCGCTTTCAGTGACGATATGCATCATATTGGCATGACGCCACTCGCCGAGCACCAGTTCCCAGTATCCCGTCAGCGAAAGCTGACGCAGGCGTTTGGAATGGTTGCGCAGTTTGACCACCACGAATTTCACCGGCGCGTCCATCGCGACGTAGGTGGTCATTTCTGAAGAGATCCCCGACTCATAATGTTCAAAAACGGTGTATCCAAATCCGTGGCGGCATACATATCCGGACTGGCCGCAGGCGGGTAGTGGAGAGGGGGACCAAAACGCCCCCGTGTCTTCGTCGCGGATATACAGGGCTTCGCCACTGCTGTCACTCAGGGGATCGTTGTGCCATGTGGTCAGACGGAATTCATGGGCGTTTTCGACCCAGGTATAGGCGCCGCCGCTCTCGCTGATGACGGTGCCGATATGCGGACTGGCAATCACATTGACCCAAGGGGCGGGCGTACTTTGGCCGGGCTCGAGGCTGATGACGTATTCACGTCCATCCGCCGTGAATCCACCCAATCCGTTGAAAAAGATACGTTCACGCGGAAGCAGCGGTTGTATGATCTCGGTGGCGGGGGGGGGAGACCGCGG
>JAAOMR010000193.1 GCA_018853935.1 Acidithiobacillus ferrivorans
GGTCAGACACTTGCGGAAGTTTTGCAGGATGTGCCGAGCGAAGCGCGTACGGATCAGGAGGTGATACGCCCGTGGAACAATCCCATTTATACCCAAGGGCACCTTGCCATCCTGAAGGGGAATCTCGCGCCGGAAGGTGCTGTGGCGAAAATAACCGGCTTTATAACGCACAAGATTACTGGTCCGGCACGGGTTTTTGAATCCGAGGAGTCGTGCATGGAAGCGATCCTGGCGCAGAAAATCAAGCCCGGCGATGTCGTGGTCATCCGCTACGAAGGACCCAAGGGCGGCCCCGGCATGCGCGAAATGTTGTCTCCCACCTCGGCGATCATCGGCGAAGGACTGGGCGATTCGGTCGGCCTCATTACCGACGGTCGCTTTTCCGGGGCGACATATGGCATGGTGGTCGGTCATGTCGCGCCGGAAGCTGCAGTGGGGGGCACGATTGCCCTCGTCATCGAGGGCGACTCGGTGACTATAGATCCCGAACAGCGTTTGCTGCAACTCAATGTGTCTGATGAAGAAATAGAACGCCGCCGCGCCGTCTGGCAAGCACCCGAACCGCGCCACGCGCGCGGCGTATTGGCGAAGTACGCCAAATTGGTTTCCTCGGCCAGTAAGGGGGCCGTAACAGATTGAA
>JAAOMR010000194.1 GCA_018853935.1 Acidithiobacillus ferrivorans
TCTACTTGTTGCCGCCAATAAGCGGCCTTCTCGTTCTTCGTCATATCCACCCCTCCTCGCTGAACGCGGATCAGGATCGGTCAGGTCAGAAAGTTTGGGAAGGTGGGTTGCCTAAACGCTTACGGCCCCTTGCTGGCGGCGCCACCGGCCCCAGGGGAACTGGCCCCGGCCCTGGAGGCGCTGGCCGCCCGGACTTGGCGTCATCCGCTCACCGGTGAACCGGTCCAATTTGGATTCTCCACCCTGGAGCGTTGGTATTACACAGTGCGTGCCGCTGTGAATCCGGTGATTACTTTGCGCAATCGGTTACGCAGTAACGTCGGCCAGTTCCCGAGTCTGACGCCGCTGGTGATCGAGACGCTGACCATCCAATATCGGGAGCATCCGGGCTGGACGGCCCAGTTGCACTACGACAATCTGCAGGCTGCTCTGCAGGGGCAGGATGTGACGCTTCCGTCCTACCCGACAATCCGCCGCTATCTCAAGGCACATGGCCTGTTCCGGCAGTCGCGGCCGAAACGCGCCACCGCCGGCGCGATCGCCGCCCGTGATCGCCTGGAACGGCTGGAACGGCTGGAAGTGCGCAGCTATGAGGTAGAGCACACCGCCGCCCTCTGGCATCTGGATTTCCATCACGGCTCCCGCAAGGTACTGACCCGCGCCGGCACCTGGGAGACGCCCATGCTGCTGGGGATCATCGACGATCACTCGCGGCTGCTCTGCCACCTGCAATGGTATCTGGACGAAACCGCCGAGAGCCTCATCCACGGCCTCTGCCAGGCCTTCATGAAGCGCGGCCGGCCACGGGCGCTGATGACCGACAATGGCGCCGCCATGGTGGCCGAGGAAACGACCAACGGGCTGGCCATGCTGGGGGTGCTGCATCAGACGACACTGCCTTATAGCCCACACCAAAATGGGAAGCAAGAGTGCTTCTGGGGCCAGATCGAAGGCCGCCTGCTGCCCATGCTGGAGGGAGAGGAAGGGCTTACTCTGGGGGCACTGAACCGGGCGACGCAGGCCTGGGTAGAGCGGGAATATCATCGCAGCCGGCACAGCGAGATCGGCACCACCCCGCTGGCCCGTTATCTGGAAGGCCCCAGTGTCGCCCGGGAGTGCCCCTCCGTCACCGAGTTGTCTCGTGCCTTCCGCATCGAAGTACAGCGGCGGCAACGGCGCTCGGACGGCACGGTGAGTCTGGACGGTAAGCGCTTCGAGATTCCTGCCCGCTATCGCACGCTGCCAGAGGTCACCCTGCGCTATGCCCGCTGGGATCTGATCCAGGTCGATCTGGTGGAACCGCGTACCGGTACCGTTCTCTGCCCGATCCACCCGCTGGACAAAACCGCCCATGCCGACGGGGCGCGCCGAACCCTGAACCCGGCACCGGACCTCAGCCCTTTACCGGCTTCTGGTATGGCCCCGCTGATGCGCCAACTGCTCGCTGAATATGCCGCCACCGGCATTCCCGCCCGCTATCTGCCCAAGGAGTAAATCATGAGTCAAACTTTACTGGCCCTCTACGGGCTCAAGTGGAATCCCTTCTCTGCCGATCTGCCCATTGCGGCGGTCAGTGTCCCGCCCAAAGTCGAGGACTTCTGCTGGCGGGTAGAACATGCTCTGGTCCGGGAGGGGGGCTTCGCCCTGATCCAGGGCGATCCCGGCACCGGCAAGAGCGTGATCCTGCGCTTGCTGGCGGAGCGCCTGTCCCGGTTGCCAGACCTGACCGTCGGCGCCATCCATCACCCGCAGAGCAATCTCGCGGACTTTTACCGGGAACTGGGAGATATCTTTGCCGTCTCCCTCAAACCCAGTAACCGCTGGGGCGGCTTCAAGGCCCTGCGCGAGCGCTGGCTCACCCATCTGGATGCCACCCGCCGCCGCCCGGTGCTGCTCATCGACGAAGCCCAGGAGATGAATGCCCCGGTGCTCTGCGAACTGCGCCTGCTGTCCAGCGCCCGTTTCGATTCCCAGAGCCTGCTCAGTGTCATCCTCGCCGGGGATGCCCGGCTCACCGAAAAACTGCGCCGGGAAGAACTGGTCCCGCTGGGCAGTCGCATCCGGGTCCGTCTGCACACCGAGTCTGCCAGCCGCGATGAACTTCTCGGCTGCCTGGAACACCTGATGGCCGAAGCCGGTAACGCCGGACTGATGACGGCAGGCCTCTGCCAGACCCTCTGTGATCATGCCATGGGCAATTACCGGGTGCTCACCCAAATGGCGACCGAAATCCTTGCGGCCGCCACCCAACGCCAACTGGATCAACTGGACGAGAAGCTGTTCCTCGAACTCTACGGCCCCGCCCAGCAACCCGCCCGGCGCAAAGCCGCACGCTGAGGAGGCCGTCATGATCTCTTACCCCTGCAACGACCAGGTGCCCATGCCGCCGCTCTCCGACGAGGCCGCCGTCACGGTCCTGGAGTTTCTGCAGCGCTTCACCGAATGCTTCGAGAGCCAGTACTACGGGGAGATCCACCGGTATTACGAAGAACGATCACAGGCCAATATGAAAACTGCCAATCCGC
>JAAOMR010000195.1 GCA_018853935.1 Acidithiobacillus ferrivorans
CGCATGGTTTCAGCGAGATCCTCTATGCCATTACCAGTCCCGCCAACAATAATGGCAGCGCCTTTGGTGGATTGAGCAGTGATACGACCTTTTACAACATCATCACCGGGATCGTCATGCTCTTCGGCCGCTATTGGCCCTATCTGGCGCTGCTGGCACTGGCGGGTTCGCTGGCGGGCAAAAAGACGATTCCCGTTGGTGCCGGCACCTTGACGACCCATACCCCAATCTTCATCGGTCTGCTGGTCGGTGTCGTCCTTCTGATCGGCGCGCTCAATTTCTTTCCGGCACTGGCGCTGGGTCCAATTGCAGAACAACTGATGCCCCTCAACACGCTGGCTCATTGAGGAATCATATGGATCCACCCCCGCTGTGTGCTCCGCAGCGGGGAGCGTCGGTGCGGTGAATCCAGCATTGGGCTGAACAATCACGAATTTATATACGTTTTATATAGGTTTTATATGGAATTTATAGATGGATGCTTGCTAGTGTTGCACACGGCTACATTATGATGGTGTGCGGGGTGTGGGCCTGCGCTCGCGAAGGAGGTTGGCATGGAATTTGTTTACTTATTGATTATAGTTGTTTTTTTCTTGGCATCTATGGGGATCGTTGAGTTGCTGGATCGCTTGAGGAATATAAAATGAACGCCTTTGTGTGGATAGGCCTCGGTTTGGGGGCAATGCTCTTCATCTATCTTTTGGTATTTCTGATCAATCCGGAGCGGTTCCTATGATATCCACCATCATACTGACAGCCGCAGTTCTGTTGTTGACCATTCTGCTGGCCTTGCCTCTGGGACGCTATATGCATCGCGTCTATGCTGGCGATCGTTTCTGGGCGACACGTCTG
>JAAOMR010000196.1 GCA_018853935.1 Acidithiobacillus ferrivorans
GAATTTGTGCGGCATAGTAGGCCACCGAGTGTACTGGCGCAGAGGACAGATGTGTCGTCGCGCAACCCGCCAATCCCAGAGCACCCGGTATAACCCCCAACAGCCCCCATCCCTTGAATTTGCGTATCACCCTGCTCTCCCAAATGTCCCCACTCACACGAGTTCATAATATACCGGAAGTCTGAGCGCGAGGTCCATGATCTTCGGACAGATTCCCGCTAACCCACCTGCCCGTAATCCAGTCGGTTCCCCAGCCAGCGTTGCACGATAGCCTGCGCCGCATCGGGATCTTCCCGCAGCAACTGATCCGCCAAGGCGGGCACGAGGGCCAGTAAGGCCTCGTCACGCAGGATGTCGGCGACACGCATCTGCAGGATGCCCGTCTGCCGCGTGCCGAGATACTCGCCCGGTCCGCGCAGTTCAAGGTCCTTGCGCGCAATGACAAAACCGTCATGGGTTGCGCGCATTACCCGTAAACGCTCGCGTGCCTTGCTACTCAGGGGTGGATGATACAGCAGGATACAGCTGCTCTGCTGCGCTCCCCGCCCCACCCGCCCGCGGAGCTGGTGCAGTTGCGCCAAGCCCAGGCGCTCCGCATCTTCGACGACCATGAGACTGGCGTTGGGGACATCCACCCCTACCTCAATCACCGTCGTCGCCACCAAAATGCGTACAGCACCTGACTGAAAGGCCGCCATCACCTCCGCCTTATCTGCAGCGCGCATTCGTCCGTGTATTAGCCCGATAGCCACACCGGGCAGGGTGCTTTGCAAATCTGCAAAACTTGCCTCTGCCGCCTGCAATTCGAGGATTTCCGATTCCTCAATCAGCGGACAAACCCAATAGATTTGCCGCCCCTCCTCCAGCATGTGTTGCATCCGCCCGATCAGTTCGGGCCGCCGACTGTCAGGCATCACCAGGGTTTCCACGGGGGTACGCCCTGGCGGCAGCGCATCAATGACCGATACCTCCAGATCCGCATGCACCGTCATCGCCAGAGTCCGCGGAATCGGCGTGGCGGTCATCACCAGCAGGTGGGGCATGGCGCCCTTCTCCAGCAACTGACGGCGCTGCTCCACGCCAAAGCGGTGCTGTTCGTCAATAATGACCAGCCCAAGACGAGAGAACTCCACCCCCTCCTGAAACAGGGCCTGCGTCCCCGTCACCAGCCCAAGCCTGCCACTGGCCAGGGCTTCCAGTGTCTCGCGGCGCGCGCGCGGCGGGCGGCTACCCACCAGATAGCCCACCTCCCAGTCCAAGGGTTTTAACCACTGCCGGAAGCGCGTATATAACTGTTCTGCGAGAATCTCAGTCGGTGCCATCAGTGCCACCTGATACCCTGCCTCTAGGGCGGTCAGCGCTGCCGCCGCTGCGACCAGAGTCTTACCGGAACCCACATCCCCTTGCAATAAGCGGCGCATGGGCCGATGGCGCGCCAAGTCGGCATTAATCTCCGCAATCACCCGCTCCTGCGCTCCCGTCAGCACGAAAGGCAATTGCGCCAGGAAACGCTGCCACAACTGCCCGTCGCTGTGCAGACAAGGGGCATTTTGCATCGCCCCCGACTGCCGCGTCCGGCGCACCGCCAAATGATTTGCCAGCAGCTCCTCCAACGCCAGCCGCTGCCCGGCGGGATGCTGCGGGGAGGGAATGTCATCCGCACATTCATGGAGCAGACGCAAACCTTCGCGCAGACTGGGCCAGTGCGGAGGCAAACGATCTTCAAGGTAGTCCGGAAGCTGGTCAAGCAAAGTCAGGGCTTGCGCCACCCAGCGCCGCCATTGCGCCTGGGTAATGCCTTCACTACTGGGATAAAAGGGGGTGAGATGACGTGGGGCCTGAAATTGCGGGACATCGGCCATCTGCCATTCCGGATGCACCATTTCGAGGCCGTGAAAGCCACCCCGCAAATCTCCGAAACACCAGAGCTGCCGCCCGACCTGCCATTGCCCACGCAGGGCCGCTACCATGTGAAAAAGCCGTATTTGCAGACACCCACTGCCATCACTCAAGGTCACCAGCCATTGTTCACGTCGCCCGCGCTGGTGATGGATACTGACAATTTCACCCAGTACGGCACACTCCTGACCGGGCTGCAAGGCCGCCATAGGGGATATGAGGCGGCGATCCTGATAACGACTGGGTAGATGAAACAGGATATCCTGCACCCGCCACAGGTCCATGCGCTGCAGGCGCTGGACCAGCGCGGGGCCAACCCCGCGCAATGCCGAGACGGAACTCTGCAGATATAGCCCCGTCTTCGCTACCGCCATACTAGTCGGTGCGCGACAGGGCCTCGCGACGTGCCCATTCCGCGAGGAGTTCATCCGGATCGATATGATGCATGATGGCCACCCCCGCCAGGGTCTCCCGATCAGCGACAAAGCATTCCCCGCAGTGAATACCGCGCTCTTCCAGCAGCGCGACCAACACCGGATGTGCCTGCAACAGCACATGCATGGGCTGGGTAAGCAGTTCCGCGCGCTCCATATCAGTCCGCCTCACCCAAGGCAACGATACCGTCGATTTCTACTTGCGCGCCGCGCGGTAGTGCCGCCACCTGCACCACGGCCCGTGCCGGATAGGGTGACGCGAACTCCGCCTCCATGGCTTGATTCACCTGCGCGAAGTGCCCGAGATCCGTAAGGTACACCTGCAATTTGATGGCATTTTGCAAACGTCCGCCCGCCGCCGCGCAAACCGCCTGCAGATTATCCAGCACCTGCCGAATCTGCAGGGCGAAGTCGCCCTCTACCATACGACCACTGACGGGGTCCAGAGGAATCTGGCCCGAGAGATAAAGCAGGCCGTCATGCACCATACCCTGACTGTAAGCCCCGATGGCCTGAGGTGCTGAATTACTCTGAACTGGAACTGGCATAGACAAACTCCTTGTTAGCCTTTGACCCGCTGTACCCGGGATACCATCGGCAGGCTACGCAAACTCCGCATGATTTTAGCCAGGTGATCACGATGGTGCGCCTGTATGGTAAAGGTGATGCCCGTGTAGAGTCCATCCTGGGGCTCGATGTCCACATGATCAATATTGGAATCTTCATCGGAAATCAGGGTGGCGATACGGGCCAGCACGCCACGCGCACTCTCCGCCACCACCCGGATCGTTACTGGAAACTCACCCTGGGGGGCTTCTGGGTCCCACTGCACATCCACCCAACGGTCGCGGCGCTTACGCCACTCGCGGATGTTGTGGCAATCGTGGGTATGCACCACCACACCTTTGCCAGCACTGATAAAACCCAAAATAGGATCACCGGGAATAGGTCGGCAGCAGCGTGCCAGCGTCACCGGCATCCCCTCTGTCCCCCGAATCAGCAGCGGCTTTTTCGTGGCCCCCTCACGGTTGAGGCGGCTCGGTAACAACTGACTCACCGCCTGCCCCAAACGGCGCGCTGTTTGCACCAGTCGCCCACGATCTTCTTCCTCCGGCAACAGTTTGTGTGCCACGACCAGCGGAAACACCTCTCCCATACCAATGGCGGCAAACAATTGTCCTTCGCTCTGAACATTAAAGGTTGTCAGTACTCGCCGGAAGTCCGCTGCTTCAACCAGTTGGAAATTCGCCCCCAGATTGTGCATCGCCTTCTCTAGCAAATTGCGGCCCAGTAACTCCGCATCGCCGCACTGCATAGTCTTCAGGTAAGCACGTACACGACTGCGCGCTTTGGCAGTCACCACCACATCCAGCCAGCCGGGCTGCGGATGCGCCGAGGCGGCGGTGACAATCTCCACCTTCTCCCCATTATTCAGCGGACTACGCAACGGTACATACATATCGTTCACCTTGGCAGCCACCGCCTGGTCACCGATATCCGTGTGCACTGCGTAGGCAAAATCCACCGCCGTCGCGCCGCGTGGCAGGTTAAGAATCTTACCCTTGGGGGTAAATACATAAACCTCATCAGGAAACAGATCAAGCTTAACGCTCTCCAGAAACTCCTTGGAGTCTCCACCCTGCATCTGCAGTTCCAGCAAGCGCTGCAACCAGGCGCGCGACTGGGTTTCGGCATGCGCGTTACTGGTGCCCGTTTTGTAAAGCCAATGTGCCGCCACTCCCGCCTCTGCTACTCGGTGCATATCCTCCGTGCGGATCTGGACCTCTACCGGGTGGCCAAAGGGACCCAACAACACGGTATGCAGGGACTGATATCCGTTAGATTTGGGAATGGCAATATAGTCTTTGAAGCGTCCAGGTATCGGTCGATACAGACTATGGATTAAGCCCAAAACGCGATAACAGGTATCCACATCCGCGACAACGACTCGGAAAGCGTGAAGATCGTGGATGGCCCCGAAGGGCATACCCTTCTTCTGCATTTTGCTGTAAATACTGTAGACGTGCTTCTCACGACCGCAGACCTGCGCCACGAAACCCTCCTGACGCAGACGGTCCTCCAGGGCGCGCTGAATGGTTTGCACCCCTTCCTTACGGTTGCCGCGGCTCGCCTTGATCGCCTCATTGAGGGTGTGCCAACGCTTGGGATAGAGGTGGGAGAAGGCCAACTCCTCTAACTCAATGCGAATGGCATGAATACCCAGGCGTTGCGCAATGGGCGCGTAGATATCGAGGGTTTCCCGAGAAATGCGCCGCCGCTTCTCCGACGTCATCACGCCCATGGTACGCATATTGTGCAGGCGATCGGCCAGCTTGATCAGTACCACCCGAATATCCCGGGACATAGCCAGGAACATCTTGCGAAAGTTCTCTGCCTGCGCCTCTTCACGGGTTTCAAAACGCACCTGCCCGAGCTTGCTGACGCCATCCACCATCTCCGCCACCTCTGGCCCGAAGCGCTCGACGATGTTTTCCTTACTGATACTGCAATCTTCAATCACATCATGGAGCAAGGCGGCTTGGATGGTAAAAATATCCAGCTGCAGTTCGGCGAGAATGCAAGCAACCGCCACCGGATGATGAATATAAGGCTCACCACTACGCCGGGTTTGTGCGCCGTGCGCGATAGCCGCCAACTCGTAGGCTTCACGCGCGCGCGCCACCTCTTCGGGCGTCATGTATTGCTGGAGTAACGCGCGCAGCGGCGCGCAAGGATCCTCCAAGGCCGGAGGGACCGGCGACAGCCGCAGCACTTCGCCCACCGCCATTGCCAGCGGCAGTCTCGGCACTGTTGCGCCTAGCTCGCTTTCACTCGCCAGCGACATCCTCAACTCCAGCCGCTTCGCGGTTCGCTGCACCGGGGAAGTTGGGTAACGGTGGCGGCATCTGCTCATCCAGAATTGTCCGGCTCACTTTGCCCGCTGCCACTTCGCGCAATGCAATCACCGTATTCTTGTCGCGCCCTGGTTCCACCGCCGGAATCGCGCCGGAAGCCAATTGCCGCGCGCGCCGCGCCGCTACCAACGTTAACTCAAAACGATTATCCACATGATCCAGACAATCTTCTACTGTTACTCGTGCCATCGTCTATTCACCTTTTTATCAAAATTAACCACTCATACCGAGAAGATTCTTTAATCGTTGATGCTGTGCATACTCCTGATAACCCCGCCGCAAATGCTCGGCATGGACAATGCTCTGCAAGTCGGCCAACGCATCCTGGAAGTGGTCATTCACCACCAGATAATCAAACTCGTCATAATGCAACAGCTCTTCACGTGCTGCCGCCAGCCTGCGCGCGATAACCGTCTCTGAATCCTGGCCACGGCCGCGCAAACGTTCCGCCAAGGCGGCGACCGAGGGCGGCAAGATAAAAATACTGACTGCCTGCCCCGGCAATCTTTCCCGCACCTGCCGCGCACCTTGCCAGTCGATTTCCAGCAGACAGTCCGTCCCAGCGAACAACTGGCTCTTCACCCAAGGTTCACTGGTGCCATAACCATTGCCATGCACCCTGGCGGACTCCAGAAACTCACCGCGTTCCGCCATGGCCGTGAAGGCTTCCGTGGGAACGAAGTGATAGTCCGTTCCCTCAACCTCACCTGGCCGCGGGGGCCGGGTGGTGTAAGAGACGGAGGTCCGCAATTGCGGAGTCGCCGCTACCAACGCCCGCGCCAGACTGGTCTTTCCCGCCCCGCTGGGTGCCGAAATAATCCACAGGATACCGCGTTCTGCTCCACCCGTCATTGGCTTTCACTCCACATTCTGTACCTGCTCCCGCATCTGTTCGATGAGCACTTTCAGCTCTACCGAGGCAAAAGTCACCTGGCTGTCTCCAGCCTTGGAAGCGAGGGTATTGGCCTCCCGATTGAGCTCCTGCATGAGAAAATCCAGACGCCTGCCCACTGCCTCACGCCGCTGCAAGATGCGCCGCAATTCGCTCAGATGGGTATCCAGACGGTCCAGCTCTTCCGCTACGTCCTGACGCTGCAGATAAAAGAGCAACTCCTGCTCCCAACGCCCCGCATCCACCTGCTGCGCCAGTTCTTGCAGGCGCGCCTGCAAGCGTTCGCGCAGCGCCTTTTCCAGCTCAGGCAAATGGGTGCGCAAAGCTGCAGTCTGTTCGGCAATCGCCTCCACACGGCTCAGCAACAGTTGCGCCAAAGCCGCGCCCTCCCGCTCGCGAGCCCCCTGCAACTCGGTCAACGCCCGGTCCAGCAGCACCAACACTTCTGCCTCCAGCATCTCCGTATCCATATCCGTGCCGGACGCCTGCACCAGACCCGGCCAGCGCAGCGCATCCCATGGATTAAACGCGGTCTCACCCAGCTCCCAGATGTCCGTCAGCTCCGCATGGAGCCCGTACAGTTCCGTCGCCAGTGCCGTGTTAAGGCGCAACGATCCGCCCGCCACAGGCTGAAAACGCAGCCAGGCATCCACCCGGCCGCGCACCAGCGTTTTTTGCAAGCGTGCCCGTACCGCTATTTCGAGGGCGCCCAAGCCCTCGGGCAGGCGCAGACCAACATCAAGAAAACGATGATTTACGGTGCGCAGCTCCCAGGCCAGCGTGCCCCAGGCTCCATGACTTTCACAGCGGGCAAACCCGGTCATACTGCGTATCATTTTGTTGGCTCCTCAGCACAATCCTGTTCACAAAAATGCAGACATCGCCTGTATAAACTAGCATATGGCCGTCAGTCCGGCGACCCCGGCATAAGCTTGCAAAGTGCAGAATACCGAAAAACATCCTTGACACCACCATAATCCCGAACTACACCTAAACGACTGTACCCATAAAAAACAGGGACGCCGATCATCACGATAACTGCGGGAGAGTGTCACATGATAGGTTCGGAAGAAATGCTGTTCGAATGGGACGAATGGAAAACGCGGGCAGTGGCGCTGGGAGTCGCGGAGGATCTGGCCGAACTGGGCAAAAAGATCATGCGCGATGCCTATATGCAGCGCTGGCCCGAAGCCGTGCTCAGCGACTGCGGCTGGGATGACGATGGTTTTGGGATGCTGGCCTTGGCACGCGCCAAACCTGCTGAAGCCCGCCGTGATTGGGAACTGCTGTATGCGCACCATCATCGCAGACCCGCCTGCCCGGTGGAGGCGAGCCAACATCGCAGCAATAAGGCCATGGTGCGAGCCGCTGCCCCAATGCTGGTGCGCACCCGGAAGCCCGAAGAGAGCAGGCCCTGAAATCTACAACTGCATCCTGAGCAAGTGCCAGAGGATGACGGGTAAGGAAATCGCACCAACGTAGCGGCCAACGATGCGGCCTTGCCCGTTCACCAGGAGAGAAGTGGGCGTCAGCGTTACCCCTCCCAGCAGCCGGGAAACCCCTCCGGAACTGTCTACATAGACAGGATAGATGATGCCGTACCGGGATTTAGCCTGAGCCACAACTATAGGCGCGTTCCCCGCGACCGCCACACCCAGCACCGTAAAGTGCGCACCACCCAGCCACTTTTGCAGCCCATTCAGAACAGGAATCTCGGCCACACAAGGCGGGCAATCTGGTGACCAAAAATTGATCAGCGTCACCTCGCCACTGCGCGGCTGATAATCCAGCCATTGCCCGCTTGGGCTTTGCAGAACCAGGACCGGCAATTGCTTGGGCGGAGTGGCCGCGGATCCACGCCATTGGGTAAAAACATAAACCCCGACCAGCAACAATACCAGCAATAACAACTCAACCAGCCAACGCTGGCACCTCCCCGTTTGCAAAGCTACTGGGTCAGGCCGGCATAGAGCATGGGCAAACGTTCCGGCAGACGCTCGACATGATCAATTACCTGATAATTGCGCGCCCCGAAAATCCGCGACACATACTCGTCGGCGTGGGGATCCAGACTGAGGCAATAGGTAATCACCCCGTCCCGCTGCAACTCCTCCACCGCACGCTTGGCGTCGTAGCGCAGATATTGCGGATCGCGCACATCGATGTCCGCCGGTTCACCGTCGGTGATGACCAGCAGCAGCTTTTTACTCTGCCGCTGCTGACGGAGATAGTGCCCGGCATGCCGCAGCGCCGCTCCCATACGGGTCGAGAACTTACCCGTCATGCCCGCAATGCGCCCCATGGCCTCGTCACCATATGCCTCATCAAAGTCCTTAAAGCGGTAATATGCCACATCATGCCGCCCGTCGGAATGAAATCCGTGAATAGCGAAAGGATCGCCAATACGGTTCATAGCGTCGGCGAGTAAGGCGGTCGCATCCCGGGTGAGCTGAAGGATCGTGTCCTCCGAACCGTAGACCTTATCGTTGGTAGACTCCGATAAATCCATCAGCACCAGCACGCCCAAATCGCGCAGCTTGCGCAGCGTGCGCATGTGAATGCGGGTATCCGGGGCCAG
>JAAOMR010000197.1 GCA_018853935.1 Acidithiobacillus ferrivorans
CCAACCTCTTCGCCTTGACCGCCATGACCAGCGCCTGGCGCTACGGTACAGAGTGGCAGGCCGCATTACGTCAGCATCTGAGCAATAATGCCCGCTTCATCGCCGATTTTCTGGCCGAAAAATTACCCGAAGTCGGCTACCATTTTCCGGAATTCGGCTATCTGGCCTGGCTGGATGTGCATCCTTACGGTGCAGACGCCGTGCTGGCGCGGCGTCTGCTGCAGGCAGGTCTCGGTCTCAATCCCGGCCCCAGTTTCGGGCCGGGCGGCGAGGGTTTTGTGCGACTGAATTTCGCTGCACCCCGGAGCGTGCTGGAGGAAGGCCTGAACCGCCTGCGGCAGGCGCTGCACCGGTAGTCCGGGAGCCTCTTCGCGGGCAATAGCATGTGAACAATGGGTATCCGAACGCTCCGCCTTATCCTACAATATCTGCCACAAAATGGAGGAGGCCAGGGGAAAGTGGCTGAGGTACCGGGAAATCTGCGACAAAAGGCAGTGGCCTCGCTGGCGGCGGGCATTCTGCGCGGGGCAGGTTACTTGCCGCGGCGTTGGCGGGCGGCTCTGGGCGCAATGCTCGGTGATTTGGTGCGGCTCAGTATGACACGGGCGCGCAAGGTGGTGGACGCCAACCTCGCCATTGCTTTCCCCATGATGGGCCTGGCTCAGCGGCATACCTTGCGGCGCGCGCATTTCCGGGCACTGGGCCAGGCGGCCCTGGAGTTGGGACCACTGTGGTACTGGCCCTTGCCCCGCGCCCTCGGCCTGATCCGCGAAGTGCGTGGGGACGATCTGGTGGACGCCGCTTTAGCCAAGGGACATGGGGTTATTTTCTTTACTGCGCACCTGGGGGCCTGGGAAGCCGCAGTGCTCTATATCGGGCAACGCTGGCCGGTAACCGTACTCTACATGGAAACCGACAATCCGGCTGTCAACGCGCAGATGGTGGCCGGACGCGGGCGCAGCGGTGCGCAGCTGGTTCCCAAGAAGGGTGGTGTCCGCCCCCTGCTCCACGCGCTGCAGCAAGGAAAAGTGGTCGGTATACTTCCGGATCAGAACGTCGATCCGCGCGAAGGGGATTATGCCCCTTTCTTTGGCCGTCCTGCCTGCACGACACCGGTGCTGGGTCGACTGGCAGCGCGCCGCGGAAGTCCGGTGTTCGGACTCTTTGCCTACCGGCTATCAGGTGCTGAGGGTTTTCGTATCGAGATCGTGCCCATGCCGGAATCCTTCCCGAGCGGCAATGCGGAGGCGGATGCCACAGCGATGAATCTCGCACTGGAGACCGCTATCCGTAAAGCCCCAGAACAGTACTGGTGGGTTCACCGTCGTTTCAAAGATCAGCCGGAAGGCTGGGACTACCCCTATTAAAATGCTTACGGAACGATATGATCTAGCAGGGAAAGAGTACGCCCCAGCGCGCCACGCTGCTGTTGCAGAAACGCCAGGGCCCGGTCGCCCATCTCTGTCGCTGGCTCCTGCGTAGCCAACCACGCCCCCAACTGCGCGACCAGGGCCTCGACATCCACAACCTGAACCGCAGCGTTAGCCGCCAGTAAATCCTGGGTGATGCCCTTAAAATTATCCATATACGGGCCGAAGCTAACCGGGCGGGCCAGAGCGGCAGCTTCCAAGGGATTATGCCCCCCTGCCGGCACAAAACTGCCACCGATGGTCACCACATCTGCCGCCGCGTAGAAGTCCATCACCTCGCCCAGTGTATCTATCAGAAAAACCGCGCGCCCCCCCACGTCCTCGGCACGCGAGCGCAAGGCAAAGGACACCCCCTTTGCCTGCATCCTTGCCATCACCTCCAGTCGCCGCGAAGGATGGCGGGGAATCAGCACCAGCAGCAGATCCGGCCATTGGCGCTGCAAGTCTTCCAGCGCCGCCAGCGCCATCTGCTCCTCACCAGCATGCGTAGAAGCGAATACCCAGACCGGTCGCCCAGCGAAACGCTGCCGCCACTGACGCCCCCGCTCCCGCGCGGCGACGGGTTCCGGCAGGTCATATTTGATATTACCGGTCACCACCACATGCTCTGCCCCCAAGCGGCGAAAAGCCGCCGCATCCTCCGAACTCTGGGCCGCAACAGCGCTCATACTGGCCAATGCGGGGGCAAAGAGCGTCCGGAAACGGGCGTAACCCCGAAGCGAGCGCTGCGAAAGCCGGGCATTGGCCAGCATCAGGGGCACGCCCTCGCGGCTGGCTGCATGACAGAGATTGGGCCAGATCTCCGTCTCCATGATAATCCCCAGGCGCGGCCGCTGGCGGCGCAAAAAGCGCGTGACTGCTGCGGATAGGTCGTAAGGCAGGTAATGCTGCAGCACTTCCTTACCCAGGCGCTGGCGGACTACGGCAGCTCCTGTCGGCGTTGTGCTGGTCATCAGAATGGGCACCTCCGGATAACGTGCCTGCAAAGCCCGCACCAGGGGAATTGCCGCGATGGTCTCCCCCACACTCACCGCATGAATCCAGATAGGCCGATCCGAACGGCGCGGCCCCCAGCCGAAACGCTCCCACCAGCGCTCCCGGTAGGCAGGTCGTCGCCAGGCCCGCCAGAGGGTAAAACCCAGGATAACAGGGCTGAGCAGCCAGAGCAGAAAGGCGTAGAAGCGACGGCTCATCATTCGCGGTGCAAAATACGGTCAGTCAGCCAATCCAGACGATACCAGGGCCGGAAGTTTTTCAGGACGCGCTCGCGCTCATACCCCTCCTTGATCCAGTCACGCAGGGTCAAGGAGGGCTGGTGGACGGCAGCATCGTGGTAACTGATGAAAAACCAGTCGAGGATGCCAGTATTGGCGTGCCGGATATGACCGAAGGGCCACAAACGCAGTTGCCGTTGCGCCTCACTGAGGGGTATCCCCAGCACCAGATGGAGATACAGCACGCTGATGAAACCGGCCCGATCCGCCCCGGATTTGCAGTGCAGCAAAAAAGGTTTGGGTAATTGATCCAGCACCTCGATGGCCACCAGCAATTTGTCGCGTTCCGGCAGATCCCGAGAGCCAAAGCCGTGCAGGGTCAGATGCGTCATGCCCAGGGCGTCACAGGTCTCCTGCTCCAGACGGTAATGGGGTTCGTGCGGTGCCGGAGCGCGCAGGTTCAATACCGTGCAGAGACCATGCTGTTGCTGCCAGTGCCGCAACTGGACCGGTGACGGCTGGGCCGAGCGGAACACGCCTGGCGCAATCTCGTGAAAGTTCGCATAAAACAGCTCGCGGAAAATGCCGTGATCCGTCCAGAACTGATGGCGCCGGTAGCGGCGGCGCTCATCCGGCAGGAGCACCAGGGGGTGTTTCATGATCAGTGCTCCAGCAAAGGGGATAAGGCCGTCCAGACCTGCTCCGGGCGTAACGCCTGCTGGCAGAGTATCAGGCCATTTTTCGCTTCCGGCAACGGACATCGGGATTTACCGCAAGGCGAGCAAGGTTCGCGGCTTTGCAGGCTGGCCTGACGGTTCTCCGTCACCGAAAACCGCCCCCTGGCCGTCGGTCCGTACAAAGTAACCCCCGCCAGCCCCAGGGCGCCGGCCAGATAAGAAAGCCCCGTATCCATACCGACATAGGCATCAGCCCGCACGATCACAGTGGCAAGCTCCAGCAAGGTAAGAGTGGGCAGCGCCAGCACATTGTCCGCCTGCGTCGCGATCCGCTGCGCCCGCGCCGCCTCGCGGGCATTACCTGCGGGCAGCAACAAACGCAATCCCGCCGGTCGCAAGCGGGCGGCCAGCGCCCGCCAATAGTCTTCCAGCCATTCCTTGTTCTCCCGCGAGGTCCCGTGAAAACCCAGCACAAAGGGCTGCTGCACCAGTTCACCCCAAGGCTGCGCCAGCGTATCTTTACGGAGGCGCGCGGCGGCCACCTGCAAACCATAATCCGGCGGCGTTTCCGGCAGGGGGTAATCTAAAGCCTGCGCGAAGAGCTGGCGATTCCGGCTAACGGCAGACTGCCCCCAGGACACGGGAAAGCAGCGATGGTAAAGCCGAGTGGCGCCCGGTTCGCGAGCGCTGGCGGCGTCCAGACCCCACAGGGGCGCACCGCCAAGACGGCCCAGCAACGCACTTTTATACAGTCCCTGGGCGTCGAGAATGTGATCGTAACGCTCCCCCCGCATATCCCGGCGTAAATCCCGTAACGCGACCGCCAATCCACGCCATTGTTTTTTATAGTTGCGCAGAGCGAAGGGAATCACCCGCGCGACCCCGGGATGCAGCAGTGCGACAGGCGCGAATGCAGGCTCAATCAACCAATGTAAGCGCAGATCCGGCCGGGCCTGCCGCAAATCCGTCAGCGCCGGCAGGGTATGCAACACGTCGCCCATGGAACTCAGGCGCACAAGCAAAATTTTCATTGCCGGTCGCAGTCTCTGAGTTCCAGCGCAATGGCATATTTCATGAACGCGCCCAGCGCCGTAGTCCAGGCAATGGCAGCACCCTCCACACCATCCAGAAATCCCAAGCGCCAGAAATAGCCACGCCAAAAAGCGGCCAGTGCGTGGGTCATGGGCATGTAAGCGTGCAGTGCTTTGCCGCGCTGGTGGACCTGCTGCGCGTTGAGGGTGGCGTAAAGGCGCATTTTATTGAGTAACTCGCCATAATTAGCGTAGGAGTAATGGTGCAGCGCACGGCCTGGGATAGACTCGACAGTTCCGTGAGTCTCCCACGCCTCATGCACCAGATTTTCCCCATAAGCGCCACATCGGCGGTCAAACAAACGCAATACCCGGTCATGCGCCCAATCGCCATAACAAATTTCTTTGCCGTGAAAAAAACTTATGCGCTCAAGCAGATAACCTGCCACACCTGCAGGTTCCCCGATCAAGAAAGTATTTCGGATAGCCTTCGCTGCCGCCTCGGTTAGTATTTCATCGGCATCCATCATGAGAACCCACGGATTTTCCGCCGCCGCCACAGCAAACTGTCGCTGCGCAGCAAAGCCGGGCCAAGAGCGCTCAATGATACGGGCACCCGCGCTTCGCGCTACCATTAACGTATTATCCTGAGAACCGCTATCTACCACCAGCAACTCGTCGGCGATATGGGCCACACTTGCGAGTGAGCGATCGAAATACTGCCCGGCGTTTTTAGTAATATAAAGCACCGACAGCCGCGCGCCCATTATGGGGCGCTCGACTCTGCAGGCTCAATCACAGACTTTTGGTATAAGGGTAAGCCCGCCAGCAGCGCGATAGTAACAGCATCAGCGTATCCCCAACTCAAACCATCGAAAAGCCCACCGATGAGATAAATGGAGAAGTAAGTAAGTGCGAACCAGTTCTGCGGAAGATCACGCGACCCCCACATTTCCCGCCCCAGAGACCAGAGGAACCAGAGGAAAAGTCCAAGACCGACAATTCCCAAAGATGCCGCTTCACTGATATAGCTGTTAGCCGCACTATTCATGATAAAACCGGGGGTCGCAGGAATTTGATGCGCTGCCTGCATTTTCAGTATGACGGAATAAAAATCGCCTGTCCCAACCCCAAAAAATGGATGCGCAAAAAACATCATCACACCGCCGATCATTGCCAGGAGACGAAGACCCCAGCTTGAATAAATAGCTGCGTGACTCAGGTTGAAGCGCAACAACTCATGAACTCCAAGCATGAAATAGGCGCGAATGGAAGGCAGCGCAAACAATCCGGCAACGGCCAGCGTGAAAACCATCGATACCCAGTAGCGCCAGCGTCCGAGATAGACCACCCAGATCGCTATAGGAAGCAAAAGCACCAGTAGCAATTGCCCAGAACGCCCAGGGATAACAAGCAGTTGTGCAAACAGCATCAGACCAATAAGCACATTAACCCAGCGGGGAAAGTTCCATTGCTGCCTGAAGTCCCACGTCAGCCACAACAACGCGTGGGCGATTGCCAAAGAAAGAAAAATATGACCACAAAAACCCGTATAGTTCATCCCGCCGGTATTCTTCCATGGAAAAACTCCCCAAGTCATCATGACTGCCAGGAATTCGTTGATCAATAAACCAGAAAGGAATAACCTGATCAACAATTTTATCCAACGCGTTTCCCAGGGCAATGTCGCACCTATAAACGCCAAAATACCGTAACTGGTGGCTTCCACGACCTTCAGTCCGAAGAACATATCTGTGGTCCACAGCAAGCCAAGGAGCGTCCAAGCGATGAGCAGCGCAAGCGGTAACGCCCAGGGCCGTGCGAAGATCAGGCGCCATTTCCGCCAATAGCCACTTACCGCATAAATCACCAGCAAAAGCCCTGCCGAAATACCAGCACCTGCCGTACTCAACGGAAAAGAAAATAATGGCAGCGCATAAGCAGTGAACAGCAAGCCATCTGGGACCCGCCATTTCATAAGCCAGACGACCTCTTCACTCGACCCATATTCTCTAAAACAATCGCCACGGCCACTGCCACATCACTATGTTCCATCATAATAATGGCAACCTCACTATGATAATGTTCCGGGCTTGGAAAATTAAACAGTGCCAGCGTGGATACACCCATGGCGACGGCCATGTGGTATGGCCCGGAGTCGCTGGACACGAAGATATCACAAACCGCCAGTGCACCCGTCAAGCCACTGGGTGTTGTCTGGCCGGCAATATCCAGAATGTGTTCGACATCACCCCAGCGCGCCGCATATTGCCCCAGAAAACCTTGATTGATGCTGCGTTCGTTGGGGGCGCCGGTCAGCAAAAGGATATGGGGAGAAGCGGCCGCAACCTGCCCCATCACTTCCACCAGAAATTCGACGGAGGGGCGTTTTTTTTCCGCATCCGGTGTACCACAGCCAATATTTAGGCCGATAACCAGCCGGTCCGCAGGCAGCCTGGGCAGCAACAGCTCACGGAAGGCGCGCCCCGCCGCTGTCTCTTGCAACACGATCCGCTGGCCATCCCGCTCCAGCCCCAAAGCCGCTAACGCCGCGAAGTCCCGCTCCGTATAGTCCATGGGCCAGGGCAAGTCATGCTGATGGGCATAACGCTGCAAATTTGGTCCTGCATGGTCATAGAATCGTCCCCGTCCCAGCACCTGGTTCACCCCAACCGTAGGCGCCGCGCAGAAGTGCCGCATCCAGCGGGCGGCGATACTCGTCTCTATACCAAAAGGTTCGTGGTCGATAATCAGGTCGGGTTGCAGGTCCTGCACGATGCGCCGCAGCTCCGGCAACAATCGGCGCCAGATATGCGGGCCAACACCCCGTATACCGGCAAAGTGACCTTCTTGCATGGGCAAAAAATGTGCACTGGACAGCAGGTGGTGCTCCTGAATCAGCGCCTCGCTCGGATAACCTGGCCAGCGGGTCAGAAATACCAGATGTAATTCGGCATTGGGCCAGCGCTTTTTGAGTACCGCCCATACTGCTGAACTGCGCAGGATGTCGCCGATACCGGCGCTATGCGACTTGATCAGAAGTATACAGCGGGGTTCTGCGGGTAATGGACGTCGCATCAGCGCTGCATTCAATCCGTCTGAGGAGCCAAAGGTAAATCGACGCCGGTATAGACCTGTCCGGCCACATCCTCGTAGCGTATTGCGGCGGACGCCTCCCCCTCCGGATACACGTTGCCAGACAAAGGCCGTAACATGGCTACCTGCATGATTTCCCCCCTGCCTTGCCCAATGGATCCGTGCATCATAAAGCGCTGGACTCAGCATGTCATCGTCCAAGATCTGCCAGGAATTGACGGGCGATGATACTGGCGTCAAAACGCCGGGCATACTCTGGTCCGGCCACCGCCAAACGCGCGCGCAGAGGGACATCCGCGGCCAGTCGCAAAATGGCATCCCGCC
Source organism: Acidithiobacillus ferrivorans (assembly GCA_018853935.1). Classification (GTDB taxonomy): domain Bacteria; phylum Pseudomonadota; class Gammaproteobacteria; order Acidithiobacillales; family Acidithiobacillaceae; genus Acidithiobacillus; species Acidithiobacillus ferrivorans. Next base: position 7,773 of record JAAOMR010000197.1, read on the forward strand.
AATCTGTCCATTCTCCGGCAGGCAATAACAAGCCGCTCCGATCCGCTGCAAAACTCTCCGGGATTCCACCCATGGCTGCCCCCAGCACGGGCGTCGCGCAGGCCCCCGCCTCCAGGCAAACACGACCAAAGGTATCCGGCTCGATAGACGGTAAGGCAAGGGCATCCATGACGCTGTACCAGGGGGTCACCGGGTCCTGCCAACCCTGCAGATGATGCCAGGGTTTGTCGCGCAGGCGCGCGCGCAGTTCCGCCCCATGCGCCCCCCCTCCCAGCCACACGCCATGCACCCGAGGGTTCACCCCATGGGCCGCGTCGATGGCATCGGCGAGCATAAACACCCCTTTACCGCGGTGCCAGGCGCCGACAAAACCGACAACAAAATCGTTCTCTGCCAGACCCAAGGTTCGGCGCTGTTCCCGCCGTGCCTCAGGATCGCGCTGAAAATCGCTCAGTTGTAATGGATTCGCCAATACTTCCACCCGCTTTTCAGGCAGCCCCTGCAGAATCAGCCGATCCCGCAGGTAATTGGAGATAGCGAAGAGACGCAGGGGCCAGCGGGACAGCAACCAGCGGGTGCTGGGCCGCAGCTGCAAATCCATGTGCCGGAACAAAGCCAGCGGTCGTCCCGCGCTCCGGCTGACGAGGGCCAGCGGCCAGTATTCCTTGCTGAAGCTGCCGATGACCCAGTCCGGCTGCACTATACGGATAGCCCGATGCAAGGCACGGATGCCGCCGGGATCGGCGCTGTTACGGAAGACGCCGAAATGCCGGGTCACCGGCGCCGTCGCCAGTGCCTGGGCGATGCGTCCTTGCGGATGCACCAGACAATGCACCTCCGCCCCCTGCTCGGCCAGGGCGCGACTCAGGGTGATCATGTGCGTCTCCGTACCACCGCTGCCGGGGTTGGTGCCCACCCAGAGCAGACGCGGGGGGGCGGTCAATGGCGGTCCTCATGTCTGGTCAGCAGTTGCAGGGGGAAAACATGGGGCGCATGATGCCCACCGACCAGCACCCGCGGTAAATCCATAAGGTCAGCACCCGGCGAGACACGGCCCCGCTGCACCGTCACCGCGGCAACAAAGCCAGCGCGCCGGGCCGCCTCCTGCTCACGCAGCCCCGCCGCGCCATAGGGATAACAGAATTGCGTCACCGGCGCCCCCAGGAGGTCTTCCAGCTCCTGCCGTGAGCCTGCCACCTCATCAGCCAAGGCGGCGTCACTCAGCTCCGGCAAGCGGGGATGATGACGGCTGTGCGCACCGATTTCCATCCCGCCCGCCTGCCAGCTGCGCAGCTCATTGAGATTCATCAACGGCTTACTTGCGCCCAGCTGTTCGGCGTCCCAGTAATTGTGATCACCCAGAGCAGCACTCACGACATAACAGGTAGCGGTGAATCCATAACGCTGCAACACCGGTAAGGCGTTTTCCAGGTTATCGCGATAGCCGTCATCCAGGGTAATCACCGCCACCTTGGCCTCCTGCTCACCCCGCAGATAGGGCATAGCTGCAGACATGGACAGGCCACGGTAACCCAAGCGATGCAGCAGCGCCATCTGCCGCGCAAAACGCCGGGGCGAGATATAAAGGCCGCGCAACTTCACGCCTTGCGGCGCCACCGCAATATTGTGATACATCAGAATGGGGACAGGTTTCACGCGGGTGGATCAAGATGTATCGTGTGCCGCACCACATAAGTCTTTTTATCCTGAGACTCATGATAAATGCGCGATAACATCTCCCCAACAATGCCGGTATTGAGAAATTGCAGTCCGGCGAGGAAAAACAGCACACCGGCAATCAGCATGGGGCGTCCGGAAATCGCCGCGCCATAGCCAAACTTATCCACAAAAAGATACAGCAGCATGGTCGAACCGATGCTTGCTAACACCAGCCCGATTACCCCGAAAAAATGCATGGGCCGCTGACTATAGCCAAGAAAAAACTTCACAAACAGCAGATCAACCAGCACCCGGAGGGTACGGGTGATGCCGTACTTGCTCTGTCCGGCCCGGCGCGGGTGGTGGCGCACCGGCACTTCGACAATACGATCCGTGTAGGTCAACGTAGAAAGCCAGGCAGGGACAAAACGATGCATCTCGCCATAGAGACGCACCCCTTTGATCACGGAAGCCCGATAGGCCTTCAGGGTGCACCCATAATCGTGCAGATAAACACCCGTGAGCTGACGGATCAAATGATTCGCCAGACGCGACGGAATCTTGCGCAAGAGCAAGTCATCCTGACGGTCCTTCCGCCAGCCCGCCACCACATCCAGGTTTTTCTCCAGCAGGCGCCGGGCCAGAGGCAGGATGTCTTCGGGATCGTTCTGCAGGTCCGCATCCAGGGTCACAATAACTTCGCCCCGAGCGGCATCAATCCCCGCCTGCATGGCCGCTGTCTGGCCGAAATTGCGCTGCAGGTGGATGATCTTGAATTGCGCGCCCCGCGCCTCTGCCTCGCGGTCCAGGGCGGCGGCACTCCCGTCCCGGCTGCCATCATCGACGATAATCACCTCGGCATCGGCGTCCCCCAGGGCATGGCTCAGGGCTGTACAAAGCGGCAGGATATTGTCGATCTCATCGTAAAGCGGAATAACGACAGAAATAAGGGCCATTTACCCATTCCAGTGCTGGAGATAAGCACGGGTAGCAGCAGCAGGATCCGGTGCTTCGAGAATACCGGAGAGCACCGCCACGCCGCGCGCCCCAGCGGCCAGCGCCACCGGCACCCGTGCTGCCGTCACTCCCCCGAGCGCAATGAGCGGCAGAGACGATTCCGTGGCCATCGCTGCAAAAGCCAGAGGTTCCAGCGCCGTCGCACCCGGATGACTCGGGGTGGGGAAAAGCGGTGAGAGAAAAGCATAACGGGCGCCGCGCCGCGCCGCCTGCAGCAAGCCTGCAGCATCATGGCAAGACACCCCGAAAGCCGCGTCAGGCCGTACGCCTGCGTCGAGCTGAGTTTGCGTCAGATGACGTCCGCTCCGCGGCCAGCCGGGCAAGGGATCGGGATGATTGAGATAGACCTGCGCACCCTGCGCCAGCGCCTCGGCACACAGCGCCGACAGTACGGCGGCGGTCGGGGCATCCGGCACCGTTTTGCAGCGCAGCACTAACCAGCGCAATCCAGCGCCAAGCGCGGCTTCCAGAGACTTCCGGAAATCAAGTAACGGCAATCGGTCGGGATCGGCAATCAGGCAAAGAGGCGGCTGGGGCAAAGCCTCCGCTAATACCGCCGCCGTTATACAAAAATTCGCTGGGAGACATTCCAGTGCCGGAATTTCCCAGGGATAGAGCCAACGTACTTCCTGCCCTTCCCGTCCATGGGCAGTGCCCGTCCAGTGCCGCACCCGGTAAAAATGCAGGCGCACCGTACGTTCCGGATAGGTATAATCGAGCACCCGGAACGGCTCTGGTGCCGTAACGGTGATCCCCAACTCTTCCCAAAGCTCCCGGACCAGGGCCTGTTCCGGCATTTCGCCGGGGTCTACTTTACCGCCGGGAAACTCCCAAAAGCCTGGCCAGGGCTTACCCTCGGGCCGCAGCGAAATCAGCAAGCGCCCGGCGGCATCTTCAATAATTCCAGTGGCGACAGGAACGGTGCGCATCAGCTACGGTAATCGGCGTTAATACGGACATAATCATAGGACAAGTCACAAGTCCAGATTTGCGCCTCGGCGGTACCTCTGCCCAGAGCAACCCGCACCGGGATTTCCTCCTGGGCCATCACGGCCTGTCCGGCCGCCTCACTATAATCAGGGTCGCGGGCACCGTCGCGGACGATGCGCGTATCGCCCAGCCAGACCTGCACCCCATCCACTTCCAGGTCGTCCACGCCGGCTGAACCGATGGCCGCCAGCAGGCGCCCCCAATTCGGGTCAGAAGCAAAGAAAGCCGTCTTGATCAATGGACTATGGGCCATCCGGTAAGCCACCTGCAGACACTCGGCTGCATCACGCCCACCCAGGATATGGATCGGAATAAACTTGGTTGCCCCCTCGCCGTCACGCACAACAGCCTGCGCCAGCCACTGCGCCACCGCCGTGATGGCGTCTCTCAGTCTTCCATAGCGGGGATCCGTTGCTAAAGAGATGGGCGGCAGCGCCGCCTGCCCGGTTGCCATCAGGATGCAGGCATCGTTGGTAGAGGTATCGCCGTCCACTGTAATACGGTTGAAGGATTGTTCCATGGCCTGTTGCAGGCATTGTTGCAAAGCTGCCCCGTGCAACGGGGCATCGGTGGCGATATAGGCCAGCATCGTGGCCATATCCGGGCGAATCATCCCTGAGCCCTTGGCCATACCCGTCACCGTGATGGTCACACCATCCATTTCCAACTGCCGGGAGCAAGCCTTGGCAATGGTATCCGTGGTCATGATCGCGGCTGCGGCCAGCTCCCAGTGATCTTCGGCGAGCGTCTCGATGCAGATTGGCAGCACCCCGGCAATTTTCTCCGCGAGCGCTACCGGTTCGCCAATAACGCCCGTAGAAAAAGGCAAGACGGCCTCCTGCGCGCAACCCAACTGCTCGGCCACCACCCGACAACTCGCCTCTGCCGCCTGCAGCCCGGCGGCGCCCGTACCCGCATTGGCATTGCCCGTATTAATCACCAGCGCCCGCACGCCAGCGCCGTCTGCCAGGTGACGCTGTGCCACCAGCACCGGCGCCGCGCAGAAACGATTACGGGTAAAAACACCCGCCACCTGAGATCCTTCCGCCAAATGGATCAAGGTCAGGTCAGCACGATTCGCATAACGAATGCCTGCTGCTGCCACGCTCAGGCGAACCCCCGCTATGGGCAGGATATTCCGGGGAGGCTGGAGACCAACGGCCATACGCTTTCCTTATTGCAAACGCCCATGACAATGCTTGTATTTTTTACCGGAACCGCAGGGGCAGGGCTGATTCCGCCCCACTTTATCCTCATTGACTGCAGGACTATGACCAGCTTCCTGTTCACCAATGATCCCGAACCCCGCCACAGCAAGGCCTGCATTTTCGACGGCGGGCACTGCCGCCGCCGTAAAATCAGGATGAGAGAACTGCAAATGCTGGGGCTGAACGACCCGGGCGATGGCATCCCAATCCACCGGCTCTGCGGGCGCTGGGCTCACATGTAAGCGCGACAAAGTACTGATCACCTCTTCGCGCAACCGCCCCAGCATGACGTTGAACATGGTCAGAGATTCTTTTTTATACTCCTGCTTGGGATTTTTCTGGGCATATCCACGCAGATGAATGCCTTCACGGAGATGGTCCATGCTCGCCAGATGATCCTTCCACTGACTGTCCAGAACCTGCAGCATGATGGATTTCTCGAAGTGACGCGCCATTTCACTGCCCAGGAGTTCTTCCTTGGCCGCATAAGCAGACAACACCATCGCCATGATCCGCTCCCGCAAAACGGGGTAGGCGAGGCCTTTATCCTGCTCCAGCCATTGTCCGACCGGAACCTGCAGATTAAAAACCCGCTCCAGCGCCGCTTCCAGGCCGGGCAGATCCCAGCGCTCCTCCATAATGCCTTCGGGCGCGGTGTCGGCCAATACTGCGTCGAGGACATCTTCACGCAGCGCCTTGATCTCCGAACTGACGTCATCCGCATCCATGAAGGCATTGCGCTGCTGATAAATAATCTTGCGCTGCTCATTGGCCACGTCATCATATTCCAGCAATTGCTTGCGGATATCGAAGTTGCGACTTTCCACCTTGCGCTGGGCGTTTTCGATGGATTTGGTCACCCAGGGATGTTCAATCGCCTCACCTTCTTTCATGCCCAGCTTCTGCATCAGACCGCCCAGACGATCGCTGCCGAAAATACGCATCAGCGGATCATCCAGGGAAAGGTAAAAACGGGTGGTACCGGGGTCGCCCTGACGACCGGAGCGCCCCCGCAACTGGTTGTCTACCCGCCGCGACTCATGCCGCTCGGTACCAATAATATGTAATCCACCTGCCGCTATCGCCGCATCATGCAGTCCCTGCCAACTGCCATTGAGGGATTCGACCCGTTGGCTTTTTTCTTCTTCTCCCAGATCCGTATTAGCCAGCACCATATCCACCTGATGTCCGACATTGCCGCCCAACACAATGTCGGTACCACGCCCCGCCATATTGGTAGCGATGGTCACCATTCCAGGTTTACCGGCCTGCGCAATAATCTCGGCTTCGCGCTGATGCTGTTTAGCGTTCAGTACTTCATGGGGAATCCGTGCTTGTTTGAGTTGGTGAGACAAGAATTCGTTATGCTCGATAGAGGTAGTACCCACCAGTACCGGCTGGCCACGCTGCTGACAGTCGCGGACATCCTCAACAATAGCCGCCCACTTTTCCTGGCTGGTGCGATAGATGAGATCGGCAAAGTCCGTCCGCTTCACCGGCTTATGGGTCGGTATCATTACCACTTCCAGCCCGTAAATCTGGTTCAGTTCAAAGGCCTCGGTGTCCGCGGTACCAGTCATACCCGAAAGCTTTTCATACATCCGGAAATAATTCTGGAAGGTAATCGAGGCCAGAGTCTGGTTTTCATTCTGAACGGCCACCCCTTCCTTGGCCTCTACCGCCTGATGCAGACCATCGGACCAGCGCCGCCCGGACATCATGCGTCCGGTGAACTCATCAACGATGCAAACCTCTCCGTCGCGGACGATATAATCCGTCTCCCGCCGGTAGATCACATGCGCACGCAGCGCCTGGTTGAGATGATGAACCAAGGTGACATTGGCCAGATCATAGAGATTACCATCGTCAAGCAGGCCACTTTCCGCCATCAGGCGTTCCGCCTTTTCGATGCCCTCTTCCGTGAGCATCACCTGCCGGGCCTTTTCATCGACCGTATAGTCCTCATCGACGACAAAATTTCCGACGAGTTTGTCCACCCGGTAGTAAAGGTCGGTATTCTCTTCCGTAGGACCGCTGATAATCAGCGGGGTACGCGCCTCGTCAATAAGGATGGAATCCACTTCGTCGATGATGGCGTAGTGGAGACCGCGCTGCACCCGCTCAGCCGGAGAAAACGCCATATTATCGCGCAGGTAATCGAAACCGAACTCGTTGTTGGTACCGTAGGTGATGTCGGCCGCATAAGCGGCGCGGCGCTCATCGCTGGACAGGTCCGAGATGATGGTACCCACGCTCAGACCCAGAAAACCGTGAATTTTACCAACCCACTGGGCATCGCGGCTGGCCAGATAATCATTGACCGTCACCACATGCACGCCCTTACCCTGCAGGGCGTTGAGGTAGGCGGGCAAGGTCGCGACGAGGGTCTTGCCCTCACCGGTGCGCATTTCCGCGATTTTGCCTTCATGGAGCATGTAGCCGCCGATGAGCTGCACGTCGTACTGGCGCATACCCATCACCCGCTGCGTCACCTCACGCACCACCGCAAATGCCTCAGGCAGCAGCGCGTCAAGCGCTTCGCCCTGGGCTATCCGCTCTTTAAAGAGTGCGGTTTGCCCGGCGAGGGCAACATCGTCCATGGCCTTGTAGCGATCCTCCAGGAGGTTAATCTGCGCCACGACGGCACGGGCCTTCTTGATCAGGCGGTCATTGCGACTGCCAACGACATGGCGGATGATAGTTCCAAACATGAGCACACGAGCCTAGGTAAAAAATATCGAGCAGGGTAGCATGAAAGCCTATGGATGATAAACGACGACGCAGCTGGCGCCCCATGACGCAAAACCCTTCCGGACCGATCGGCGAGGTCTGCCGTCGCGGGGCGCTACTGCGTGAGCGTCAAATGGACTGGAATGCGTTGCTCGCACTGGAAGCGCAGGACCATACCTGGCTGGTTGACTGGTCCGGGGGGGTGCTGAGTGTGCTCTGTCAGAGCCCGGTGTGGATTTCATGGCTACGAAGGAATGAAAAGAACATACTGAAACAATGGAATAGTCGCTTCCCGAAAACTCCAGCGCAGCAAATCACCGCCGCGGTACGGCCTTGGTCATACCGGCTGCCGCAACCCGCCAAAATCCCGAAAGCGCCTTATGTTTCAGCAGGGGCGGCCGAAGCACTGCGGGCAGAAGCCGATCGTCTGCCACAAGCCATAGCCGTCGCGCTTAAGCGCCTGGCGGCCACCCTGGACAGCCTTCAGGCGGAGGCTGTCGTCAGCGCATCGGCGAAGGAAAATGGCGCACGCCTCTCGGAGTAATCCACAAACTCCCAGGCATCCTGACGGACAAGCAATGCCCGCAACAAATTGTTATTGAGGGCGTGCCCCGCCTTGTGACCAGAAAAATGCCCTACTAGCGGGTGACCAAGCAGATAGAGATCACCGATGGAGTCAAGTACCTTGTGGCGCACGAACTCGTTGGTGTAACGCAGGCCTTCTTCATTGAGTACACGGTAATCATCGACCACAATAGCATTATCGAGATTGCCACCCAAGGCGAGGCCCATGCTCCGCAAGGTCTCGACTTCACGCATAAAGCCGAAGGTGCGTGCCCGCGCCACTTCTTTGAGATACGAGGTCCGCGCGAAATCCACCGTCACTTCCTGACCACCATTTTTCATCACTGGATGGTCGAAATCGATGGTAAAACTCACCTTAAAGCCTTCAAAGGGCTCCAGTTGCACCCAGCGATCACCGTCTTCTGCTTTGAGAGGCTTGGTGATGCGGATAAAACGCTTTGGTGAATTTTGCTCTTCGATCCCAGCACACTGGATGAGGAATACAAAGGGTGCAGCACTGCCATCCATAATCGGCACTTCCGGTCCGTCGAGATCTACATAGGCATTATCAATACCCAGGCCCGCCAGGGCCGACATCAGGTGCTCAATAGTACCAACCCGTATCTGACCATCGCCGATATTGGTAGACAGGCGGGTATCCACCACATGCAGAGGGTCTGCCTTGATCCAGGCGCCACCCTCGATATCACTGCGGTGGAAGACGATCCCGGTGTTTACCGGCGCTGGGCGCAGGCCGATATAGACCTTCTTGCCACTGT
>JAAOMR010000198.1 GCA_018853935.1 Acidithiobacillus ferrivorans
GCAGCCGGAACGGAAGCCGGGAGATTTGCTGTTGCCGGAAGTTGTGTTTGGGGCGCGCCAGACCTGGTCGGTGGATTTGCCATGGCGCGCGCTTCTGGCGCAATCCCTGTCCTTTCCCGCCTATGCTGGAGGTCTGCTCTCGGTAGCTACTCCCTGCGGCTCGGTGGCTGCCAAATCAGCCTACTTGTTGGATTTTCCGTTAGCGCAAGGGGTAGATATGGAAAGTGGTGCCATTGCTGCGGTTGCCAGTGCTGCGGGCAAGCCATTTGTGGTGATCCGCAGTGTTGTGGATCCCGCAGGTCAGTCCTTGCCGGACGCTGCTACAGGGGGCGTTGATGCGTACGGTGGTCTGCAGGCGCTTAAACTCATGCGCGGGTTATTGCGCCACCCTGCTGCGTGCGTTGATTTAATGCGTTTGGGCGCGCAGATGCAGAAGGCGCTGAAAACTTTACGCGCGGTTGCGCCGGGTCTGCAGGCGGGGAGGGTGGCATGAAGGCCTTGCTGACTGGTGCATCGGGTTTTGTGGGTGGTGCGGTGTTGCGCCGACTGCTGGCCGAGGGGCTGGAAGTGCGGGTGTTGCATCGTGCTGGTGCCGATCCGAGCAACTGGCAAGGACTGAACGTGGAGTTGGCGGTCGGTGACCTGACGGATGGCCTCACTCTGGATAACGCGGTCGCCGGTTGCCAGGCGGTCTTTCATGTGGCAGCGGATTACCGGATCTGGGTACCTGAGCCGCATGCTATGTACGCCGCCAATGTAGGAGGTAGCGAACGCCTGGTGCGCGCGGCGCTCAACGCAGGTGTCGAACGGATCGTCTATACCAGCAGTGTTGCCGTACTGGGCCATTACGCCGATGGCCGGGAGGCGGATGAAGAAGTGCCCTCTCATCTGAGCGCGATGATCGGCCATTATAAACGCTCCAAGTTTCTGGCGGAGGAGGCTCTGCGTACTCTGTGCCAGGATGAAGGTGCCCCCATCGTCATCGTAAACCCCTCAATGCCTATAGGCCCGGCGGATCGCAAGCCGACCCCCACCGGGCGGATGGTGCGCGATGCTGCGGCAGGCCGTATGCCGGCCTATGTGGATACCGGCCTGAATGTGGTGCATGTCGATGATGTGGCCATGGGCCATTGGCAGGCGTTTACCGAGGGTCGGGCGGGGGAGCGCTATATTCTCGGTGGCGACAATCTCCCGCTGGCGGCGATCCTCACCCGCATTGCCGGCCTCACCGGACATCACTCGCCGTGGCTGCGCATTCCGCGGCGCCTGCTTTATCCCCTGGCCTGGGGCGCGGAGAGTGTGGTACGGCTGCGCGGTAAGGGGACGCCGTTGGTGACCGTCGATGAACTGCGTATGGCGGCGCACAAAATGTACTTTTCATCGGCCAAGGCGGAGCAGGCCTTGCATTATACCCATCGTCCTGCAGAGGAAGCACTGCGAGATGCAGTACAATGGTTTGCCGATAACCACTATTTATAGCCTGTCTGTCCATTTGCCCAGGGCGGTTTTGGGGAATTTGTGCTCTGGTGGTTAGGGGCCATGGCGGCGCTGCTTTCTCTGGCTGCCATGGCCTATTTGTTGCTGGCGCTCTGGACGCTGGGGCACTGGCATCCATTGTTGCCGGAGCGCGATGCTGGTGCCACAGAAGAGGCCGTATGCGACTGGCCCGGTATCAGTGTGCTCAAGCCCCTGCATGGCGATGAGGATTATCTTTACCCCGCGCTGCGCAGTTTTTGCAAGCAGGACTACCCAATCTTCGAAATTGTTTTTGGCGTGCAGCGCCCGACCGATCCTGCTATCGCTGTGGTGCAACGCCTGCAAGCCGAATTTCCGGCCTTGTCCCTGCGCTGGGTGTGTACAGAAACGCGTATCGGCAGTAATCCCAAGGTCAATAATCTGGCGGGTATCCTCGCCGCCTGTCGTTATGACAGTCTGGTGATCAGCGACGCGGACATTACTGTCGGCCCCCATTATCTGCGCCGGATTTGCGCACCCCTGCAAAATGGGGATGTGGGGGTGGTCACCTGCCTCTACCGGGCGTGTCCGGTGGCGACATTCTGGTCGCAGGTGCTGGCCAGTCAGGTGAACAGTCTGTTTCTGCCTTCGGTGCTGGTGGCAGCGCGCCTGGGCCCCAATATCTTCTGTGGCGGGGCGACCATGGCCTTGCGTCGTGCTACCCTGGAGGCCTTTGGTGGACTGCCCCGGCTGGCGGATCAGCTGGCGGATGATTACTGGCTCGGCGCCTATAGCCGCGAGTTGGGGCAACGCACCTGGCTGGTGAATTATGTGGTCGATACGGTAGTACAAGAAGCCGGTTTCCGCGCATTTTATCAGCATGCGTTGCGCTGGTCGCGCACCACACGAGCGGTACAGCCGCTAGGGTACAGCTTCTCTTTTTTGAGCTATCCGCTCCCCCTGGTGCTGGTGCTGTCTCCCTGGATGGGCTTCTGGGGTGGGCTGCCGTTAGGTGTGGTTCTCGTCTTGCGCCTCGTGTACCATAGGAAAATTGAGCGCAAACTCAGTGCGGACAGTTCTTTCGGAGTGGCCCTGCTGGGAGATTTCCTGGGCCTGTGGATTTGGTTTCATGCCCTTTTCGTGCGGCACGTCGCTTGGCGTGGGTCGCAATTTGCCATCGACGCCGACGGGCGGATGGATGGCCATGACGGAGCAAAATAATGACGATGAAAACACTTTTCTTGCAAGCCCCTTCTTTTGAGGGATTCGACGGTGGTGCCGGTTCGCGCTATCAGGCCAAGCGGGAAATTCGCTCTTTCTGGTTTCCCACCTGGCTGGCGCAGCCCGCTGCCATGATCCCCGGCAGTCGTTTGCTGGACGCCCCTCCGGGGGACGTCAGTGTCGAAGAGACTTTGCAAGTGGCGGCAGCGTATGAGTTGTGCATTATTCACACCAGTACCCCGTCTTTCCCGTCGGATGTACGCATGGCCGAGTTGCTCAAGGAACACTACCCCAAGATGCTGATCGGTATGGTTGGCGCCAAGGTGGCGGTAGAACCGGAAGAATCCCTGCAAGAGGCTTCCACAGCTGTCGATTTTGTGGCCCGCGAAGAGTTCGATTATACCGTCAAGGAAATAGCGGAAGGGCGGCCCCTCAGTGAAGTGGACGGCATCACCTATCGCTCCAGCAATGGTCAGATCGTCCATAACCCCGATCGTGCCATGATTGAAGACATGGATGCTTTACCCTTCGTCTCCGAAGTGTACAAACGCGATCTGCATATTGAAGACTATTTCATCGGCTATCTGAAGCACCCCTATATTTCTTTTTACACCGGGCGTGGGTGCCGTTCACAGTGCACCTTCTGTCTCTGGCCGCAGACTGTCGGTGGCCATCGCTATCGCACGCGCAGTGCCGCCAGCGTCATTGACGAGGTGCGCTACATCCAGAAAAACTTTCCGCAGGTTAAGGAAATCTTCTTCGACGATGACACCTTTACCGATGATCGTCCCCGCGCCGAAGAGATCGCCTGCGGTCTCGGCAAACTGGGGGTGACCTGGTCCTGTAATGCCAAAGCCAATGTGCCCTATGAAACCCTCAAGGTGCTCAAGGAAAACGGCTTGCGTCTGCTGCTGGTGGGTTATGAGTCGGGTGATCAGCAGATTCTCAATAATATCAAAAAGGGCATCAAAATCGAGGCAGCACGTAAATTTACCGCCGATTGCCATAAGTTGGGGATTGTGATTCATGGCACCTTCATTCTCGGTCTGCCCGGCGAGACGAAGGAAACCATTCAAAAAACCATCGACTTCGCCAAGGAAATCAATCCTCATACCATTCAGGTCTCGTTGGCGGCGCCCTATCCGGGTACTTTCCTGTACAATCAGGCCAAACAGGAAGGTTGGCTGACAGACGAGGATGAGGCCCATCTGGTCAATGACCGTGGTGTGCAGATCAGCCCCATGAGCTACCCGCATCTTAATCATACGGAAATCTTTGATTCGGTAGAAGTGATGTACAAGCGTTTCTATTTTCGTGCGGGCAAGATTGCTGAAATCACGGGCGAAATGCTCAAGAGCACCCAGATGATGAAACGTCGTCTGCGTGAGGGCGTCGAATTCGTTCGCTTCCTGCGGCAGCGTCACGGCTGAAGTGAGGCGGGGCGTTGGTCGGCGGGTCATCTTTAATGCCGACGACTTTGGCTTGGATCTGGCGGTGAATGCAGCAGTGGAGTCAGCACATCGTAATGGTGTGCTGACCACTGCCAGTCTCATGGTGGCAGCACCCGCGGCGGCGGATGCGGTTGCCCGTGCCAAGGAACTGCCGCAGTTGGGCGTAGGCCTGCATCTTACCCTGGTCGACGGTGCACCCCTGCTACCCGCGGAGCAAGTGCCCGATCTGGTGGATGGGCAGGGGCGCTTTGCGGCTGATCTCTGGCGGCGCGGGCTGCGTTATTTCTTTCTGCCCCGGGTGAGAAAACAACTGGCGGCTGAGATTCGCGCCCAATTTGTGGCTTTTGCGGCCACCGGTTTAGCACTGGATCATGCCAATGCCCACAAGCATCTGCATTTGCACCCCACGGTACTGACGCTGATGCTGGATGTCGGGGTGGAGTTTGGTTTGCGGGCGGTGCGCTTGCCTTGGGAGCCTCTGCAGGTGGCGCGCTGCGGCGGCGCAAAAGGTTTGGCACCGGCACTATGGTCTTTTTTTCTGCGCCCCTGGTTGGCGCGCATGCGTCGCCAACTGGACCGTCGTCAGGTTATGCACAATGACCTGCTCTACGGTCTGGATGCCACGGGTCATATGAATGAAGCGCGCCTGCTCCAGATGCTCCACTGCCTGCCTGCGGCGGGGATTACCGAAATCTATTTCCATCCGGCAACCATACAGACTGCTGCGCTGCATGCCCTGATGCCGGAGTATGAGCCGCACGCCGAGTGGGCGGCATTAATGAGTCCTCGGGTAAAAGATTATTTACGCGATCAAGACATCGCGAAGGGTACTTTTGGTGATTTTGCCGTCCGTTGATCGTTTTCTGCAGCGCGCCGGGACGCGCATTTCCCAGAGTTTGGTGGCTTTGGTCGACCTTGCGGTGCGGCGCGCTGTCTGGATGCTGGTGGCCATTGCCCTGGCTACGGTGGTCGCCTTGGTTTATGCGGTGGGTCATTTTTCCGTCGATACCGATACCAGCCATGCCTTGTCTCGCGATCTGCCCTTTCAGCAGCGGGAAATCGCTTATCAAAAGGCTTTTCCGCAGGATAAAAATACTATTGTGATCGTCCTGCAGGGCGCTAGCCGGGGTCGCACGGATACGGCAGTTGATCGTCTGAGCACCTGGCTGCGTGCCCGGCCACAGTCTTTCCATGATGTATATGTGCCTGGCGGCGGCGCCTTTTTTCAGCGTAACGGCCTCCTGTATCTCTCCCCCCAAAAACTACAGGATTTTGCCAACCGCATTACCGATGCCCAGCCCCTCATCGCCAGGCTCTCTGCCGATCCCAGCCTGAATGGCCTCAGTGGCCTGTTAAGCATGGCGATTGGTCAACGCTTGACGAATGGTGTGCATCTACCGGGGTTGGCGGCTATTTTTTCCGCTCTGGATCAAGCGCTCGCGGCGCAGATGCAGGGTAAGTCTTATGACGTTCCGTGGAGCGAACTCATGGGGGGCGATCTGGCCCAAATGGGGCCAGCGCAACGTTTCATCATTATTCAGCCCGCCCTGAATTATCAGTCGCTGGAACCCGCCGCTGCGGCTATACATACTTTGCGTGCTGGCCTCACCGCGCTCAATTTGAATGCTGCACACGGGGTGGATATTGGTGTGACCGGCGGTGCGGTACTGGACGCGGAACAACTGAAAACGGTAAGTCAGGGTGCGGCGGTTTCCATGGCACTGACGCTCAGCCTTGAAATTATTTTGCTGATCATTGCATTGCGCTCATTACGTCTGGTCTCCGGGGTGCTGATCGGACTCATCGCGGGCATGATTTTAACCACTGCCTGGGCGTTGTTGTTTATTGGTCCATTCAATCTTATTTCAGTAGCCTTTGCCATTCTTTTCATCGGGCTGGGCGTTGATTTTGGCATTCAGTTCTGCCTGCGCTATCGGGAAGAAGTGTTTAACGGCGCGCCCCACCGGCAGGCCATGCAGAGGGTGACGTATGGTTTGGGCGGTGCCTTAAGTCTCGCTGCTGTTTCGGCTGCCTTTAGTTTTTATGCCTTTGTACCTACCAGCTATGCGGGCATCGTTGATCTTGGCCTGATTTCCGGCACCAGTATGCTCGTTGCCCTCTTCATGACACTCACCTTCCTGCCCGCTTTTTTGACCCTCTGGCCTATGGCGATCACCACTACAAAAGCAACGTACTACCCACACATGCGTCATATTCCTACTTTGGTGCGTCACCCTATCCACCGTTATGCCTACTATATACTGGGCGCTGTGACCCTGCTGGCGCTGGCATCGGTGCCGCTGGCATTGCGCACGTCCTTTGATTTTAACCCGTTGCATATGATCAACAGTCATGCCGAGGGCGTACGCGTTTTTGAGAAACTACTCGCTGATCCACAGACGGCCCCCTATCGCATCGACGTACTCACTCCTAATATTGCTGCGGCCCAGGCCCTTGCCACGCGTGCAGAACAACTGCCCACGGTGGCACATGCCCTGACGGTCTCCAGCTATATCCCGAAACATCAAGCGGAGAAGTTGGCCATTTTGCAGAATCTGCAGATTCTGGTGCCACCCTTTTCGCTGTTGATGCCCAGCAGTTTGCAGCCGCCGACGTCGGATACCAGCACACATCTTGCGGATCTGGTAATAAAGTTGAAAGAGCTCGCGCAAAAAGAAGGTGAGAGCACACCCGATGGACGAGGAGCTGCGGCGCTGGCTGGTCATCTGGAGCAATTTTTAGCGAAGGACGGCACTGACCGTAAAGCGATCGAAGATCTGCAAACGCGGGTGATGGGGACTTTACCCGGTGAGTTGCAGCGACTCGGTATGGCCTTGTCGGCCGCCCCTGTGACCTTGCAGACTTTGCCGAAGTCCCTGCGGGATCGCTATGTGGCGGCCTCGGGTCAGGCGCGAGTGGAGATTATCCCTAAAGCCAATCTCAGTAAAAACCGGGTGATGACAACTTTTGTGCAGAGCGTGCTGAAGGTGGAACCGAACGCCGTGGGGACACCGGTGATGCTGGTTCAGGGTGGGGAGGCGGTGCTCGGGGCTTTTCAGGAGGCCAGCTTTATTGCGCTGATAGCCATCAGCTTACTGCTCCTCCTGGCGTTGCGCAGCTACCGGGATGTGCTCCTGATCATGATCCCGCTGCTGCTGGCGGCATTGTTTACGGTGGCGGCCATGCGTTTGTTTGGGTTGAGTTTCAATCTGGGCAACATTATCGTTCTACCGCTGCTCATCGGTCTCGGTGTGGCCTTTGCCATTTACATTGTGGTGCGCTGGCGTAACGGGGTGGATGTGGCGCATTTGCTCGGCACATCCACCCCCATGGCGGTCTTTTTTAGTGGGCTCACGACCCTCAGCGCCTTTGGTAGTATGGCGGTTTCCCGCGATCCCGGTATGGCCAGCTTAGGTGAAGCGCTGAGCCTCGCGCTGGCCATAGTGTTGCTGTGCATCCTGATTATACTTCCGGCGCTGCTGCTGCTCTTCACCCAGTCACCCCGCGAAGAGGGTATCGCGCAGGATGAAGGCAGCTGATTTGTTGAAACGGAAAGGCAATCTCCTGTTTCTGGCGGCTGGTCTGCTCGGCCTGGGCTTGTCTGTCTTCCTGATCGTGCAGGCCGGTATTTCCGACATTGTAAAATTGTTGGTGGTAGCCGGCTGGGGCCTGCTGTGGCTTCTCCCCTTTCACCTGCTGCCGCAATCTCTGGATGTGCTGAGCTGGAAGTGGCTGCTGCGCGGTGAAGCGCGCGCCCACTATTGGTTTTTACTATGGGTCGCGCTGGTCCGCGAGGCGGTCAACGGTCTCTTGCCGGTGGCGCGGGTGGGCGGTGATTTGCTCGGTGTACGCCTCCTGACTCGCCATGGCGTGCCCGGCTATATCGCCGGGGCGAGTGTTATGGTCGAGGTCACTTTGACCTTGTTGAGCCAGTTTGCTTTCACGCTTGCGGGGCTCATGGTGCTCAGTTACGAGGTGAGTGATCACCATCTGCAGCTGGATGTGGTGTTTCTTTTGGCGCTGGCCTTGCCGCTGCTGGTGGTCTTTATCTGGATGCAGCGGCACTGGGGTTTATTCACTCTTTTACAGATGCTGATGAAAAAACTCCTGGGTGGCAAGGACCTGCTTGCGCTCATGGGCGATCCGCAATGTCTGGATGCCGAAATTCGCAGACTCTACGCCCACCGCTGGAGCCTGCTTCCGGCCAATTTCTGGCAACTGGCGAGTCTGTTGGCCGGCACCGCAGAGGTCTGGTTTACCTTCTGGCTGCTGCGGCATCCTATCCCGTTCTGGGCGGCGCTGCTCATGGAAAGCCTGGGGCAGGCCCTGCGCAGCATGGCCTTTCTGGTGCCTGGAGGACTGGGGGTGCAGGAGGGTGGGTTTATCCTTTTCGGCAGTGCTATCGGTGTCGGCCCCGACCTGGCGCTGGCCTTTTCGCTGGCACGGCGTTTCCGTGAAATCGTGCTAGGCATTCCGGTACTCTTGTCTTGGCAAGCATTAGAGGGCCGCCATATACATCTTCAGTGGCGGCAGCGACACGGCAATGAGGAGAGCGTTTCATGATCGCCATGCCTTTGCCTATGGGTTCCGATACCCATATCCATTCTAAACGTTTGTGACCTTGTCCCACATACGCTTTGGTATGTTATACTGACCACAGGTTGTTGTTCATTACTTACATGCTGCGTTGCAGCGATGCGGGGGTATTTTATCATGGGCGTTCCTTTGATTCAGAGCTATCGGGTAGGGCGCTACATCCTTGCGCAGAAATTGCGGGGGCGTAAGCGCTATCCACTAGTGCTGATGCTGGAACCATTATTCCGCTGCAATCTTGCCTGCGCGGGGTGCGGAAAAATTGATTATCCCGATGAAACCCTCGACCAACGCCTCTCTGTAGCGGAGTGTATTGGCGCCGCCGAAGAATGCGGCGCGCCTATTGTTTCCATCGCTGGTGGCGAGCCGCTTATTCACAAGGATATGCCCGCCGTCGTGGCCGGTCTCGTCGAGCGCAAGCGCTTTGTTTATCTTTGTACCAACGCGTTACTCCTCAAGAAACGTATGGACGATTATCAGCCGTCCCCATACCTGACCTTCTCTGTGCACCTGGATGGCAACGAACATCGTCATGATGAATCCGTGTGTCAGCCCGGCACCTATCAGCGTGCGGCAGAGGCGATCCGCGAAGCCGTGGCAAAGGGCTTCCGGGTCACGGTCAACTGCACCCTCTTCCAGGGCGAAGGCGCCGAAGAAGTAGCGAGCTTCCTGGACGATTGCAAGGCCTTGGATGTCGAGGGCGTGACCATCTCGCCGGGGTTCAATTACGAGCGGGCGCCGCAGCAGGAGGTATTTATCCAGCGGCGTGCCTCACGCCAGCTTTTCCGCGACATCTTCCGGATTGGTAAGGAGCGCAAGGCAAAGTGGACGTTCAATCAATCCAGCCTGTTTTTAGATTTTCTGGCAGGTAACCAGAATTATCAGTGCACACCCTGGGGCAACCCCACCCGCAACATTTTTGGTTGGCAGAAGCCATGTTATCTGCTGGTCAGCGAGGGTTATGCGCAGAGCTTCAATGAGTTGATGGAGACCACGCCGTGGGATAAATATGGCGTGGGCGTGAATGGGAAATGTGACCAATGTCAGGTGCACTCCGGTTTTGAGCCGACGGCCGTCAATGATACTTTCATCCATCCGTTGCGGGCCTTGAAAGTGGCGCTGCTCGGTCCGCGCACGGAGGGGCCGATGGCGCCAGACATGCCGGTGTCGCCACCCCCTCAGGGTCCCAGTCACCCGGTCTTTCCGTTGCGCGTCGAACGTTGAGATACGTTCTGAGTCTGCATAAAATTCGGGGTAAATCCGGAGGAGCTATGCTGAAAAAGTCGGCAATAATGTTATTGGTCTGTGCGATAACGGGCACCACCCCGCTGCTCTCCGCAGCGGGACTGACCGCGCCAGCGGCATCCATGTCTGCAACACCGGCGGATAAGACGATCCTTGCGAATACGCCGGAAGCAACCATCCATGCATTGGATGCTGCCCTCATCAAATCCATGCAGGGGGGCAGCCGATTGGGTTACCGTGGTCGTTATCATATTGTCGCCCCAGTGGTGCAGACGGCTTTTGATTATCCGCGAATCGCTAGCCTGACGCTGGGCGCCTATTGGAATAAGCTCGGTCCGGCACAGCAGAAAGAGTTTGTCGGGGTGCTTGCCGATTACACTGCAGCCACTTATGCAGCACGTTTCAACAGTTTCAATGGGGAGCGTTTTGCTATTGTGCGCAGTGAAACCTTGCTGTCCGGTACAGAAGGGATATTCAGTACCTTTACACAGCGCAATGGTAAGGTGCATCGCTTTGATTATATTCTCCAGAAGCAGGGAGATCAGTGGCGTATCGTTAATGTCGTCGCTGATGGGGTCAGCGATCTCTCCCTGAAGCGGGCGGAATATACCGAAACCGTGCAGAAAAAGGGTTTTGCCGCACTGGTCGCGCATCTGAAAGCGCAAATTGCCGGGTACGCCAAAGGGTCCCAATGATGCGATCAGGTGCGTATTTATCAGGCGTGATGCTGGCCCTTGGCATGTTGACCTTGTCGGGCTGTGCCACGGTAAATGGGCCTCAGGGTGCCGCAAAATCTCCCACGGACCCCCTGGAGGTCATCAACAGGCCGATGTTTCATCTGAATATGGGGCTTTATGATTATGTGCTGGAGCCGGTAGCTACCGGATACAAGACCGTGACCCCAGATTTCGTCCGCGAGGGGGTCAGTAATGTATTCTCCAATGTGGATATGCCCTATATTTTTATCAACGATTTCCTGCAGGGCCGTGGTCAGCAGGGCATGGAAGATCTGAGCCGCTTCCTCGTCAATTCGGTGTTTGGCCTGGGTGGACTCTTCAATGTGGCGAGCGATTTGGAACTGCCCAGGCATGATAATAGCTTGGGAGTCACACTGGGTGTCTGGGGCGTACCGCAGGGGCCCTATCTGGTTCTGCCATTTTACGGACCCAGTTCATTGCGCAATTTGCCTGGCCTGGCGATGGCGATATTTGTCGGGCCGACCTATTATCTGACCAGTATCCCGGCTCAGTACGCCTTGACTGGTATGGGGATTATCAATACGGGCTATGTCGAGGGGCCTAATATTCATATGGTCCAAAACGCGGTTAATCCTTATGTATTTATGCGTAACGCCTGGGAACAGCATGAGCAGTATCTGATTTCCGGCGGTGCTGTCAGTAAAAACCAGTTGCTGGAGGGCCTGGAACTACCGCCACCAGTAGCCAGCACACCAGAGCAATCCACCCAGAGTCACGAGAGCAAAAAAGGAAATCCATAATCATGGCCTTCGATCAGGATACCGTGCGCCGCACGGCACATCTGGCCCGTATTGCGCTGCCGCCGACAGAAATACCCGCAGTGGCGGAGCAGTTAGAGCGTATCATAGGGCTGGTGGAAGAACTGCGTGCGATTGACACGACGGGTGTCCCGACCATGGCCCATCCCCTGGATCTGGATCAGCCCTTGCGTCCGGACATGGTCTGCAATCACGATCAGCGTGAGCTGCTTATGGCCAGTGCCCCGGCGGTTGAACATGGGCTTTTTCTCGTCCCCAAAGTTATCGAGTAGGAGCCACACTTGGAACTCCACGAATTCTCCCTGCGGGAACTCCGCCAGGGCCTGCAGGAGCGGGATTTTTCTTCCGTAGAATTGACCACGACGCTGCTGAAGCGGATCTCCGCCCTCAATCCGGCACTGAATGCTTTTATCACGGTTACCGAGAGTGAAGCCCTGGCCGTCGCCGCGACGGCGGATGCGCGGCGGGCGGCTGGTGAGGATGGTCCCTTACTCGGCATTCCCATGGCCCATAAGGACATCTTCTGCACCGCGGGGGTGCGCACCACCTGTGCTTCAAAGATGCTGGAGCATTTTGTCGCGCCCTACAACGCCACCGTAGTCGGGCGGCTGGCGGCAGAGGGTATGGTCATGCTGGGTAAGCTGAATATGGATGAATTCGCCATGGGTTCCTCTAACGAGACCAGTTATTTTGGTCCGGTGCGCAATCCCTGGCATGCCGATATGGTGCCCGGCGGCTCTTCCGGGGGCTCTGCCGCGGCGGTGGCGGCGGGTCTGATCCCTGTGGCGACGGGTACGGATACCGGGGGTTCTATCCGCCAGCCAGCCGCCCTTTGTGGCATCACGGGTATCAAGCCGACGTATGGCCGGGTCTCCCGTTACGGCATGATCGCCTTTGCTTCCAGTCTGGATCAGGGCGGTCCCATGGCGCGTAACGCCGAGGACTGTGCGCTGATGCTGAACGTGATGGCGGCGCATGACCCGCGCGATTCAACCAGTCATCCGGCCGCCGCCAGCGATTTTTTACGCGGCCTGGATCGTCCCTTGCAGGGTTTGCGGGTGGGGGTTCCGGAGGAGTTTTTCGGCGCCGGCCTCGACCCCGAGGTGGCGGCCGCCGTGCAGGCGGGTATTGCGGAGCTGTCCCGGCAGGGCGCTGTGGTGCAGTCCATTCGCTTGCCGAATAATCCCCATGCGGTGAGCACGTACTATGTATTGGCCTCAGCAGAAGCCTCCAGTAATCTGGCCCGCTTTGACGGGGTGCGCTACACCCATCGGACGGCGAATCCTGCTGACCTGACCGATTTGTATCAGCAGAGCCGGTATGAGGGCTTTGGTGCGGAGGTGCGGCGACGTATTCTTGTGGGCACTTATGTACTCTCTGCAGGTTACTATGATGCCTATTATCGCAAGGCCCAGCAGGTGCGCGGTCTGATTCGTGAGGATTTCCGGCGGGCTTTTGCGGAAGTGGATATTATTGTCGGACCGACCACGCCGACTCCGGCCTTTCCGCTGGCGGCCAAAAATGCGGATCCGGTAGCCATGTATCTGGCGGATATTTATACCATTGCGGTGAACCTGGCGGGTATTCCTGCAGTAAGCATTCCCTGTGGTTTCACGGCGGCCGGGTTACCTATTGGTATGCAGTTGATGGGGGATTACTTCGCCGATGATCTCTTGCTCAATGTGGCTCACCGCTATCAACAGGAAACCCAATGGCATCGCGCGCATCCGTGCTTGTCGGCGGGGGGGGCTTGAGTATGGATTGGGAAGTTGTCATCGGCCTGGAAGTCCACGCCCAGCTCAATACCGCCACCAAAATATTTTGCGGTTGTCCGACCACTTTCGGGGCAGAGCCGAACACGCATACCTGCCCGGTTTGTCTAGCGATGCCTGGTGCTCTGCCGGTCCTCAATGCAGCCGCAGTGGATAAGGCTATTGCTCTGGGGCTGGCGATTGGCGCGGAACTGAATCGGCACAGTATTTTTGCCCGCAAAAACTACTTTTACCCAGATCTGCCCAAGGGCTATCAGATCAGCCAGTACGAGTTGCCCATCGTCGGCAAGGGGTCGCTGACGGTACAGCTGTCAGACGGGGTGGAAAAGGTTGTGGGTGTCACCCGTGCTCACCTTGAAGAAGACGCTGGTAAATCACTGCACGAGGCCTTTATTGGTCAGTCCGGCATTGACCTGAATCGTGCGGGTACACCTTTGTTGGAAATTGTGTCAGAGCCAGATATGCGGTCGCCGGGGGAGGCGGTGGCGTATCTCAAGAAGCTGCATGCACTGGTGCGTTATCTGGATATTTGTGATGGCAATATGCAGGAAGGCTCCTTCCGCTGTGACGCTAACGTCTCCTTGCGGCGGCCGGGCGCAGCATATGGAACCAGGGCAGAGATTAAAAATCTCAACTCCTTTCGGTTTTTGGAAAAGGCGATTGAATACGAAATGGTTCGCCAGCGCGATATTCTGGAGAGCGGTGGTCATATTGTGCAGGAAACCCGTCTCTATGATGCCAATCGCGACGAAACCCGCTCCATGCGCAGCAAGGAAGAAGCCAACGACTACCGCTATTTTGCTGACCCTGACCTGCTACCGTTGGTGCTGAACGAGTCGCGTATTGAGCGGGTACGAGGCACCCTTCCTGAGTTGCCCGATGCCAAGCGGACCCGCTTTATGCGTCAGTACGCGCTGACCGCCTATGATGCGGGGGTGCTTACCTCTGGCCGTGTCCTGGCGGATTACTACGAGCAGGTGGCCGCCAACGTGGATGGTAAGCTGGCAGCGAACTGGGTCATGGGCGATCTACTCGGCGCCCTCAACAAGGCAGGTGTGGAGATTGAATGCTGTCCGGTCTCTGCAGAAAAACTGCGTCTGCTGGTTCAACGTATTGAGGATCAGACGATTTCTGGCAAGATCGCCAAAGAAATCTTTGAAGAGATTTTCTATCGCGGTGGCGAGGTGGATGCCATCATTGATAGTCGGGGTTTGCGGCAGATTACCGATGCGGCGGCTATTGCCGCAATGGTGGACGCCATTGTCACGGCCAATCCGCAACAGGCGGCCGATTTCCGCGCCGGAAAGGACAAACTGCTGGGCTTCTTTGTGGGGCAGGTGATGAAAGCCAGTCAGGGGAAAGCCAATCCTGATCAGGTAAACGCTATTTTGCTGGAGCGTTTGCAGAAAAGTTAGTACGGCGAATGATGCCCATGCACCAGGGGCACTCCGGAACTGCCAGGGTGCCCGCTGTTGCTGAGTCAGCCGATCAGGGGGCCGGAACGGTTGCCGGCACGTCCTTGACCAGTTTCAGAAAGGCGCCAAAAGGGCCCATGTTTTCCATGGCTTCCATTTTCGGACCCTTGAAATTCAAGTCGCCCCACATCATCGCTATCATGGGTGAACCCATGTGCTGCCAATTATGAGTAGTAGCCCACATTTTGTAGTCGTGATTATAGTTAAGTTTGGTGACTTTAATAGGGCCGCCGTAGATGCACTCGGCTTTGCCCCCCTTCAGCGCGATTTCGAGCTGTACAGGCGGGGTGCTCTTCATGTCGGAGTCAGAGATTTCCATCACTTTGTAGCCTTTGCCACCATTATTTTTGACCCAGGAACCGGCTAGCTTTTCGGTCAATGTCGGACTGTTGTTCCAGGCGATGCAGAGATTTTGCGCCCAGGCAGAGGACATGAAAGCCGGAGCGGCGGCAGGAGCCTGGGCGGTGCTGGTTGCTGCCGCAGCGGGGGCGGCAGCCATAGCCATTGTCGATCCCGCCAAGCCAAGCCCCAAGATGGCAGCTGTTATCATTTTTTTGAACATTGACCTCTCCTCCATATTGCTATCGCGGCGCTCCAAATGAGCACGCAGGCAGTATAGCCTCCGGCGGATGTTGCAGGCACCAAGGTATTTTTAATTGCTCGATAAATAAGCAGAAAATCATTATATAATATTTTGCTGAGGGGCGGTGTTGCCGCCATTTCCATCGGGCAGCATTTTCGTTAGACTAGCGGGCTGCGGAGGTGTGGCAGAGCGGTTGATTGCACCGGTCTTGTCCCCAATCGAGCCCCTGCCGGGAAACGGGCAGGGTGGCAGGGATCAAATTCGGCGAAGCCCCTGGTATATTCGAGGTAACGCCGAGCCAAGCCGGAATGGTTCCGGAAGGTGTAGAGATCAGACGGTTCCCACCTACAGCCTCACGGCCAGGGTGAAGGCATGATCCAGACTCCAAAAGGACCCCCGTGGTCCTGTGGCGAAAGCCATAGCGGGTAAGGAAAACCGGCAGGGGTTAATGCCCCTCGTGAGTTCGAATCTCACCGCCTCCGCCACATACTGAGTTGCAACACATATTTAATTATTAATTTCTGGTATGCCATCAGGTATGCCACTCAGGGCGCGCTATCTGCCGCTATTAATCTGTCCCGTTCGTTGTGAAGTGTGGGTGTCCATCGGTTGGCTGTCAGCGATTGCGTCCATCTGATCTTCAGGGAGAGTTTTCTCAAGGATGGTCATTGATCATCATCTTCACCCCGATCATTACGGCAAAACGTGACTGCGAAAGCCCTGTTGCCTCAGTTAGGACAGAGGATGGTTGCAGGCTGAGTAGCGCAGCCATCCCTGTCGCTATTATATTACTCGCAATAATTAGTATGTTCTGTTAAGGTGCACTCGCCGTCATGCCTCAGTCTGCATGATGCGCGTCGCACTGGTCCCCACCTTGATGAAGCGTCTGCCATAGACTGGCGCCCCTGTGGCGAGGCCGGTGTTTTCGGAGTTGAAATTTATGTCATCTTTTGAATCCCTTGGGCTTTCTGAGCCCATTTGGCGTGCAGCTGCCGAGCGCGGTTACACCTCCCCAACCCCCATTCAGGAACAGGCCATCCCGGTGGTTATGTCTGGTGTCGATCTGTTGGCCGGCGCGCAGACGGGTACCGGCAAGACGGCTGCGTTTGCCATGCCCATTCTGCACAAACTGTCCGCCACCGCAGATACCGCAGCGCGTGGTCCTTCCAGTGTGCGTGCGCTGATTCTGGTCCCCACCCGCGAACTGGCGGCGCAGGTAGAGGAGAGCGTGCAGTTGTACGGGCGCTATCTTTCCCTGCGCTCGCTGGTGCTCATCGGTGGTGTCAAGATCAATCCGCAGATGCAGAAGTTGCGTCGTAGTGTAGACGTATTGGTCGCTACCCCCGGTCGCCTGCTGGATCATATCCAGCAGCGCAGCGTTGACCTCTCTCGTGTCGAAATCCTGGTGCTTGACGAAGCCGATCGCATGCTCGACATGGGCTTTATCCGCGACATTCGGCGTATTCTTGCGGTGTTGCCGAAAAAACGCCAGAACCTGCTCTTTTCGGCGACTTTTTCGCCAGAAATCCGTGCTCTGGCCGATGGCCTGCTGAATAACCCGGCCAGCGTCGAGGTCGCATCGCGCAATGCCACCGCTGACAATGTCGCGCAGCGGGTTTTTGCCGTCGATCAAGATCGCAAGCGCGAACTCCTCGCGCATCTGATTGAAGAACATCAATGGGGGCAGGTACTGGTTTTTACCCGCACCAAGCATGGTGCCGATCGACTCGCCAAGCACTTATCCCAGGACGGTGTGCAGGCTATGGCTATCCATGGCGACAAGAGCCAGGGTGCCCGCACCCGCGCTCTGGCGGAGTTCAAGGAAGGTAAAGTACGGGTATTGGTCGCGACGGATATCGCTGCCCGTGGCATCGATATCAGTGAGTTGCCCCACGTGGTGAATTTTGAACTCCCCCATGTGCCCGAGGATTATGTCCATCGCATCGGACGGACCGGTCGCGCTGGCAACAATGGCCAGGCGGTATCGCTGGTGAGCAGTGAGGAGCGTAAGCAGTTGCAGGATGTGGAAAAGCTGCTGCGCCGCTCCTTTGACCGGGAGGTCGTCGTCGGCTTCGAGCCGCGCCAACCCTTCGCCAGTCATGCGCCGTCATCGGCTCCGCGCCGTCCGGCGCAAGCCGCAGGGCGGGGCCGACCCGGTTCAGGGGCGGCGCCTTCGGGCCGTGCCCGCCGCACCTACTAAGGGTATGATCCTTCCCATCCTGCACTGACCGGGTTATCTTTGTTCGCAATGTCCTGGCATCCCGCCAGGGCTTGCGCCACAATAAGCAGATGATGAGCGTGTCTGAGCGAAAGGCAGGTATGGACGAAGACAAAGCATCTTCCCGCATCCTGGTAGTTGAGGATGAGGAAGGTATTCAGGAACTCCTGCGCGTCACCCTGCAGCGTCAGGGCTTTGAGGTGCGCTGTGAGGGGAGTGTCGAATCTGCGGAAGCGGTACTTCTGACCTGGGGGCCGCAGTTACTCGTTCTTGACTGGATGCTTCCTGGCGAGAATGGCCTGGTATGGTGCCGTACCCTGCGCCGCCGTGAAGAAACCCGGAAGCTGCCCATCATTTTGCTTACGGCGCGCGGTGAGGAGGGTGACCGGGTGCATGGTCTTGAATCGGGTGCGGACGATTATCTGGCTAAACCTTTTTCTCCGCGGGAGTTGGTGGCACGGGTCAATGCCCTGTTACGACGCAGTTATGGCGGTACGGCAGCCAGCCGGGTACGGCTCGGTGATCTGCAGGTAGACCTGCGCGCGCATCGGGTGTACGCCGGTGAGGTGCAAATCCATCTCGGCCCTACCGAGTTTCGTCTTTTGCGTCTCTTTGTGACCAATCCAGAACGGGTTTTTTCGCGGGATATGCTACTCGATCAGATCTGGGGGCGGCAGAGCTTTATCGAAGAGCGGACGGTCGATGTTCACATCCGCCGCTTGCGGCGGGAGTTGGACCAGCATGGTTACGCTCATATCATCGAAACAGTAAGGGGCGAGGGCTATCGCTGTAGTGCCCTGGGTTTGCAGTGAGAAACGGTGGACGGACGATGACTGGCACGGCAGCCTTTGCGCATTCAGCCTGTCACCGCGCACGTTGTTGCCATATTCCGGCGTGAAGTACCTCCGTGCCTGGTTTTACCCCGTAGCACTCTGGGCGCTGATTCCGATTTTTGGGGTCGCCGATGATCTGCGTACCTGGTCCTGCCTCCCATCGGTAATCATCGCGCTCTTGCTGGCGCTCTGGGTCGGCTGGCATCGTCAGCAATCCCAGAGCTTCAGCGCCTGGTTCCGTAACCCGGATACCTTGCTGCCACCGCTGGCGGGGGGGATGTGGGAGGAGACTTTTGCCGAGGGCTACCACTGGCGGCGTGATCAGGAAGCGCAACACCGCCTGCTCAGCGCCCAAATTGTCCAATTGCGCGACGCTTTACAGGCCATGCCTGACGTCGTGGTGCTCATGGATGCGCGCGGCCAGCTACTTTGGGTGAATCCTTCCGGTATCCGCTTACTGCAGCTGCAATGGCCAGAGGACGCTGGCAAACCGCTGGCATTCTGGTTGCGAACCCCCAATTTGCGCGCCTTTTTGGCCGGTGAAGGACCACCCAGTCTGCAACTCCCCGCCCCGGCGGATGCCCAGCAGATATTGGAGGGGATGCGCTATCCCCTTGCCGATGCTGGCGCCTTGGTCATCTTCCGGGACGTGACCCGTATCCGCCAACTCGAACAGGTCCGTCAGGACTTCGTAGCTAATGTCTCTCACGAGCTGCGCAGCCCACTGACAGTGGTGCGCGGTTTTCTGGAAAACATGTTGGACAGTTCCATCGCCGCCGACGATGAGGTGAGCAGTCAACTCCGTCTCATGGAACAGCAGACGCTGCGCATGCAGTCTTTGGTCGAAGACCTGCTGTCTCTGGCTCGCATGGAAGCCGCCGAAGCGAATCCGGAGCACTGTGAAACGCTGATGCTCGCGGATATGATACACAACATGTTGAGCACCCTGGCGCCAGCGATAGCGCAAAAACGCTTGCAGATCGACACGGCGCTGGATGCCGACTTGGGCTTTTTCGCAGAAACCATCGACCTGACCAGTATCATTCGCAATTTATTAGAAAACGCCATCAAATATACCCCGGCAGACCGCGCCGTCAGCGTACGCTGGGAGCGTTGCCCCGGCGAGCTGCTTTTCGTGGTGCAGGATACCGGCGATGGCATCGCTGCCGAGCATTTGCAGCGTATCACCGAGCGTTTTTACCGGGTGGACAAAGGCCGATCCCGACGCATAGGTGGTACGGGGCTGGGATTGGCCATTGTCCGGCACGCCGTCGAGCGCTATCAGGGGCATCTGGAAGTAGCCAGCGAAGTGGGTAAAGGAAGCACTTTTACTGCGCATTTTCCGCTCCATCTCGCCCGCAGTTTCCCCCCCGACTCCGCAGTGTCATAAAACGGTAATAAAATCATGCTATAGTCTCTGTGCGGCTTTTAACTAAATCTGCATAAGGGGCGTGATATTATGAAGACCAACGGCGTGGCTTTTATGTTGGGCGTGATGAGCCTGGGCGTAGCAGGGCTGGCGCAGGCAGAAACCATTTCCGCCGCAGGCGGCACGGCCATCTATCCCGTCCTGTCCAAATGGGCAGAAACCTACAAACAGAAAACGGGCACCATGGTGAACTATCAGGCCATCGGTTCTGGTGGCGGGATTGCCCAAATCAAGGCAAAAACCGTCGCTTTCGCCAACAGCGACATGCCCCTCAAACCTGAATATCTCAGCAAAGACCAGCTCGTCCAGTTTCCGGCAGTGATTATTGGCATTGCCCCCGTCGTGAATGTCCCCGGTATAAAGCCCGGTGAACTGACCTTCAACGGCACCGTGCTCACCGGTATTTACCTGGGTAAGATCAAGAAATGGAACGATGCGGCTATCGCTGTCCTCAATAAAGGGGTTAAGCTGCCGGACATGAATATCACCGTGGTCCATCGTTCTGACGGCTCCGGCACTACCTTCAACTTTACCAATTATCTGGCCAAGGTCAGCCCGGAATGGAAGCATCGGGTGGGCGATAACACTGCTGTTTCCTGGCCTGTCGGTGTGGGTGGCAAGGGTAATGCGGGCGTCGCTGCATATGTACAGCGGATTCCCGGTGCCATCGGCTACGTGGAATATGCCTATGCCAAGGAAAATCACATGGCTTACGGCAAAATGATCAATGCTGCGGGCAAAGTGGTGGCCCCTGATCTGGCCACTTTCCAGGCCGCTGCGGCGAATGCGGACTTTACCAAGGTAGAGGATTTCTACATGATTCTCACCAACCAGCCGGGCGTCCAGAGTTGGCCCATTTCCGCTGCGACTTACATCCTTATGCGCAAGGACGCTGATAAGACGGCTAATGCCGGAGTCCTGAAGTTTGCGCGCTGGTTCCTGACAGCCCCGCAGGCGCAAGCAGAAGCCAGGAGCCTGGATTATGTGCCATTACCAAAAACTACGGTGACGCAGATTGCGGCGTACTGGGAAAGAAATCTGGGCCAGTGAACTAAGATATGGACGATACCCGCGACGCAGAGTTGGAAATGCGGAAGGCGGCGGTGCCGTCCCCCGCTGTGCCGTCTCGCATCAGCCCCGCGCGATCACGACGCCTGCATGCTATGGACCGGGGCTTCCGCTGGCTGACGGGTGGGCTCGCCTTTTTGGTCCTGCTCCTGCTGCTCGGGGTGGCGTTGTCCCTTTTTTTGCGCGGGTGGGAAGCTTTTCATCATTTTGGCTTCGCTTTTTTCTGGAGCGATGCCTGGGATCCGGTCACGGAGAACTTCGGTGCTCTGGTACCAATTTACGGGACTTTGGTCAGCTCCCTGATCGCCCTGCTGATCGCCGTGCCCACCAGTTTCGGTATCGCGTTATTTATCAGTGAACTCGCGCCCGAATGGTTACGCCAACCGGTCGGCAGCGCTATTGAACTGCTGGCGGGTATCCCCAGTATCATCTTCGGCATGTGGGGGCTTTTCGTCTTTGCACCGGTTTTGGCCAGCGCAGAGCCTTGGCTCAATGATCATCTGGGTGCTCTGCCCGGTATCGGTGCACTGTTTCGCGGCCCGCCGATGGGCATTGGTATGCTGACTGCCGGTATTATTCTGGCTATCATGGTGATCCCCTTTATTTCCGCGATCATGCGCGATGTTTTTCTGGTTGTGCCAGCGATGCTCAAAGAGTCGGCCTATGCCTTGGGTGCCACGACTTGGGAAATGGCACGTCATGTGGTTCTCCCTTATACCCGTACGGCGGTAGTCGGCGGGGTGTTCCTCGGTCTGGGCCGTGCCCTTGGTGAAACCATGGCGGTAACCTTTGTGATCGGTAATGCCCACGACCTCCATATCTCTTTGCTCGACGCCGGAAACTCCATCGCCGCAGCGCTGGCGAACGAGTTTGCTGAGGCCTTCTCACCTATGTACAAATCGGCGCTCATGGCCTTGGGTTTCATTCTCTTCATCATTACCTTCATGGTGCTGGTGCTGGCCAAACTGATGCTCTGGCGTCTCGGTCAGGGACAGGGGAAGGCGGGTTTATGAAGGCGGCCGGGAACGCCCGTTATTTGCGCCGCCGTGCCTGGAATATTTTCAATCTGGGTATGGCCATGGCAACGACGCTGTTTGGCCTCTTTTGGCTGGTCTGGATTCTCTGGACCACCCTCTCTTATGGTGCTACCGCCCTCAACCTGGAACTGTTTACAGGTGACACGCCAGCGCCTGGTAGTATCGGGGGTTTGCGTAATGCCTTCGTGGGCAGCCTGTTGATGATTGGCATGGCGGTGCTGGTCGGCACTCCTGTGGGAATTCTGGCTGGCACCTATCTCGCCGAGTTTGCGCAAGGCAGCCGCCTGGCGGGGGTCATCCGTTTTTTTAATGATATCCTGCTCAGCGCGCCCTCCATCGTGATCGGCCTGTTTATTTACGCAGTCGTGGTGGTGCCCATGGGGCACTTCTCGGGTCTTGCCGGGGCTTTGTCACTGGCTATTTTGCTTTTGCCCGTCGTCCTGCGCACCACGGATGAGATGCTGGGCATGGTCCCCGGTACCATGCGCGAGGCGGCCCTGGCCCTGGGGGCGCCCCACTGGAAGATGATCGTTCAGGTGAGTTATCGTGCCGCACGTTCTGGTATACTCACCGGGGTTCTGCTGGCGGTGGCGAGAATCAGCGGCGAGACCGCACCGCTGCTGTTCACGGCACTCAGTAATCAGTTTTTCAGCACGAATCTGGACAAGCCGATCGCCAATGTCCCCGTAGTCATTTTTCAATTTGCCATGAGCCCTTATCCGGAATGGCAGCATCTGGCCTGGGCGGGCGCGTTGATAGCTGCCATGGCTGTGCTAGTCTTGAGCCTTGTTTCCCGCTTCCTTATCAAAGACAGGAGCCCGCGTTAATGTCGGAACCCCAGAAAACCAAAATATCCGTCCGCCACCTGGATTTTTTTTACGGGAGCAACAAGGCCCTCATAGATATCAACTTGGAAATGCCTGAGAATCAGGTGACCGCGTTCATCGGGCCGTCGGGTTGCGGCAAGTCGACGCTTCTACGGGTGTTTAATCGCATGTATTCTCTGTACCCTGGGCAACGGGCGACCGGCGAGGTACTGCTGGATGGTGAGAATATTCTCGCTCCCGGCATGGATGTGAATATGCTGCGCGCTAAAATCGGTATGGTCTTTCAGAAGCCAACGCCTTTCCCCATGTCCATCTATGACAACATTGCCTTTGGCATCAAGCTCTATGAAAAATTACGCAAGGTGGAGATGGACGAGCGGGTGGAGCAGGCGTTGCGCCAGGCAGCCCTCTGGGAAGAGGTGAAGGATAAGCTGAAGACGAGCGGGCTGGGGCTGTCCGGCGGGCAGCAGCAACGCCTGTGCATTGCGCGCGCAGTGGCAGTGCAACCAGAGGTGATCCTGCTGGATGAGCCGACTTCGGCGCTGGACCCTATCGCCACCCTCAAAATTGAGGAACTGGTGAGTGAGTTGCGCAATCAGTTTACGATTCTGATCGTCACCCACAACATGCAGCAGGCGGCGCGCGTCTCTGATTACACAGCGTTTATGTATATCGGCGAAATGGTGGAGTTTGGATCTACCAATCAGTTATTCACCAATCCCGGTAAAAAACAGACAGAAGACTACATCACGGGTCGCTACGGTTAAGGAGTGCAGCTATGGACAAAGAACCACATATTTCCCGGCGTTTTGAGGATGAGCTCCATGAGGTCCACGCTTTAGTGCTCGCCATGGGGGGCGTGGTGGAAGAGCAGATCACGAATGCCGTCAGGGCACTGCAGGAGTCCGATGCCGAATTGGCCCGTGAGGTGATTGGCCGTGACCATGAGGTGAATGGTTATGAGGTGCGTATTGAGGAGGAATGTATCAATATTCTGGCTAGGCGTCAGCCTGCCGCCAGTGATCTGCGTTTGGTGATGACCCTGATCAAGACCATCGCGGATTTGGAGCGTATGGGAGACAAAGCCAGTAAAATTGCCGACATGGCCCTGGCCATGGGACACGGTGCGCGTAACGCCAATCCAGCCTTTCTCAGAGACGTGAGCGTTATGGCCGACTATGCCCTGAATATGTTGCGCCGTGCCATGGATGCGCTGGCCCGTGCGGATGCGGAGGAAGCCATCGCCGTCGCCAAGGGCGATGAAGTGCTCAATCAGGAATACCGTTCTGCCCTGCGCCGCCTGATTACTTACATGATGGAAGATCCGCGCACCATCACCCCGGCCATTGATGCCCTTTTTATTGCCAAGGCGATTGAGCGTATTGGTGACCATGCCCGGAACATCTGCGAGTACGTTATTTACCTTGCCAAAGGAAAAAATGTCCGACATCTTCCGCTCGACGAGGTAGAACAAAGCATCCAGAGGAAATAGCCATGGCGGAACCCACAGCCACAGCAGAACTCACCAATTTTCTGGCGGCAGTGGATTTGGGTTCCAACTCCTTTCATATGGTTGTTGCAGAAGAAATTGGCTCTGATATCCGTCTGCATGATCGTTTGCGTGAAGGCGTTCGTTTGGCAGCGGGCTTGCGCGATGACGGTAGCCTTGACCCTGCGGTGGAGCGGCGCGCACTGGACTGCCTGGCGCGCTTCGGGCAGCGCCTGCGTGGTATTCGCCCGGAGCGGGTGCGGGTGATCGGTACGAATACCTTGCGCCATGCGAGTGCTGCAGAAGGCTTTGTGCATGCCATTGAAGCGACGCTCGGTTACCCGTTGGAAATCGTGGCCGGTCGTGAAGAGGCCCGTTTGGTCTACTTGGGCGTTGCGCATAGCCTCGCGGTAGATGCGAATGAGCGGCGTCTGGTGGCGGATATCGGGGGGGGTAGTACCGAACTGATTGCGGGCCGGGGTTTCACTCCCAATCTGCGGGAGAGCCTGCACTTCGGCTGTGTGGCCTCTACCCGTGCCTATTTCCCCGATGAGCTGATTACGGTGGCTGCTTGTGAGCGTCTCGAAAAGCGGGTGCGCATGGCGCTAGAACCCATGCTCGATGATTTTCTCCGCCACGGCTGGGATCAGGCGGTGGGTTCTTCGGGTACCATTAAGGCAATTGCTCGTGTCCTCGCGGAGAATGGTCAGGGTTTGCGCATCACCCATGTCGGCATGCACTGGCTGCGTGAGCAAATGATACGTCTCGGTTCGGTGTCTGCGCTGACCCAACTGAGAGGCCTGAAGGCGGATCGTGCCGCCGTTTTTCCGGGTGGGTTCATCATTCTTTTCGCGCTCTTCGAGTCCTTGCGTCTGCAGGAAATGCGTTTTTCTGAGGGCGCTTTGCGCGAGGGGGCTATTTATGACCTGCTCGGGCGCATCCATCAGGAAGACACCCGGGAGATGAGCATCCGTGGCCTGCAGGAACGCTTTCACAGCCAGGTGCAGCGTAATCAGGGCGTGGCCCAGTGGGCAGAACACTTTTTTATGACAGCAGCCGCGTCCTGGCTACTCCACGGCGGGCATCAGCAATGGTTGCATTGGGCAGCTCTGACCCATGATATTGGCCTCGACATCGCCCATTCGGGATTTCACAAACATGGTGAATATGTCTGGCGGAATGCCGATATTGCGGGATTCTCCCGTCGTGAGCAGGGTGTTGTCGCCGCGCTCGTGCGCACTCAGCGCAAACGCTTGCCGGGCCTTATCCAATTGCGTGCTCTGGGCATCGCGGCGGAAGATGTGGTGGCGTTGCAGCAGCTGGCGGTCCTACTACGCTTGGCTATCCTTTTTCATCGGGGCACGGCACCGCTGACGGCACCTCCGGGTTTGACCGTGTCTGGTAAAAAACTGGTGCTGGCATTGCCGCCGCAATGGCTGACAGAAATGCCACTGATGGCTGCCGATCTGGAGCAGGAGCAGGAATGGATCACGCCAGATTTTCACCTGCAATGGTAATCCTCTAAACCATTTTTTTACCGACGCGAGGCGCGGGGCACGCATGTCAGAAGGTTTTGCTCACCTGGCCCTCATTACGGAAACCTATCCGCCAGAGGTGAACGGCGTAGCCCATACGCTGCAGCGCATGGTAGAGAGTCTCCGCGAACGCGGTTATCGGGTCACCGTGTTGCGCCCGCAGCAGGCGGGTGAAAGGGCGGGGGGCGACTTGTTTCGAGCCCTGTCTTTACCCTTCTATCCGCAGGTTCGGGTGGGATACAGCCGGTCTGGTCATATCCTTCAGCGATTGCGGGTCTTGCGCCCAGATCTGGTACATATTGCTACGGAAGGCCCGCTGGGCCTCGCCGGACTGCGGGCAGCCCAGCACCTTAAAATTCCCGTGGTGAGCAGTTTTCATACAAATTTTGACGGCTATGCCCGGTATTACCGTCTGCAATTTCTGCAAGGGCTGGTGTTGCGCTATCTCCGTAGTTTCCACAATGCCACCCGCAAAACCCTGGTACCCAGTCGGGGGACTTTCGTCCATCTGCAGGCGCAAGGTTTCCTTAACCTTGCCATGTGGAGACGCGGCGTGGATACGGCACTCTTCAATCCGCGCTGGCGCAGCGCAGCGCTACGCGCGCAACTTGGGCTGGATGGAGACGATGCGCTGTTGATTTATGTTGGGCGTCTGGCTCATGAAAAAAATATACCTGTTCTGATGAAGGCTTACGAACAGTTGCGGAAAACCTGGCAGGGGCCGGGCAGGTTGCATCTCGCCCTGATCGGAGACGGGCCTCTGGCGGCTAGTCTCACCCGGCTGCGCCTCGCCGGTTTTTCCCTGGCGGGCATACAAAAGGGTGAGGATCTGGCGCGCTGGTATGCCAGTGCGGACCTGTTCTGTTTTCCTTCCTGTAGCGAGACTTTTGGTAATGTCGTGCTGGAGGCTATGGCCAGCGCTCTGCCGGTACTGGCCTATGACGCCTCCGGTGTCAATGAGCATTTCCGTTCGCCAGATGAAGGTGTCCTGCTGCCCCTGGAGGGTGATTTTGCCAGCGCCATAAGTAAGCTGCTTATGGATCGCGCGCGTTTGCGAGAAATGGGCCAGCGTGCCCGGCAACGCGCAGAAGGACAAAGCTGGACACGTATTTTCGATGCGCTCCTCGGGGAGTACCGGAATAGCCTGGAGAAAATTTCTTGACCGGCTCTAAAAGCAATTTGTGTCTGCCAGCACCGTTGCTATTGTTGTGCATGCCGGAGACGCTCCCGGCAAAAAGGGGAGGATGCAATCATTGATGTGATCAACGAGGTGCTGCGCTGGTTGCAGCTTCAACCCATTACGTTAGCGGTGATTATTGCCTTCTTGCGCCAGTATGGTTACTGGATCCTCTTTGTTGGCACCCTGCTGGAAGGGGAAGCTGTGGTGATTGTTGCCGGTGCCCTGGCGCATGCCGGCGTCCTGGATCTGCGCATGGTGATATTCATCTCCTGGCTGGGCAGTACCCTCAACGATCAGGTGCTTTACCAGCTCGGTTATCGTTATGGTGAACGCCTGCTGAATATTCTGCCGCGCTTTTTGCGCCGCCATATAAATCAGGCCGAAGGCTTGATTCGCCGCTTTGGTGACTGGGTGACATTGTTGTTCCGCTTCATTTATGGCACACGCACCATCACGCCCATCCTCTTGGGAGTGCACCACTACCCGGTACGCCGCTATTTATGGATGAATCCGCTGGCGGCAGCGGTGTGGGCGATGCTCATCGCCGGGATCGGTTATGTCCTCGGCGCCTCGCTGCAGAGCCTGTTGCAGGGCGTGCAGCATGTGCAGATCGTGCTGCTGCTGCTATTGATTGTGGGGGCGGGGGGGTACTGGTGGTGGCATCGGCATGGTGAATAACGTGCTGTGGCCACATCATGGTGGGTAAGACGGGCACTGCATGCGCTGAACTGTACGGTGATTTGCCAGAGAGCCCGGTTTTATGCTAAAAAGCGCTGGGCTTCGGCCTAATACTCACACACACCGATTCAGGTCAGCCGGGTGTCCGCGAGGATGGCTGCTTGAGGTGTGTGGCGGATCATAACCCTTGAAAACTGGAGAAAACCTATGAGCAGCAATGTAACCATGCGCGCCCTGCTGGAAGCTGGCG
This sequence comes from Acidithiobacillus ferrivorans, assembly GCA_018853935.1. Classification (GTDB taxonomy): domain Bacteria; phylum Pseudomonadota; class Gammaproteobacteria; order Acidithiobacillales; family Acidithiobacillaceae; genus Acidithiobacillus; species Acidithiobacillus ferrivorans. The sequence goes on from JAAOMR010000198.1 coordinate 27,856, forward strand.
TCCACTTTGGTCATCAATCCCGTTACTGGCACCCGAAGATGGCGCCGTACCTCTTTGGTGAGCGTAACCGCATTCACATTATCAACCTCGAGCATACCCTGCCGATGCTGCGCACCGCGCTGAGCTTTGTTGAGCAGATTTCCCGCAAGCATGGCCGTGTCCTTTTTGTCGGCACCAAGCGCCAGGCACGCGAGGCGGTCGAGCAGGAAGCCCGCCGCAGCAGCGCCTTCTTTGTCAATCAGCGCTGGTTAGGCGGTACCCTGACGAACTTTAAGACCATCCGTCAATCGATTCGCCGTCTTGACGAGCTGGATCAGATGGCTGCCGACGGCACCATGGAAAAGCTGACCAAGAAAGAAGTGCTCACCCTGACCCGCGAGCGCGACAAGTTGGAGCGTAGCCTCGGCGGTATCAAAGACATGAACGGTCTGCCGGACGCTATCTTCGTGATTGATGTCGGTCATGAAAATATTGCCGTGCTGGAAGCCAGAAAGTTGGGTATCCCGGTGATTGGCGTGGTGGACAGCAACTGTGATCCACTGCTCATCGACTATCCCATCCCCGGTAATGATGACGCCACCCGCGCCATTCGTCTGTATGCCTCGCTGGTGGCCGATGCCATTCTCGACGGTCGTCAGGGCGGTGAATCTGCGCTGCTCGACGAATTTGTTGAGGTGGACGAAGAAACGATCGAAATCGACGCCGACTAGAGCATTCACCAGAATCAAGGAGCTTTCATGGCTATCAGTGCACAACAGGTCAAAGAACTGCGCGAGCGTACCGGCGCCGGCATGATGGAATGTAAAATGGTACTGACCGAAGCCGATGGTGATTTGGAGGCCGCTATCGACCTCCTGCGCGCGCGCGGTCTGGCCAAGGCCGATAAAAAGGCGGGTCGGGTCGCTGCGGAGGGGGTCATTGTCATGGCCCTCAGTAGCGACCAGAAGCGGGGCGTAGTGCTCGAAGTGAACTGCGAAACCGATTTTGTGGCCAAAAACGAAGACTTCCTGGCACTGGCGAAAGACTGCGCCGGGCAGGCTTTGGCGCAGGGATTCAAGGAAGTGGATGCCTTACTAGCCAATGCGGGTGTGGAAGAACGCCGCAAGGGGCTGGTCAGCAAGCTTGGCGAGAACATCAGTTTGCGCCGTCTGCAGCATCTGCAGGTCAAAGAAGGTGTGATCGGTGCCTATATTCATGGCAGCCGCATCGGTGTGCTCGTAGCCCTGGAAGGCCAGGCAGCTACCGGCGAGCTCGGTCGCGATGTGGCCATGCATGTGGCGGCAGCCCGTCCCGAGGTGATCCACCCCAGTCAGGTTTCTCCCGAGCGTCTGGCCCGTGAGAAGGACATTCTCATTACCCAGGCGGCAGACAGTGGTAAGCCTGCCGATATTATCGAGAAGATGATCTCCGGACGGCTGAATAAACTGCTCAATGAAATTGCGCTCACCGGGCAGCCTTTCGTCAAAGACCCTGACCGTAGCGTCGGTCAACTGGTGCAGGGTTTCCCTGGCGTCGAAGTGCTGGAGTTTGTGCGTTTCGAGGTGGGTGAAGGGATTGAGAAGGCCCCCGCCGCGGATTTTGCCACCGAGGTTATGGCGCAAGTCCGGGGGTCCTGAATGACAGCTCCCTTGTACTCCCGCATTCTCCTCAAGCTGAGCGGGGAGGCACTCATGGGCGACGGCCAGTATGGTGTGGACCGTGAGGTTGTGCAGCGTATGGCACGGGAAATCAAGGATGTCTCTGATACCGGAGTACAGGTTGCCATCGTGATTGGTGGGGGCAATATTTTCCGGGGCATGGCCAAGGCGGCTGAAGGTATGGACCGCGCTACTGCCGACTATATGGGCATGCTGGCGACGGTCATGAATGCGCTCGCCGTGCAGGATGCCCTGGAACATCTGGGTTTACCAACCCGGGTGCTGTCGGCGTTGCATATTGAGCAAGTGGCGGAGCCTTATATCCGGCGGCGGGCTATTCGTCATCTGGAGAAGGGGCGGGTCGTGATTTTTGGTGCCGGTACCGGTAATCCCTTTTTCACTACCGACACGGCGGCCAGTCTGCGTGCCGTGGAGATCAACGCCGAGGTAGTGCTCAAGGGAACCAAGGTCGATGGCGTTTATACCGATGATCCGGTTACCCACCCTGAGGCCATGCGCTACCGGGAACTGTCCTATAGTCAGGTGTTAGAGCAGAATCTGCAGGTTATGGATGCAACGGCCATCACCCTTTGCCGTGATAACGACATGCCGATCATCGTTTTTTCCATCAATAAATCCGGCGCTTTGATGCGGGTGATGCTGGGTGAAGAGGAAGGCACTTCTGTGCGCAGAGAGATTGCATGAGTATTCAAGAGATTAAAAAAGATTCCGAAACCCGGATGAAGAAGAGCATCGAGTCCCTGAAGGGGGAACTCACCCGACTGCGGACGGGCCGGGCCAGTGCCGGTCTGCTTGACCATGTGCAATTGGACTATTATGGATCTCCGACACCCTTGGCGCAGGTTGCTTCGGTTTCGGTCGCCGATGCCCGGTCGCTGCTGGTCACGCCGTGGGAAAAGAACCTGATTCCCAAGATTGATAAGGCGATCCGCGATGCTGGCCTGGGGCTGAATCCAGTGGCGGGTTCGGATAATGTGCGGGTGCCGCTGCCCGCACTCTCCGAAGAACGCCGCAAGGAAATGGTCAAAGTGGTCCGGCAGGAGGGTGAGGGGGCGCGTGTAGCCATTCGCAACATCCGTCGCGATGGCATTTCTCAGGTCAAAGAATTGCACAAGCAGAAAACCATTTCGGAAGATGAAGCACGGCGCGCCGAGGAAGAATTTCAGAAGCTGACGGACCGCTTTATCGACGAAGTGGACGCGGTAGTGGAGGCCAAGGAAGCTGACCTCATGGAGGTCTGACTCATGCCTTGCGCTGATGAAACCGTGCCTGCTTTGCCACGTCATGTTGCCGTCATTATGGATGGCAATGGCCGCTGGGCTCACCGTCAGTGCTTGCCGCGGGTGGCTGGCCATCGGCGCGGTGCGGAAGTGGTGCGGGAAATGGTGCAGTCCTGCGTGGATCTCGGCATCCCTTACCTGACGCTTTTTGCCTTCAGCACCGAAAATTGGCGGCGTCCGGCCCTCGAAGTACGTTTGCTGATGAATCTCTTCCGCCTTTTATTACGGCGAGAAGTCCGTAAACTCCATGAGAATGGCGTTCGCCTGTGCATCATCGGCGATCGCAGTGCATTGGAGCGTGACATACGGCAGCTCGTCGAAGAGGCTGAGGCGCTCACCTGTAACAATAAACGACTCCAGCTCAATCTTGCGGTGAATTATGGCGGACGTTGGGATATTGCGCAGGCAGCATGCGCGGCCATAGCGGCAATGCAGGCGGGAGAATTCGCCCTCGAAGACTTCTCTGAGGCACATATTGCCCGGTATCTCAGCCTGGCGGATATCGCCGAGCCCGATCTGCTGATTCGTACCGGTGGCGAGGAGCGCATCAGTAATTTCCTGGTTTGGCAGTTGGCTTACACCGAGTTTTATTTTTGTGATACGCTTTGGCCGGATTTTGACCGTACGGCTTTGGAGCACGCCCTGCATTCTTTCGCACATCGGCAACGGCGCTTTGGACGTACGGGTGATCAGGTGCTGGAGGGCGATTGCTTCGCCAGCGACTGATTACGGCCTCCTTGTTATTTCTGCTGTTTCTGGTGCTGACTTTTTGGGCACCTTACTGGGTTTTTCTCGTTTTTCTCATGTTGCTGGCGTTCCTGGCAGGACAGGAGTGGGGACATCTCAGTCTGATAGCCTGGCCAAACGGACTGGCCTTGATATTGGCAGTGTTGCTGCCGATGCTCATCTTCTCGCAGCATTTTCCCTGGTCCGCGCTGGCACAGGGCAGCGTGATCTGGTGGGTGCTGCTCGCGGTCTTGCTGATGCTGATGCCGCCCTCTCGGTTACCCGAGGCCGCGGCCTGGCAGCGCCCGATGAGCGCTATGGCGGTCTTTCCTGTGCTTTTGCCTGCTTTGCTGTTCAGTCTGTCTCTGCAGCAGCGTACCCCACAGTTTTTGTTATGGGTGATTCTGATCATCAGTGCGGGTGATGTGGGGGCGATGACGTTTGGTAAAATCTGGGGGCGTCATCCATTGGTGCCACGAATCAGCCCTGGCAAGACTTGGGAGGGCTTGCTGGGCGGCTTGCTTGCCAGCGTCATTATGGGCACACTGGGTGCCTGGATGTGGATAGGTGCGGCAGTCTCGAGCCTCCGTTCCGGTGCCGTTTTGGGCTTGATTACGGGCATCTTCGCGGTCTTGGGCGATCTTGCCGAGAGTTTTCTGAAACGCCGCGCCAGTTGCAAAGATAGTGGCCAGTTGTTGCCAGGACATGGTGGCCTGCTGGATCGCTTGGACAGCATGAGTGCGGGCATCCCGGTGTTTGTCGCCGGGCTTTATTATCTGGGTTGGTGGAAATGACACGAGGCATCTGCATACTCGGGGCTACAGGCTCCATCGGCAAGAGCACCCTGGATGTGGTAGCGCGCCACCCCGATCAATTCCGGATCGTTGCACTCACCGGCAATCATCGTGTCGCTGCAATGCAGGCACTCTGTGCGCAGCATCATCCTGAACTGGTGGTAATGGCCGCTCCGGAGGCCGCGCAGCAGTTGCGTGTTGCCCTGCGTGATGCGGGTTTGAAGCATATCCGTGTGGAAAGCGGCCGGGAGGCACTGGCAGAAGCAGCGCGTATGCCAGGTGTCGATGAAGTGATGGCGGCTATTGTAGGCGCCGCCGGTTTGTTACCGACCCTGGCGGCGGTGGAGTCTGGCAAAAAAGTCTATCTGGCCAACAAAGAATGTCTGGTGATGGCGGGTAGCCTGTTCATGGAGCGGGTGCGGCATCATCAGGTGATACTGCTCCCCATCGACAGTGAGCACAATGCTGTATTCCAGTGCTTTGCCGAAGGCAAAGGCGTGCGCCGTATTCTGCTGACTGCCTCCGGGGGACCCTTCCGAACCTGGCCTGTAGAGCGTCTGGCGGCGGTAACGCCAGACCAGGCCTGCGCCCATCCCAACTGGGTTATGGGCCGGAAAATCTCCGTAGATTCCGCGACCATGATGAACAAGGGCTTGGAGGTCATTGAAGCGCATTGGCTCTTTAATCTCCCAGCATCCCAGATTGATGTACTGATCCACCCGCAGAGCATCATCCATTCCATGGTGGAATATGTGGATGGTTCCGTACTGGCGCAACTGGGTAACCCTGATATGCGCACTCCTATTGCCCATGCCCTGGCTTATCCGGAGCGTATGGAAAGCGGGGTTTCATCGCTGGATCTGGCGCGTGGGCCGGACCTGCAGTTTGAAGAGCCGGACTTACGGCGTTTTCCCTGTTTGGCCTTGGCGTTCAATGCGTTGAAGGCTGGAGGTGCCGCAGCGACGGTGCTCAATGCGGCTAATGAAATGGCCGTGCAGGCCTTCCTGGATGGTACCCTGCCGTTTTCCCGTATCGCCGCCGTCGTTGAAGACACACTCAGCGAATTACAGCCTGCCGCTCCGGATCATCTGGATGCGGTGCTGGCCGTTGATCAGCTCGCACGGGAAACTGCCGTCCGCCATCTTGGTCGGCACGGATCGGGTATGCAGTGATTTTCCTGGGAGCAAATGCAGATTCTTGAGACCATAGGGGCCTTTATCCTGGCTATCGGTATCCTCGTGCTGATCCATGAATCGGGTCATTTCGCGGTCGCCAAATCCATGGGTGTCAAAATACTCAAGTTCAGCATCGGCTTTGGGCCGACACTGATCAGCCGCCGCTGGGGGCGGGATCAGACGGAGTATGTGATTGCCGCGCTCCCCCTGGGTGGTTATGTCAAAATGCTCGGCGAGCAGGACGGGGAGCCCACCTTGGCCGAAGACCGTAAACGGGCCTTTAATAACCTCGCACCCGGTAAACGCTTTTTGATCGCCCTGGCGGGACCGGCGGCTAACCTCCTGTTTGCTATCGTGGCTTATGCGGGGGTAGCTTGGCTCGGTATTCCGGGGTTGGCACCCATCGTCGGTCTGGTTCAGGATCATTCTCTTGCGGCTCAGGCGCAATTGCAGCCGGGGGAACGTATATCGATGATCGACGGGCGGCGTGTCTATACCTGGGAGGATGTGCGCATGAAGCTCCTCTCAGCGGCGATTGCACGCAGCCCGGTGACTTTGCAGACGACGCGCAGTGACGGCGCTCAGGTGATCCACGTGCTGCCGCTGCAGACCCTTGCCGCTGATGCTGTGGGGCCAGACTTTATCAGTAAAGTCATTGGGATGGCGCCCTACCTGCCCGCCGTCATCGGTGCTGTAGAGCCGCATAGCCCGGCACAACTGGCCGGGCTGCAGGCAGGAGACCGCCTGGTCGCCATCGATGGCCATCGGATCCCCAGCTGGGAGGTCTTGGCCCGGCACGTCGAATCGCACCCCGATACAGTGATCCATCTGCGTTATGTGACGGCGCAAGGGCTTGCAAAAGCCGTGAGTCTCACCCCGCAGATGTTCATCGACAAGGCTGGAAAGCCGGTAGGCCGCATCGGCATCAGCATGGCCCCTCTCCCCAAAAATCTGATTGTCCTGCGCGAGCGGGGTCCCCTGGAGGGCCTGATCTATGGGGCGCGAACCACTTGGCGGATGTCGCTCATGACCGTCGAGATGATCGTACGGATGGTGCAGGGTTTTATTTCCCCGGACAATATCAGTGGTCCGATTGCCATCGCGGAATTTGCCGGGCAGTCGGCACAAGCCGGTCTGGCGCCATTTTTGTCTTTTCTCGGGCTGATCAGTATCAGTCTGGGGGTGCTTAATCTTCTGCCCATCCCGATTCTGGATGGGGGCCATCTGGTGTTTTACGCCGTGGAGATGGTGCGTGGTAAAGCACTTCCTGCGGCGGTGGTGCAAAAAGCGCAGCAGATCGGTATAGTGCTGCTTCTGATGCTCATGTCCTTCGCCTTCTACAATGATATTATGAGATTGTTGACACCGTGAAAAAATTCAGCCTCAGTTCGGCCTCCCCCCTGTTTCTCGCCGCGAGTGTGGCTTGTGTTGCTGCCGTTTGGGCGGCACCAGCCTGGGCATTTACGCCCTTTACGGTCAAGAATATAGAAATACGTGGCCTGGAGCATATTGCGCCTGGCACGGTCTATAACTACCTGCCCATCCATATTGGCGAACAGGTGGATGACCAGAAGGCGCAGCAGGCCATCAAGGATCTCTATTCCACGGGATTCTTCAAGGATGTGACCATTGCCCGTTCTGATGACAATCTATTGGTCATCGTGCAGGAGCGGCCCATTATTTCCGCTATCAAGATGGAGGGTATCAAGGCCTTTCCCAAGAGCGAGGTGAATGGCACGCTCAAGGGTGTCGGTCTGGTGGAAAGGCATATCTTCAATCGCTCGATTCTTGATCAGGTGGTGCATGGCCTGCAGGAACAGTACGAAGGCATGGGCTATTACAATGCCAAGATTCATGCGCGAGTAGTAAAGTTGCCGCGCAATCGGGTGGCCATCCATATTGACGCGAAGGAAGGCGAGCAGGCGACCATCAAGCAGGTGACCATTGTCGGTAATCATGCCTTCAGTGAAAGCCGTCTGCGCGGCCTTTTCAGCATCGGCGCGCCGGATGCGTTTTCCTTCTTCACCAAAAACAATCGTTATTCCCGTGAAAAGCTTATGAAAGGCCTGGAGAAACTCCATAATTATTATCTGGACCGGGGTTATCTGAATTTTGATGTCGAATCGAGTCAGGTGCAGGTAACACCGGATCGGCGCTTTGTGTATATCACGGTCAATGTGCATGAAGGAGATCTCTATCATATCCAGTCGGTGCATCTGAGTGGTGATTTGGTCGTGCCCAAGCCGGAACTCGAAAAGCTGATGGAGATCCGGGCGGGCGACGTGTTTTCCCGAGCGAAGATCAACGACAGCAATAATGCTATTGCGGAAAAGCTGGGAAACCTGGGCTACGCTTTTGCCAATACCACGCCAGTGCCCAAAGTGGATGCAAAAACCCACGAAGTGGCTCTGAATTTTGAGGTGAACCCGGGTCGTAAGGTCTATATACGCCGCATTGAAATCACCGGTAATGACAAAAGCCGGGACTATGTGGTTCGGCGTCAATTCCGGCAGATGGAAGGCGCGCTTTATGATGGCGCGCTGATCCGACGCTCTAAGATGCGTCTGCAGCAGACCGGTTTTTACGACAAGATTAACACCAAAACTGTACCCGTTCCGGGGCATCCTGATCAACTGGATCTGGATGTCGATGTGAGCGAAAGGCCGACGGGTAGTTTTAGTATTGGTGTTGGTTATTCCAATGCCTACGGTATCATGTTCAACGGCTCTATCAGCCAGAACAACTTCATGGGGACCGGTAATGCCTTGGCGTTCTCGGCGAATGTGAGTGGTATGGGGACGGCGTACAATCTCTCCTTTACAGACCCGTATGTCACGCCGGACGGCATCAGTCTCGGCTTCAGCCTATATCGGAACAACACCAATCTTTCCATTCTGTCCGTAGCCCCTTATCAGGAAATTGATTACGGCGGAACTGCCACGCTGGGTATCCCAGTGATGCAGTATATCTATGATTATATGTCGTTGGGTTTCAGTAATACAACAATTAATCTATTCGCTAATCCGCCAGCAATTTACTCCCAATATGTCCAGACATTTGGTAACACAGCCACAGCGTTGACGGTTGGGAATGCCCTGACTTTTGACAGCCGGAATTCACCGATATTTCCCACCAACGGTTTCTATGGAAGCCTGGCGCTGAAGGCTGCGGTGCCCCCCGCGAAACTGCGCTGGTATAAGGCGGAGATTAAAGCGGACTATTATCATCCCATTACTTCCTGGCTGACGGGGGGATTGAGTGGGCGCTATGGCTTTATCAACGGTTATGGCGGGTTAAGCGTGCCATTTTTTAATAACTTCTATATGGGTGGTCCAACTACCTTGCCAGGTTATCAGACCTATTCGTTAGGACCACAAGTGGGTGGCTACCCCGTAGGCGGTACTCGCGAGTTGCTGTTTAATGCCAGTTTGTATTTCCCGCTTCCGGGCCTCGAAAATAATAATAATTTCCGGATGTCCCTGTTTGCGGCCAGCGGGTGGGTTTACGGTGTTAATTCGGACGCTAGTGGAAATAATTACTCTTACAACAATCAGTACTTCCCGAGTTTGGGCCAAATGCGGACGACAGTGGGTGTCGGCTTCCTGTGGATCAGCCCGATGGGACCTCTGCGCCTGTCTCTCGCCGTACCACTCAATAAGCATCCGAACGATTTGACCCAGCCCTTGCAGTTCACTGTGGGTAATAATTTTTGATGGTGTGGCGTTAGGGTATGAATTGGCAACTGCGCATTGGGGTCGTTCTCCTGTTGATGCTGACTTCGGCGGTAGCGTGGGCAGACCCGCTGAAGGTCGGCTTTGTGGATCTCGATCGCGCATTGCGCGAACTGCCTGAGGCGCAGGCAGGCGCGATCAGCCTCAACAAACAGATAGCGGCTAAGCAGAAGGAAATCGAGGCCAAGCGCCAACAGGTCAACACCTTTCAAAAGACCTTGGAAAGAGATTTTCCGCATCTGACCAATGCGCAAAGGCAGGAACGAGAGGCACGATTGCAAAGTATGATCCTCAACTTTCAGCAGTTCCAGCGGCAGGCCCAGGATGGTTTAAACTATCAACGTAATCAGATTCTGAAAAACATACAGGATCAACTGGTCAAAGTGGTGAGCAGAATTGGGCGCGCCGGGCACTATACGGTTATCCTCAATGATAAATCTGTGCTTTATGTGAATGGCGCCATTGATATTACTTCGCAGGTGGTGGCAGCGATGGCGACCAGACCGCCTTCTGACAACGTGAAGGGTGGTAAATAGGGTGGCGCATGGCTTGTATCTCCTCGGTGATCTTGCGCACGTGGCGGGCGCTCAATTGCGTGGTGACGCTGGGTATCAGATTAGTGCTGTGGCGCCACTCAATACGGCCAGTAGTGCGGACCTTACTTTTTATCAGGACCGGCATTTGCGCAGTCTGTTAAAAGCGAGTAGAGCAGGGGCAGTGGTAATGACTCCGCAGGATGCGGAGGATTTTGTCGGCAACTGCCTGTTGACGGACAATCCCTACGCGGCGTTTGCGCGGATTATGCAGTACATCTATCCGCAGGGCACCCTTCAGCCTGGACTGCATCATACGGCGCAACTGGCGCGCGATGCGCAGGTGGATCCTGGTGCCCGCATTGATGCCTACGTGCAGATAGAGGCCGGAGCGGTGATCGCCGCAGGTGTTTGGCTGGAAGCCGGTACCTTTATTGGTGCGGGCGTGGCGGTGGGGGGGGGG
>JAAOMR010000199.1 GCA_018853935.1 Acidithiobacillus ferrivorans
AGCACGCGGTTTTGCTGGGGCGTTGGGAGGGCATAGGGGGGACTCCTCAAAAGGCGGATGGCAGGCAGTCTCATCATAGAATGATGTTATGGCTCAGGGAAAGAGGCGTTTGTTGCTTGTTTTTTGTTGTTGCCGCATCTATCTATGTAAGGTAACAATTGATAAAAGGAGAACACATGATGGCTATCGTAACCTGGGTGTTGGTAAGCAATGCCGCGGAAGCGCGCCTCTTTAAAAATGAAGGTTGCGATACAGGGCTGCATCTCTTGCAGGATTGGAGCCATCCCGACAGCCGCAAACATCAGGACGATCTGGTGACGGATGCAGGAGGGCGGGTTCAGCAGAGCTTCGCCGCCGGGGCACGACCTGGCATCGAATGGCAAACCAGTCCTAAAGAGACGGAAATGCTGCACTTCGCCAGCGAACTGGCAACTTATTTAGGTGAAGCGCGAAAGCAGAATGCTTTCCAACGCTTGGTGCTTGTCGCTTCTCCACATATTCTGGGTTTGTTGCGTGAAAAACTGGATGCACCTACTACCGCAATGGTTTCGGGCACTTTAAACAAGGATTATACCAGTGCTGGGGTTGACGAACTCACTAAGCATCTTGCTCAAGTGATGTGTCCCTGATGGCCAAATCTCTGGCGGATTTTATAAAGAATGCGCGCAGTCAAATTCGCGAGATAGACGGCGACACGCTGGAGGGCTGGCTGCGCAGCCGCGATGATGTACTGGTGGTGGATGTCCGGGAGTCCTGCGCCTTCGTGGAGGGGCATCTGCCCGATGCTATCCATGTGCCGCGCGGTTATCTGGAGGCTTTAGCCGATCCTGATTATGGCCATTGTCATCCGGATTTGGCCGCTGCACGTGATCGGGTCGTTGTCCTTTACTGTGACAGCGGAACGCGCTCCGCACTGGCAGCGGTGACCTTGCAGGAGATGGGCTTCACCGAAGTTTACAACCTTGGTGGTGGCATCAATGTCTGGGATGCCGAAGATAAGCCCATCGTTTCCTAAGTGGCTCGAAATCTAGCTGATATTCTCGCCAAAGTTTTCATAATAGCGCGCCTGGAATTCCGGCCAGGTAAAACGGTGATTCTGGGTGCCTGCACTTTCAATCTTATAGGCGCCCATCAACGAGGCGACCTTGCCGATCGTTTCCCAGCCGAGGTCATGTTCCAGACCATGTAGCAGTCCGGCGCGATAGGCGTCACCGCAGCCGGTGGGATCCAAAACGGCTTTGGGTTTGGCGGCCGGAATGATCGTTTCCTCGCCATCATGATAAATCACCGAGCCATGCTCGCCGCGAGTGACAATCAGGGCTTTCAGGCGCTGGCAGAGTTCACCGACGCTGAGACCGGTGCGGGCCTGCACCATCTGGCATTCATAATCATTGACGGTGAGGTAATCGGCTCGATCAATCAGGCGTGTCAGGGTTTCGCTATCAAAAAGGGGCAAACCCTGGCCAGGATCGAACAGGGTGGGGATCCCCGCATTGGTGAGGTCTTCCAAATGCTGCACCATGGCGCTGAGACCGTCCGGGGAAACAATAGCCCAACGCACACCCTCTGGAATGCGGTCAGTCAGATGGTTTTCCTGAGCCTGAAACATGGCACCGGGATGAAAAGCGGTGATCTGATTATCGTCCAGGTCGGTAGTGATAAAGGCCTGCGCGGTGTAATGATCTGGGAGAATGCGCAGCAGGCTGGTGTCTAATTCCAGCGCTTTCAGGTGATCGAGGTAGGGCGTGAAATCCTGGCCCGCCGTGCCGACAATCAGTGGATTGCCACCTAACAATTTTAGGTTGTACGCGATGTTGCCAGCACATCCGCCAAAGTCGCGCCGCATTTCCGGGACGGTAAAGGACACGTTCAGCATGTGTACCTGATCGGGCAGAATGTGCGCCTTGAAGCGATCCTGAAAAACCATGATCGTATCAAAGGCCAGAGAACCGCAGACGAGAGTGGGCATGGAAACTCCTTGTTGGTTTTTTGTCAAAATGAGCCAAAGGGTGTGGTATATTCATCTAAATCAGGTTAGAATTGTAACAGGTTTCAGCTCACAATACTGCTATATACGAGGTGCATGCGGTCATGAAGTGGGGGTTGCGCGCTTTACTGGTGTTCTCCGGGCTTGTCCTCGCCATTCCGGTTTGGGCGGCGGATCAGTCTGCGCGTGATGAGACCTACATCAACCTCTTTGGCGGAAGCACCTTTTTTGATACGTCCAGCGGACGGGGTGGTGGAGCTGATGCCGGCGTAGTTGGTCTGCGCCTGGGGCAACGTGTAGATGCCCATGTGGGGGTTGAAGCGCAGGTGGCAGCAGCCTTTGCTCAGTTACAGAGCCCCGCGCATACTGGCGCCGCCAATCAATACAGCGCGGCGGTCCTGGGTAATCTGTACGCTTTTGACAGTCCTAATACGCCTTACCTCTCTCTGGGTTTGGGGGCATCCAGCAACCTGTTTAATAAGCAGGTTGGGCGGGGTAGCTCGTTGATGGGTGTCTTCGGGGTGGGATATCAGTATCTGTTGAATGATCAGATTGGTTTGCGTCTGGGTGTGCAGGATCAGTTGCTCTTTAATACCCCTACGCCCAGCAGTGCGAACTTCAATGATGTACAGGTGACAGGTGGTATTTCCTATTTTTGGGGCGGTGGCAATAAATCTTCTTTTCCGGTAGTCAGTCCGGCGCATCCTTAAAGCCGCATACCCGTCACGCTTGAGCAATTTTTGCCTTTGCGGTGAGTGTGTTTCACTTCGCTTGTGCTGCTTTCCTTTGATATAGTGCGCTCTGTCCCTGTCGACTGAGATAGTCGGCCTAGCCAGCGAGGAACTTAGCGCATGTCCAAAAGTCATCTTTTCACTTCTGAATCCGTTTCCGAAGGTCACCCCGATAAAGTCGCAGATCAGATTTCCGATGCCATTCTTGATGCGATACTGGCCCAGGACCCCCGTGGTCGGGTGGCGGCCGAGACTCTGATTACTACGGGTCTGATTGTGCTGGCGGGTGAAATCACCACCACGGCGACGGTGGATTATGCGGATGTGGCTCGCCAGACGGTGCGCCGCATCGGCTATGATTCTTCGGATATGGGTTTTGACTGGGCTTCCTGCGCGGTGATACAGACTTTGGACAAACAGTCTCCTGATATCGCGCAGGGTGTGGACGAAGGGGCTGGTCTTGATCTCGATCAGGGCGCTGGCGATCAGGGCCTGATGTTCGGTTTTGCCTGTGACGAGACGGATGTGCTGATGCCGATGCCTATCTATTTTGCCCATCGCCTGACTGAGCGGCAGGCGATGGTGCGCAAAGATGGCCGCCTGCCCTGGCTGCGTCCCGATGCCAAGAGCCAGGTGACCGTGCGCTACGTGGACGGCCGCCCGGTGGCTATTGATGCAGTGGTGCTCTCCACCCAGCACCACCCGGATATCAGTCATGCGGATCTGGTCGAAGCCGTGCGCGAAGAAATCATCAAACCTGTCCTGCCCCCTGCGATGCTGCACAAAGACACCAAGTATCTCATTAATCCTACCGGCCGTTTTGTGATCGGCGGCCCGGTGGGCGATTGTGGTCTGACTGGCCGCAAAATTATCGTGGACACCTACGGCGGTCAGGGCAGCCATGGTGGCGGCGCCTTCTCCGGTAAAGATCCTTCCAAGGTCGACCGTTCCTCCTCCTATGCTGGACGCTACGTGGCCAAGAACATCGTGGCTGCCGGCTTGGCCAGTCGTTGTGAAGTGCAAGTAGCCTATGCTATCGGCGTCTCGCAACCCGTGAGTCTAATGGTGGACACTTTTGGCACCGGCGTGATTGACGATGACCGGATTGCTGCCATGGTGCAGGAGTATTTTGATCTGCGCCCAAAGGGCATTATTCAGATGCTTGACCTGTTACGTCCGATCTATGGTAAAACCGCATCTTATGGTCATTTCGGCCGCGAAGAACCCGAGTTTACCTGGGAGCGCACGGACAAGGCGGCGATCTTGCGTGACGCTGCCGGACTGCGGTAAAAATGTTTTGGCGGGGGTTCTCCCCGCTGGAAGATTGGGTCGAGGGGCGCTGCAGTCGTTATGCTCCGTTTCACTGGTCCGGCTGGATGTTATTCCCGCTGGAATGGTGGCGGGGTTACGATCAGGCTCGATCCGTACTTCCCATAGGTAAAACCGCGCTCGCTTTCATGCTCAAGGAATCGCTTACATGAATGCTGTGCTCAAAAGTTCCGCTGATTACAAAGTCGCTGATATCTCCCTTGCTGACTGGGGACGCAAAGAAACCCGCATTGCCGAGACCGAAATGCCGGCACTTATGACCATTCGCCGCAAATATCAGGCGCAGCAGCCCCTCAAAGGTGCGCGTATTGCGGGCTGTATCCACATGACCATCCAGACTGCCGTTCTGATCGAGACCTTGGTGGCCCTCGGTGCGGAAGTGCGTTGGTCCTCTTGCAATATCTTCTCCACCCAGGATCAGGCCGCGGCGGCTATCGCGGCAGCCGGTATCCCCGTTTTTGCCTGGAAAGGTGAGACGGAAGCAGAATACTGGTGGTGTGTCGAGCAGACTATCCAGGGTCCTGACGGCTGGCGCCCGAACATGGTACTGGACGATGGCGGCGATCTTACCGGTCTGCTGCATGAAAAGTATCCGGAACTGTTGGCTGGCATTCATGGTGTTTCCGAAGAAACTACTACTGGCGTGCATCGCCTCATGGAAATGGCCCGCGACGGCAGCCTGAAAATCCCTGCCATTAACGTCAACGACTCCGTCACCAAGAGCAAGAACGACAACAAGTATGGTTGCCGCCATTCGCTCAGCGATGCGCTCAAGCGGGCTACCGACCATCTGCTCTCCGGCAAGAGGGCTTTGGTGCTGGGCTATGGCGATGTGGGTAAGGGTTCGGCGGCTTCCCTGCGCCAGGAAGGGATGATTGTACGGGTCACCGAAGTGGATCCCATCTGCGCCATGCAGGCTTGTATGGACGGCTACGAAGTGGTGTCAGCCTATAAGAAGGGCATTAACGATGGCACGGATGCTTGTGTCGACCGTGATCTTCTCGGACAGATCGATTTGCTGGTTACCGCGACCGGTAATTTCAATGTCTGCGATGCCGGAATGTTGAAGGCCCTCAAAAAGGGTGCGGTGGTCTGCAATATTGGACACTTCGATAACGAGATTGATACCGCCTTTATGCGCAAAGCCTGGGCTTGGGACGAAGTGAAGGCACAGGTGCATAAGATCTATCGCGATGCGACTCCGGACAAGGCCTTTAATCCCGACAGCAACGATTATCTGATTCTTCTGTCGGAGGGGCGTCTGGTCAATCTGGGTAACGCTACAGGGCACCCCAGCCGTATTATGGACGGTTCCTTCGCCGATCAGGTTCTGGCCCAGCTGCACCTCTACGCGGAACGTTTTGCTGATTTGCCTGCCGCGGAGAAGGCCCGTCATGTCACGGTTACTGTCCTGCCCAAGACTTTGGATGAAGAAGTGGCGCGCTATATGGTGGAAGGCTTCGCGGGGGTGTTGACCCGTCTGACTGACGCGCAGTCCAAGTACCTTGGCGTGTCCGTTGATGGCCCCTTCAAAGCGGATGCGTATCGCTACTGATGGCACACTCCGTCGAGTTCTTCCCGCCTAAAAATGCGGCGGGTGAGGAACGTCTGCGGGAGGCGATAAGCGCGCTTCTCCCCCTGGGTCCCGAGTATGCTTCGGTGACCTTCGGGGCGGGCGGGTCCACCCGCGAGCGTACTTTTGTCACTGTGGCCATGATTCGTCAGGATTATGATCTGGAGGCCGTGCCGCATTTGTCGTGCATCGGGTCTACGGAAGCCGGGATCCGGGAGATTCTCGAAGATTACCAGAAGCAGGGCATACGGCGTATCGTGGCCTTGCGTGGTGATTTGCCGGAAGGTATGGAGAATCCCGGCCATTTTCAGCATGCCGCAGATCTGGTTGCATTTATCCGTCATTTTGGTGGTTTTGACGTGTATGTGGCGGGCTATCCGGAGATTCATCCCCGGGCGACTTCGGCTCGTGATGATGTGGCACATCTGGTGACCAAGGTGCAGGCCGGAGCGGATGCGATTATCACCCAGTATTTTTTCAATCCCGATGCCTACCTGCAGTTGCGCGATGATTTGCAACGGCAAGGGGTTGACGTGCCGGTGGTGGTCGGCGTCATGCCCATCACTAATTTTGAGCAGATATCCCGTTTTTCTGCTATGTGCGGAGCGGACATTCCGCAGTATGTGCGACGCCGAATGGAAGCTTACGCCGATGACCCGCAATCCCAGTATCAGCTCGGAATTGAGTTGTTGAGCCGGCAGTGCCAGTTACTGCTGCGGGAAGGTGCACCGAGCCTGCATTTTTATACCCTGAATCAGGCTGAAGCGACGGTAGCGATCTGGCGTAACCTCAGTCTCTAGTCATCATTGACGCTATCGCCGGGCCACTGCGTCGGCCCGCTGTGGTAGCGCTTTATGTTGACCAGCGAGCGTCCTTTGCTAAACTGGCCGAAAAGGGTGCTTTGTCCGTAGAGCGGGCTGCTGCAGATTTTATTCACTAAAGAGGTTACATTCTCATGTCTAAGAAACATCCCGTCGTTGCCGTGACTGGTTCATCAGGGGCGGGTACCACCACCGTCAAGCATGCCTTCCATGACATTTTCAGGCGCTTGAAAATTGACCCGGTCATTATCGAAGGTGATAGCTTCCATCGTTACAACCGTACCGAGATGCGTGAAGCCATCGCCAAGGCGGCGGCTGGTGGTAAAACCATTAGCCATTTTGGCCCGGAAGGCAATGATTTTGAAGCGCTGGAGCGGCTGTTCCGCGAGTATGGTGAGACCGGTCATGGGCAGATGCGTTACTACGTTCACGACGAGCCTGAGGCTGAACTGCGCGGTAGCGCGCCGGGTACGTTCACCCCTTGGCAGGATATGCCATCTGGTACGGACTTGCTGTTTTATGAAGGACTGCATGGTGGTGTGAAGACCGATGATGTTGACGTGGCTAATTACGTCGACCTGTTAGTTGGGGTGGTGCCGGTGGTCAATCTGGAGTGGATTCAGAAGATTCACCGTGACAATGCCCAGCGCGGCTATTCCGCTGAGGCGATTGTGGACACCATTCTGCGTCGTATGCCGGACTACATTCACCACATTACCCCGCAATTCTCACGCGCCCACATCAATTTTCAGCGTGTACCGCTGGTGGATACGTCCAATCCCTTCATTGCCCGCGATATTCCGACACCGGACGAGAGCATGGTGGTCATCCGCTTTCGTGACCATAAGGAAGCGAACTTCCCCGCTCTATTACAAGTATTGCCGGGTAGTTTTATGTCTCGTTCTAATACCTTGGTAATCCCAGGAACCAAGATGGGCTTCGCGATGGAAATCATCCTTGGGCCGCGTATTGAGCAGATGCTGGAAGACATGCACGACTCTATCTGAGGCGATGCAGGCTTAGCCTCTGATTAATCCCGTGGTGGCGATGCTACTGCGGGATTTGTGTTTCTGGCAGGGGTTATTGGTGCCCCGAGCGCGAATCGAACGCGCGACCTACCGCTTAGGAGGCGGTTGCTCTATCCACTGAGCTACCGGGGCTACGGCTCACATTCTAGCAAAAGGCACCACCGTGCGGCGAGCACCTTTCGGGCGGTCAGGTAAGAGCGAAGAAGTAAGCCCCGTAACACGCGCCATTGAAAAGAAAATGATAGGGCCGCAAGGTCACGCCGCGGCGCACCAGAAGGTAAGTGTATCCCCCGGCCAGCAGCGTGAGTCCTGCGCCCAGCAGAACGGGGGGGGAGGGCGACCAGGGGGTTAACAGTACCCCAATAGCGGGCAGCAGACTTCCTTGAAAGACCAGCGCTCCGGTGATATTGGCAAAAGCCAGGGTATCCTTGCGTCGACGAATCCAGAGGATGCTGTTAATTTTTTCGGGTAGCTCCGTGGCCACCGGGACGAGCAGCAGAGACAGAATCAGTGCGGAGATGCCGAGCCAGTGTGACAGCCCCTCGATGCCATCGACGAAGAGGCTGGCACCAAAAACAATCATGCCGAGCCCTATGGCAAGTTGAATCAGGATCGCCGGCATCTGCGTGGGTAGTCCGATCCTACCCAGGTACAAGGCATGCCCTGCCTCTGTGCCATGTCCATCGGCCACCAGCGCCGCAGAAGCACGCAACGTCACCATCACATACAGAAAGTACAAGGTGACCAGTACCAGACCGATACCAATACGCACCAAAGTAATATGATGCGGTACAAACAGTGCGATAGCGGACAGGCCAAAGGCAACCAGAAACCAGCCGAGATCACGGCGCAGGCCCGTGGGTTCTGGGTTTAAGGCTCCACGCCAGCCCCGTTGCGGCGACACGAATAATGCCATTACAAAGAGCGTCAGCGTAGACAGCATCATGGGTGCACCAAGAATGGCCCCCACCCCCACCTCTTCTCCCAGGTGGGCTGGCTGCCCACTGGTAACGGCGAAA
>JAAOMR010000002.1 GCA_018853935.1 Acidithiobacillus ferrivorans
CCCGCCGTTAGTCGCCATAGCGCTTTCCGGGTTGCGAGGAACTGCCGAAATGCGTGGTACTGCCTTTTTAAACCTGCTGCGGGTGTGTGGACAGGCCATGGGCATTCCTATTATGGCCACCTTGTGGGACAGACGCCTGATTTTCCACGAGCATTTTCTCACTGAGAATAATCCGTCTGGAAAGCATTTTATCAGCACATTAATGGGGCATACGATATTGGCCAAGCAGATAATATACCATGCCGCACTGCTGACTTTTAATGAAATATTTTACATCGCCGCGTGGGGATTTCTGATCGTGGCCGGTCTGTTATTGTTGGCCAAACGGGTAGTTTTCGCCGAGCCGGATGTCCGAGTGCGCCGGGCACTGGAAGAATTGGCGGAGCCCTGATGAAACGCAGCATCGCCCTTATCCTATCGCTGTTGCTGCTCGGCGCCTGCGCGCGCCTGCCGCAGCATCTCCCCGGCGACAAAATGGCGCATGATACCCAAATCAGTGGGACACTGGCCCAGTTGGACGGCCACGCCGGGATAACCCCAGGTGCCTGGCCCGCGTCAAACTGGTGGGAATCGGCACAGCTACCGGCCCTGAATAATTTAATCAGCGAGGCGCTGCGCAACAATCCATCGCTACAGGCCGCCAGCGCGCGCATTCTGGAAGCCAAAGCGGCGGCAGCAAACCAGCATGCCACCCTCCTCCCGCACTTTTCCGCAGGGGCGGCGGTGACTCAGGAGCACTTTTCCCGGCAAGGCTTACACGCCCCGTTGAACGGCAAAACCATCACCTATGGTGTTCTCAATCCTCTGGAAATGCGCTATCACCTGGATTTGTGGGGACGTGACAACGATCACTTTCGTGCAGCCCTGGGGGAGGTACGCGTCCATCAGGCAGATTACGCCGAGGCAAAATTATTGCTTTCCACCCGGCTGGCATGGCACTACTTTTTGCTGGCCGGTGATGTACAACGTCTCCGGCAGGTGGCACACGCGGAAGCCCTGCACAGCTCCTTACTCCACCTGGAACAACAGCGCTGGCATGACGGCCTGAGCAATGCCCGCAGCGTTTATCTTCAGGAAGTGGCGCGCGCCAGGGTACGTCAATCAGCAGCCGAAATACAGGCAGCCATTGCTCAACAGCGCTATATATTGGCGGCACTGGCCGGACACGGACCCGATTGGGGGCGAGATATTCCGGTAGAGCCGTTGCCCACGCTATCCACAATCACCATACCCCGGAATTTGCCTCTACGCCTCATTGCCCACCGTCCGGACATAGTCGCTGCGCGCTGGGAAATAGAAGTCGCGGCGCAACAGATGGGGGCGGCACGTGCGGCTTTTTATCCCGATGTGAATATCGCCTTGTTTGCGGGATGGAACAGCATTCATCTGGGTGATTTGTTCAGCCCCGGCAATCTCGCAGATGCCATCGGCCCGGTCATATCCCTACCTATTTTTGAAGGGGGGAGATTACGCGCCCATTTGCGGGAGCAAAACGCATTATATATAGCCGTGAAAGATCATTATCGCGCCACCATCCTCGACGCAGTACGTGAGATTGCTGGTCGTCTGGCCATCTGGCGGCAGACACGTCAAGAAATCCGTGGACAACGGCAAATGATCTTAGCCGCTGAGCATACGACGACGCTGGCGGAATCCACCTTTCATTCGGGAATGACCAATAAAGCAGAAGCCTATATCGCGCAGATTCAGGAAACGGAAATAAAAAATCAACTGCTGGCTTTAGAGACGAAAAATGCGCAATCCTGGGTGTTACTGCATGCCGCGCTAGGCGGCGGATATACCCCGAGGAAAAATCCCGCATGAGCGCGCAGAAGCCAGGGCATTCGAGCCCCCCCATCCAACCGGGGAAACGCACCCGGATGCTGGTCCTCGTTACCCTCATTTTTATACTTGCCGGATTGCTCTGGACCGCGTGGTGGTTTTGGCGGGGGCAATACTGGATAGAAAGCAATGATGCCTATGTCTCCGGCAATATTACGCCGGTGAATGACCAGACGGCGGGCACCATCAGTAGGGTACTGGTAGAAAATACCGAATTCGTCCGCGCCGGACAAGTGATGGCCACCCTTCAGGCCAATCATTCCCAGCTTGCACTGCAACAGGCTCGAGCACATCTGGCGGCGACGGTCAGAATGGTACGCAAAGATTTCGCCCAGGTCACCGCGCTGCAACAGACGGTCAGTGCCAAAAACGCCGAACTCCACAAATTAAACGCCGATTTAATCCGCTATAAGCAATCCCTGCCGAGTGGTGCTGTTTCTGCCATCCGTGTTGAAGACACACAAAACGAAATTGCTGCTGCAACAGCACAAGTGGCAGCGGCCCGGGCGGCGTTACAAGGCACGCAAGCCATCACAGCTGGCACCACGCTGCAAACGAATCCCCTCGTGCGTCAGGCTACGGCGCAGTTCGAACAGGCGGATATTCAATGGCAACGCCGTGTTATCCGTGCTCCGGTATCAGGTTATGTCGCACAGCGCGCCGCCTACCCAGGACTCCTGGTGCATCCCGGTCAGCATCTGTTTTCCGTGGTACCCCTCAATGATTTGTGGGTTGTAGCCAATGTCAAAGAAACCGCCATGCGGCATGTCCGCCCCGGACAAAGCGTTCAATTGACCAGTTATTACTATGGTGGCGATGTCCATTATCACGGTATAGTTTTGGGGATGCTGCCGGGCGCCGGTAGTGCCTTCAGCATCCTGCCGCCGGAGGATGCCAGTGGAAATTACATCCATATCGTCGAACGTGTACCAGTGCGTATCGCGTTACCCGCTGCGGAACTCGCCCAGCATCCACTGCGGCCCGGACTCTCCATGGTTGCGGAGATTCATTGGACGCCCTCACAAAAGCATTCGGTGCTCAAAGCGCTCACCACCACACCAATTCGAGGATACCAAACTGCTATATACAATAATGAGTTACGGCATGCCCGGCAACGCGCCACCGCCATCATCCGCGATAACGCGTGGGTCGGCGGTGACGCAAGCAAAGCTTGACCGAAGTCAAGGAATGCACACAGGCAACCGGCTAAACTGCAAAACGTGCGGCGTTTTACTAAAGTAAATCCATAGTTCAACCAGAAGGAGCAACAACAGATGGCTATCAATATCCAACTCATCAAATCCAGCGGCGCAGCAGTTAAGGACTTAGGCGTTCCGGTTGCCGCGTATTTTTATAACTATATGTTCACCCATTACCCTGAGGTGCGGAAAATGTTTCCGGGGGACATGACGGAGCAACGGATACGTCTATTCAATTCGGTCATTCTGATCGCCACCAATATTGACACCATGGAAGTGCTGGTCCCCTATCTGAAGGAACTCGGTACCGGGCATATTAAATACGACACCCGTCCGGAGCATTACGCTATCGTCGGCAAAAGCCTGCTCAACACCCTGAAGCATTTCCTGGACGCGGCCTGGACGCATGAAATGGCGGAGTCCTGGATTGAGGCTTATAACCTGGCCGCCAGCGTTTGCATTGAGGCGGCCTACGAGGCCATGGCCCCTTCCCGCTTCATCCCGGTAAGCATCGACGACGTACCTGCCGCCGTCTGATTGACACCTTGCCATTGGCGTACCGGTTGCTCAGGTACGCCATTATTTTGAGGTATACCTGTTATGGAATATGAAATCTGTCTGGAACCATCCGGCATCCGCTTCATGGCGGATGCCGGCCAAAATATTGTCGAAGCGGCGAAACAACACGGAATTCCCATTAAACACGGTTGTGCCAGTGGTTCCTGTGGTGATTGCAAAGGCACCATTTTGTCCGGCGACAGCGAACAGGGGCCTTTTATGCCACTGCTGCTCTTACCCACGGAACGCGCCGCTGGCATGGCCATTCTCTGTAAACTGTATCCACGCAGTGACCTGCGTTTGCGTGCCGAAGTCGTTCAGGAAGACACCTGGGGCGCCCAAATCATCCAGCTTACGCCACTCGCCTGGAATGTACTGGAGTTACGGCTACAGCCAGAACGGCCTTATCCCTACCGAACCGGGCAATATGCCCGTATCGCAATACCGGGGCATCCGGATCAGTGGCGTTCTTATTCCATGGCAACGCCACCAGATGCCACCGGAACACTGGTCTTTCATATCCGTGAATTACCCGGCGGTGTATTTAGTCAATGGCTTTTTTACGAGGCACAAAACGGCGACCAATTAACGCTAGGTAGTGCACAAGGCGAATTTTCTCTGCATTCCGATAATGACCGTGATATGCTCTGTATTGCTGCAGGAACCGGTCTGGCCCCCATTGAGGCGATTATTCAGGAAAGTATTGCCTTGGGGCGGACCCGGCCTATCCATCTTTTTTACGGGGCCAGGAAACAGACCGATTTTTATCATCTGGAAGAACTGGCCAGATGGTCACAACAATATCCGCATATCACCATCACCTCGACACTTTCTGATATGCAAGACACCTCCTGGACCGGCGCCCACCGACTCCTGCCCACTGTTGCCGCCAGCGGCCACTGGAAGGATCATGAAGTGTATCTCTGCGGTGGCCCCGGCATGATAGAAGCCGCCATCGACCTGCTGCTCTCCCATGAAGTGCAGCATGACCATATTCACTTCGATGCTTTTGCGCCTAATGGGTAGTGTTCTACGATACCGCGTTTATGATGCGCCGAGCATCTTCAGCACTTCTCCCAAAGGCTGCGCACCTACCGTCTTTAGGGCGCCATCCACAACGATGGCCGGAACGGTCTTAATGCGCAGGTTACTGACTATTTCGCGCCCTTCACGGTCAGCGACATCCAGCACTTCCAGCTCCATGGGCACTTTCTGGGAAGCTTCTTTCCAAACCTTTTCTGCTTGCGGGCAAACAGGACACCACTTTGAAACCAGTATTTGTACTTTCATATTTCACCTTATTAAGGATACCAGTTTAACATTATGCGTATACGCTCAAATAATAGCATAATAGCTCACGCCGCCCAACATTATTTCCCACACAATGGAGAACGTTATGGCCGATATAGACCAGATTATGCAACACGATCATGAACGCCTGGATCAACTATTGGGACAGAGCGCACACGCTGTTTCGATTGGGGCGTGGCAGGAGGCTGCCCATTTACTGGAGGTATTTCGCCACGGGATTGTTGATGGTCATATGGTGGTGGAAGAAAGCACGCTTTTCCCAGCCTTCGAGCGTAAAGAGGGTGGTGACGATCATCCACTGACCGCATTGCTACGTAAGGGCCATCAGGATTTGCGGATATTTTTTGAGGAGATGGCTGAAGCCATCCAGGATCAGGATGCGGAAACCTTCGACGATCTGCTGAGCACTGTGCAAACCATTCTCAAACAACATGATGCCAAGGAAGAGACGGAACTCTATCCCTATCTCGCAGCCGCCTTACCGGATCGTGGTGAAGCAGCGGGCAAACGCATTCTGGCCTATGAAGCGGAGATGCCATCATGAGTGAATATCGCGGTTGTGAATTGCCTGAGGATCTGTTTTACGATCTCGACTATGTATGGCTGCGCCCAGAAGATGACGGCACACTGACTATTGGGGTCACGGATCCCGCCCAAACCATGTCGGGGCGTTTACAAAAGGCCAGAATTAAAAAAATCGGCACCCATCTGGATGCTGGACGGCATGTGGCCACACTGGAAAGTGGTAAATGGGCAGGCGGCGTACCAGTGCCCTTTGCCGGTGAAGTCATCGCCCGCAATGAAGCGCTGCTGGAAGACCCACACCTGATTAATATTGCTCCCTATAGCGACGCCTGGATCGCCCGGATAAAACCCGATGATCCGCAACATGCATTGGATAATGTTAAAACCGGATTCGAAGCTATTGAAGCACTGGAAGCCTGGATAAAGCGTTACGATGTGCAGTGTATGCGCTGTTCTGAGTGAGCATCAAGGCTAGGCAGGCGGTTATTTTGCAACCCCCCGTGCGCCATCGCAGCCGCCGGAATTTCGTTGAACCAAACACAAACCTTGAGCTATCAGGGCATCCAGGCCATTGTTTGATCATGGCACTTTTATGCGGGGCTGAATTGTTTTCATCTTCTGCGCTCCGCCTGCAAAAGGACGACAGCCTGAATGAACGAGCAGGGACATAAAATGACTCCGGACCGCCCTCTGCACATTGAAATCACGACTTGGCGCGCCTATGAGCGTCCCCTGCCCGCAGGCTACCACGTACTGGCGGAGCGCCTCTGGCCCCGCGGTGTGCGCAAGGCCGACCTCGCGCTGGACGCCTGGCCCAAAGACCTCACTCCCAGCACCGCCCTGCGCCAGTGGTTCGCCCACGATCCTGAGCACTGGGATGAATTCCGCAGCCGCTACCTGGCGGAACTGGCGACGCAAAAAGCAGGCGCGCTGACGCTGCTGGCCGCGGCCGCCGGAACGCCTATTATCCTGCTCTACGCTGCCCACGACCAAGAGCACAATGGCGCACTGGTGCTCCGCGATTTTCTGCAGACTTTGGCGGAACCAACCCCCGACGCGCCCTGAATAGTGGCAGGACATCAGGGTACATCGCCTCAATGCCCTTCGGCCCAGCGCCGTAGAGCAGGCGGGTCGGGGATAATAATCATCCGGCGTTCCACTTCTATGAGTCCGGCCTTACGTATGCGGGTCAACACCCGCGACAAGGTCTCCGGCGCCAGGC
>JAAOMR010000020.1 GCA_018853935.1 Acidithiobacillus ferrivorans
AGCGCTTCGATCGGGCTGCCCGAGGGCTTGTCCTGCACGGTCATGCCGCATACCAGCAAACCCTGCCGGTGCAATTCTGCATAGCGCGACTCGATCGCGGCCCTGACCCGCTGGCAGTGTTCTACCGTGCGTTCGCGACTGCCAGGCACGCGACGGTCATAGCGGAAATGAATCGCCACCGGCACGGGTAATCCGTGTAGCACATTGATCCGGCTAAAAATCTGAATGCCCACGTCGAGATCCGGCCCACCTTCCTCCACCGTGTGCAAATACACGAAATACGCCAGATTACGCACCTGGAATTCTTCGAATCCATCCCCCACGCTGATGAAGCGTTCGTTGTGGCCAATGTCCGGGTAGCGTCCTTCCCAGTTGCCGCATACATACTCAATCTGCGACAGGTTGTTGATCAGTAGCGTGGCGA
>JAAOMR010000200.1 GCA_018853935.1 Acidithiobacillus ferrivorans
CTATAAGGGGCATGTGGCGGTCACCTTTCTCGCTACCAACCCACAACACCTGCAAGCTGCGGCCTGGAATCTGACGGCAGCGCCCAACTGGAACAAGCTACAGGGGGATTTCGCCCGGCAGAACAGTCAGGGGATCTATCAGTCCACCATGGTCGGTTCGCATTTCATGTACGGCAACCGGCACAGTGGCTGGTTCTGGATCTTTCTGTTCTCGGTCAAACCCTGGCTTTGGGTACTGGCGGGTTTGACCGCAGTCTTGTTTGCGACTTTGGCTGTATGGATATTTACCCTGCGTAAAAAGGCGCAATGGCGCGCCGAGGAGGCACTATGAAAAAGAATAACCGCAAAACGTCCAGTATCCGCTCCTGGGTCACCCTCATTGTGGCTGGTGGTGTCCCGCTCTATGCCGCCGGTGCCTATGCTGCACCGGTGGTGGGTCAGACCCGGGGTGCCAGCGATGTGCTGCAGTCTCAGCAAAGCCAGCCCAACAATGTGATCAGCAACATCTACACCCAAAAGAACCACTCCCTCACGGCGATCAATACGGCTGAACAAAAAATATGGGCGGCCATCAACCGTAACCACCTGCGTACGGCGCAGGCGCTGATGCAGCGGACCATGACGCAATATCCCGGCTGGCAACCGCAAGCGACCATGGGTTTTGTGCTCCTGGAAAAAACGATCTGGGCAGAAATCCGGGTGGGTCAGGTCGGGCTGGCGCGGACGCATATGCAGCAATTGCAGACCCGTTATGGACAGGGTGCCCTCGCTGACAAGACCCATGTCTCCCTCGTCTCCATGCGTAATGTGCTGGAAGAAAACCGGCTCTGGCAGCTCCTGGGTGAAGGTCATCTGCAGGCCTTGCAGTCCGCCATACAGCAAATCCAGAGCGAAGACCCCAGTTATCAGCCATCACAGAAAATGCTGGCGATGATGAATCAAGGGCTGGCCGGTCGCGCCGTAGGCAAACTGGAGCGCCAAAAAGCCTGGCCCCAGATTGTCGCCCTACACGCGCAGACCCCCAGCGTGTTCACCCTCGCTGATGCAGGCAACCGGCAGGCCTGGGCAGAGGCCCTGGCGGCGACCGGTCATCCGCATCAGGCCACCCTCGTCTATATTTCCCTGCTGCAGCACAGTCAGCATGCGGCACAGGCGCAGGGCATTTTGAATCAGGCCGCCAATCGCTTGCCGCCGCAGGAAATGCAGGTGCTCTATACCCGGGCGCAGGCCCAGTTCCCGGACGCTCGGCAGACCTTGCAGACACAGCACCTGCAGTATGTGCTGATGATGGCTGCACGCGCGCACAGTGCACAGCAGAACGCCGCAGCAGCAGCCCTAGTAGCCCCCGAGTCCGAGGCCATTAACCAGTTACATAAGGCGTCTGATGCGCGTCTGATGGGTGCCATATTGGGTGCCAATCATCAATCGCATGCGGCCTTGCAGTGGTGGGTAAAGGCCGCGCAATGGTCGGGCAAAGCCGCCGACTGGCAGACGGTGGGCAACCTCGCCATGGCCGACAATGATGTGCCCATCGCGCGCGCGGCGATGGCCCATCTGCCGGCAGGCACCCCGGCATCGGAGCATTTTCGCCGGCATCATGCCATCATGGCGGCCCTGCGCGATTACAAAAACCGTGATTATAAGGGCACCCTGCAACGCCTGCAGGCCGCGCAACAGTTTGGTCCACTGTCTCCGGGCATGGAGACCATCAAAGCCTGGTCTTTGGTGCATACGAAAGACTATGCAGCCGCCAGTGCCTTGTTCACGACGCTCTACCGGCAGGATCCTTCTTCGGGCAAT
>JAAOMR010000201.1 GCA_018853935.1 Acidithiobacillus ferrivorans
ATCATCCTTGGCGGCGTGATCCATCGCACTCAGGTCAGGCTGGTCCATATCGTCCTTGTGATTTGATAACTTGCGGTATTTTACATCAAAACGAAGCGTGGAGCACGGGGTCCTGAACAGTTACAACCGCTCGACCAGATATCCAGACCTGCAGACCAGTGCACCATATGCGGTTTTGGAACCGTTATGCGCATGCCGCTCATGAATCAGCCGCGTATCCAACGTGTAAGCCACCACTGGCTTCCCCAAGGCATACGCCGTCGCCATTTCGAACACTGTGCCAGCATCGGGTTCGTCGCCGCGGAACGGAGTTATGTTGGCCACCACGGCATCGCAGGACCGGATCATGTCCAGACATGCCTCAAAAATCGCATCAGCGTCATTCGCTTTGCCTGGTTCGGTGATTCCGCTCACACCATGACGATCCAGACTTTGGTTTGCTGGTATGGGCAACAACGCCTCAAATCCCCATGTCTCGCAGGCACTCACGATTTTTCGAGCCATGTCGGGCCACTCGATTTTAAAAATGTCAGGACCGGCCATATATATTTTGCGCAATTTATTTTGCCCTGGTGGAATCCGGAAAACGCTCAGGCCGCCGCAACCGGACGTCCCACCGTAACGACAGTACCATAATGGATGGCACTTAAAACCTGATGGGCCGCTTTATCCGGCATTTCCACGCAGCCCACACTTTCGGCCAGCCGTAACCTGCGCGCGGGAAATAATGCAGGGCACGGCCCAGCCTGAAGCTGTCAATGCGTCCAGCAAGGCCGCTCCCGTCATGTCAGATCAACAATCTACCTGATCGCGCAGATCGTTTCCTGGCTTGAAATGCACCGCTTTTTTGGGCGGCACATGAACCCGTTCGCCTGTCTTGGGATTGCGTCCCAACCTTGCGGGTATATCGTGCAGACTAAAAGAACCAAATCCACGAATTTCCACGCGCCCACCTGCAGCCAGAGCATCCGCCAATGTTTCGAGGATATGATTCACAGATTCTTCTATAACCTCGTGATCCAGGGAACCAGTAATGCTCTGTTGCTTGAGTTTTGTGTGCAGCTTTTTAATCAATTCTGACTTGACCATGTCCACCCTCAAATTGTTAGATATTTTTACTTTTTTTTCTTTTGTCCTCAAACCAGCACAGCCAGCCGGGCCGTGTTCCGAAACAGATCATCCTGGATAACGGGCAGTCCGGGGCCACTCAGCCGGATACACCATGCCGCACCATGCTGATCCTCATAGATCATGGCGCAGGTGTCCGGGTGATGGGTTGTCATAATTTTAACAAGGTCCATTGCTTTGATGGTCTTTTGCTCAATGGGCAGGGTGGGTAGCAAAAGCACCTGATTACGATCCATAGTTGCCACCACCAAATTTCCGCCCCATCGCCCGGCTGACTGCTGCCTTTTCACCATGGCTCCCGCCGATACGCAGATTTCCCGCTGTTTCGGATCAAGTCCAGCCAACAGCGGAATGATCGGTGAAAGCTCCACGGTCCTAGACTTTGGACGGCCGCCGTCCGCGCTTCCCCTTACCGTGTTCTTCCAGCAGCTTTTCACCTCGATTCTGCAGAGTTTCGGGATCTTCCGCTAACGCCAGTTCAATGGCGGCAATGAAGTGACGCTGATCCCATTCAGGAGCGAGCGCGTAGGCTGCCCGTGCAAAGCGTTTTCCCTGTTCAGCCTGATCCTTGCGAACAGAAGGCTTCTGCATCAGTCGTTTTTTTGCTTCCTCGATTTTCGCTATCGCTGCACGCTGCCGTTCCACGATCTCAGCATGTTTTTTTTCCAAATCCGCCAGACGCTGTTCCGCTGTGCGATGTACCCGTGTTTTTTTACTTTCTTCCATAATCATAATCCTCAGTGATTGACTTTATCCGCTAATTCTTTAGCAGGCTTGAACTTGATGGCTTTCTTTGCCGGGATGTCGATTTCCTGCCCCGTGGCCGGATTACGACCCTTGCGAGCGGCTTTCTCTACTACCGCAAAGACGCCGATGCCTGGCAGAGCGATCCTATCGGCTTCCGGTAGTTCCATTTCCAGCGTATGCCGGAATACCTCAAGAACCTTTTCCGCATCCGCCTTGGACATCGCCCCGTGCCTGGACATGGCAGCAACAAATTCTGATTTATTCATGCTTGACCTCAATATTTAAGGGAATAATGCCACTTTATAGAGCCTACAGAGTCCACGCAACTCACGTAAACCGCAATGAGGCTATGCCGTAGCCTTGCGTTGATACTTTTCAGATATTGGCAGGCCTGCTGCCTGCAAGGTCTGGATTGCATTGAAGCTTGAACGAATGGCTCGCTGTAAAAGTGACCACCCGTCGTGCCGCGATCTCAACGGACTCGCCAGTCTTTGGATTGCGTCCAGGTCGTGATCGTTTGTCCAGAATGTTAAACCGCCCAAAGCCGGATAACTGCACCTCTTCGCCGGACGCCAACGTCTCGCGGATCGTATCGAAGAAGCCTTCCACCAACTGCTTACTCTCGCGTACTTTGAGACCCGTTGTATCCGCCAGGTGGTCCATTAAATCTTTCTTTGTGACCGTCATAATTCTTTCCACATCCTCTGTAGTGACCTGTGTGCCGACGATAATTCCTTGATAAGAAACTCATGCCCTTCCGAACTGGAAAAACATTCATCCCGCGCTTCCCTGTACGCCCCTTGAAAGTCACGGAACATGGCTTTGCGCTTGTCTTTCCCGGTCCTGATGAACAGCTCGTCATAGTACGCCATGATATCCATCGCAAAAGTGCTGGCAACAATAATGGCCGCATTGGTGGCATATTCCGCCATCAGGTCGGGACCGTAGCTGTCCATCGTCATGATGAATTCATCCGATGGCAGCATGTCATACAGCTTACGCATCATCTTGTGAGCCTGCTTGCCTTTCCCGATCAATGCGTCAGCAGCTTCCTGGGAACAGTCAGCAGGATAACGCCTGGCATCATAAATCAGCACATTGGCGGCGTCCGTCAGTGCATCGAGGCCATCCAGGGTGCGCAGCAGGTGGGTCGTCGGCAGGTCGTCATCAGGGCGATCAGTCGTGGGTATGAGGTACATACCGCCGGCCTGAATGACCATCATGAGCACGTCTACAGGATTGCCATTGTGGTCTCGCAGACGAAATGCAGGGCCGCCGCCACCTGCAGCGCCTGGATCCTTGCGATGGGGTTTTACAGCGTTGCCTTTGGGGCTTTTAGGGAATGGATGAACGTTTGTCATGGTTGAGTATTTAGCGTTTGTGGAACAGCACGGGAAAATAGCATTAATTGATGGCCTTCCCCGAATCGCCATCATCGGGGCACCGGAAAAGCGCATTGTCATGGGACCGCCACGCCATTACATCGCTCGTGGCCCGCCTCAGTCCAATGTCGAACCCGCTGATATTAAAATATCGAGTTGATCAAATCGTCCCCGATCCCGAAACCTGCGCCCATCATCAGCGCCTGACCAAAACCGGAGTGTTCCAGACTGTTCATAAATCCGCCCTGTTGCGGCTGTGCCTGGGGATAACCCGGTGCTTGTGGCGTTTGCGGGTAGCCCGGTTGCCATTGTTGTGGCTTTGCATACTGCTGCATATCATTTTGCACCGCCTGATGCATCGCCTGCATCAGCATCATGACCTGCTGCTGTTCCTGCTGGATACTGAGGGCCAGTTCCTTGAGATCCAGTAGCCATTCGCGGGCATCAGTGCTGCCGCCGTCAGCGGCAGTCTTGAGCTTTCCGGCCAGCCCCTGAATGCCCTGCGTCACACTTTGCCCTTCCTGCTGCAACTGGTTGTACTGCTGTTCCACTGTGGCGATGTCCACATCTTTCTCCTCTTGATGACATTTACTACAGAATGGGCGCGATGCCGCAAATAATAAGCAATCTTTTTGCCCGGATTGAGGCTACCGCATCCAAGGTTCCCGCCTGGGTGACTGATCCTCATCAAAACTTCCGCCATTCCCAGACATGGTCGCCCATATCAGGGCGGCAATCCACCCGATGATGGTCCAGCCCAGCAGCACATCCAGCAGGGTGATGGCCATCCGGTGCGGGCTGCCCATGCCCCAAGCCAACAGCGCAGGCAGCGCGTATATCGCTACTGCCACAATGAATGCCGCCATCAGTAAGGCCACGAATCCGCTGCGGCTGTCCGCGATCCAGTGAAGCATGCGCGTGTTCCTTTTTGCCTATACTCTGATCATACGGATGAACGGTTTGAGATCAACAACACTTACAGGGTACGACCCTTGCAGGGTGCGAACCACTTGCAGGGTGCGAACCACTTGCAGGGCGCAACCCGGCACATACACATTTCAGGAGTAACGCATGTCCCGATTTAACCAGTTTCCCGACAGCATCCGCAGCCCCATGGTTTCCGATGTGGGTATGCTTATGGCGAAGACATACGGACTGCTGGCCCTCACCCTGATGGTCTCGGCGGTAGCCTCCATCTATGGAATGCACTCCCCGTTCGCCTATCAGCACCCCTTCATTTTAATGATTGGATCCTTTGCGCTGCTCTTTGCCGTACAGTACACCGGCGCCCACCGCAGCCCCTTCGCCGTCCCGTTGGTGTTCCTCTTTGCGGCCGGCATGGGCATGATGATGGGTCCGGCCATAGCCATGTACCTCAAGGCGCCCAACGGCCCCACAATTATTGCGGAGGCGCTGGGTACCACTGCCGCCATGTTCATCGGCTTATCCGTATACGCCCTAACCACCAGACGCAATTTCAGCCACATCGGTGGATTTCTCATAACCGGGCTAGTCATAGCTATTGTTGTTTCACTAGTAAACATGTTCTTTTTGCATCTACCCGCGCTGCAACTGGCCATCGCTGGTGTCCTGGTGCTGGTTTTCAGTGGTTTGATCTTGTTCGACACTCAACGCATGGTTAACGGCGGCGTCCAGGAACCCGTACTGATCGTGGTTGGCCTCTACCTGGATATCATCAACCTGTTCATGGCATTACTGGAAATATTCGGCAACCGGAGTTAATACACTTCCAACCTAATTATTTTTCAAAGACCAGCCCACACCACGCAAACGGCCTTACTGCCCCCCCCAACATTATATGGCCACCCCCAGCCGCGCTTCGGCCCCCTTCTGGCACTTTCCCCAAGCCGCCAGCGGCCCCGGTTTTCCGTCCCAACTCCGCTTGGTCCCTCGCCGGAACCAGGCGGCCCGGTGGCCGTCCTGCACTGCGCGTCTGATCGTGGCGGCCATCCCTTGGGCTGGTTTCACCAGGTGAAAGGATGGCCTTGGCTGGGTCACTCCGTTGCGTGGTTTTCTAATCTCGCCCTAACACCCCACGCTTTCACCCAAAGTTTCGCCCGCTTCTTTGCCTCGCCACAGCTAACGATCTGCCGGTCCACCGCCCGGCTCAATCGACGCCAGGCATACAGCCGTTTTTCGTGAGCATCACGTTTCATCTTGTTGCCCGTAGTTAGGAACACCCAAGAATGTTGGCCAATGGCCCAGATCATCTAACTTCATGGCCGGCCCGTCATATTCGTGCAGCATAAACTTCCGGCACCCCTCGCAGTACGCAAAGGCATCAAAGCGTCCGGGATAGGATGCTTCAATCTGAGAAAGCACGATGATTACAGTTTGCACCTCACCATCCAGAAATCGTTTTTTCACCTGTCCAAAACTTCCGCTTTCATGCTTGACGATTTCCCGCAAGGCCGCCCGTGTGATCGGATCGCCTATTTTCTGCATTTTCTCATGCTCCATCGCCGTCATGTTCGCTGCCACTTCATACCACTCCAAGGTGGTCAACCCCATCACACGCCTCCTTTGCGCTCCCGCATGTACCATTTGTGTTTTGTGCGCCAGTGAAAGGCCAGATTATTAACCGTAGTATGGCCTCTTCAGACTCTCTCAAGAAACACTTTTCAAGGTATTGAATAAGTTACAGTTAAGAAGCGGCGGCTTCACCGGAAATCAGCCTCATACCCATCTTCTCGGCGCGTTGAGCTAGCAGCCTGTCGGTCTTAGCTCACGACTGCAGCCCATTTCCGCCCAGGATTTTTTGAAAACAGCTTTTTTGGGTGATTTTACCCATTATTGCCCTATTTTTTGCTGCATTTCTTCATTTTCCTGCCCTACAGGCGCAATACGGCCATACGTTTTATATTCCACGCCAGACAAACAAGGCTCCATTCCCCTTGTGCCTGGCGCAGGCCGCACAATGAGAACTGCCGAAACCCCATCACCGATTTGATGATGCCGAAGACGGGCTCTACCGTTTGCTTGCGTAGCCGGTAGATGCCGCGGCCAGCCTGGGTCTTCAGACGATGAATCATGGCCTGCATCAGGGTGGCATCTTCAGCCAATTCTTCAGGATCGGTATGTCGCTGTCGCCAGTCCGGATGGTGATCTTCCCGTCCCACGGCAATGAAGGGAGTGATGCCCAGCGCCTCACAGGCTTCGACATTCTTTTCACTGCAGTAGCCGGTGTCGGCAACGAGCGCCTCTATGGGACCCAATACCGCAGCTTGGGTTTGCAGCGTCTCCAGCATGGGGAGTACCTGCTCTTTGTCATTCGGTGCCTGGCTGACACCCGTGGCCACCACCAGCATGGTCTGGTCATCGACGGCGGCTTGGGCATTATAGGACTGTTCAAAGCCGCCACCCGAGACCGGCATGATGCGGGATTCCTCATCGGTGAGGTTGATCTGATCCTGCGCTTTCGGGGCGGGATCGGGTGCTTTGGGTTCTTTGCCCAGACGTTTCTGGCCGGTTGCTTCACGTTCAGCGCGGCGGGCCATTTTCTCGTCATAAAGGATTTTTTCCTTTTCATAACGGGCTTGAACCCGTTCGGCAATCTTGGCTTTGGCGGCGGCCATCACGGCTAACCGGTCTTCACGGCGACGTATTTCCTCGGGCAAATTCACACCATCAGGAATAACTGCCTGATCCGCTTGCTCTGCCAGCGCGAACAATTCCTGCACTTCGGACTTCAGCTGCCGCTCCATCTGTTCGATATGGCCATGGGACAGCGCCTGATGCTTGGAGGCGTTGGCGTGAATCTTGGTGCCAACCAGACATACCCGGCCGACCTTCAACAGCTTCATCTCCTGGGCCAGTTCCAGTACCTGCACGAACAGGTTTTGCAGTTCACCCAGAAAACGGCGGCGGAAGTTAGCCAGAGTATCGTGGTCAGGATGACTGCCGGCAGCGAGATAACGGAAGGCGACGGAATCATAGGTGGCCTGTTCCAGCTTGCGGCTGGAGAACACCCCGTTGGCATAACCGTACTAAAATCGCCAGCAATGTTGCCGGATGATAGGCCTTACAGCCTCGGCCAGCATATTGCTTAACCAGTTGGGAGAGGTCTAGCTGCTCAATGAGCTCGACGATAAAGCGGGCAAGATGACCTTCAGGCAACCAATCCTCCATGGACGGAGGCAGAAGATAACTGGTCTTGCGGTCGGGGTCGATAAAGTGGGCCATATTTAACTCATCACATTGAATTATAAGTAATTATACATCAACTCAACGTAAAGGAAAACTCCGACAGCCTGCTAGATAAATTCCGGCGATCCTGGACGGGAACCCGCTTTCCAATGCCTTATTACCCCTCAGCGGGTGGCATCCTACAGGGCTCTTTGGGGATGCGCTGTATTTCGCAACCCGTTTAGCGCCTAACCAAACGTCATTTTCCGCCAGCGCCAGGACCCGCAAATGTGCGCACGATCGAGTGCCCCATGGGAGGATGTCCACCTGACCCGCCAGGCCGACGCATCGGTTGCCGTGGAACGGTGCGCCTGGGTCCGGACTGACGAAATGCCGGTGGCCTGACCTGCCCTCTGTACGCCGGGCGAACCAGTGGTCGTATGGGCAACCCAGCGTAACGGCGAATCTGCGGGCGGTAGACAAACGGGGCGGGGCCAGGCAAAGGACGGAATCCTGGTCTGACGGGTCGAGCCACGGGATGGACAACTCGCCCGCGCACATATGGGCGGCGGACAAATGGCCACCCAGCCGGGGGCACCACGCCAAATCCCGGACGAAACACCGGATGCATGGGGCCGCGATAAAACGGTCTGCCACGGTACCGTGGGATCACTCGTGCTCGCCAGACCCGGTAATGGTCCAGGTCCATACGATGCCGAAACCACCATGCGGGATGGTTCACCTGGTACCACGGCGCCACCCTGGCACGCCACCAGACGAAGTAGGGCTGGTAGGGAACCATCGGCGGTGGCGGCCCGTATTCGAGCGGCAACGGCAAAACGCTGTACAGAGGCAACGGATACCATGGGCCAATGTAATCCGTACTGTACAGCCAGCCATTGCCGGCCCAGTCGTAATAAAAGCCATCATAGGCATAGACAAAGCTGGAGGCCGTGGGCAGGTAGTAGGCGTTGACGCCATCCCCGACGGAAAACGCGAAGTTGATTTGCGCAGAGGCGGCGGGAGTGCAAAATGCCCAAGTTCCACAGAGCAGCAGAAGCCAAAGCAGTGGCGCCGGAGCGATCAGCGCCAGACGGCGCTTAATGGTGGGTAAGGCGGGCTTCATCGCCGCCATCCCCATCCCCGCCATGCCGGGTGGATAATGGGATGCACCCGATAGCCGTAACCATAACCGGGGGCGAGCACACACCCGGACAGCATGGCGATACCCGCCATGACGATCAGAAAACGCCGATAGCGTCTAACGAAACGCATCATGTACCTCTCAGCCTGATTGCGGGGACCAACCCTGTTCAGTTTGGACACGCGCTTCCAGCACATGTTCGCACACCCGCGACGAAGATCTCTCTTGCTGAAGATCAATCCTGTATTCGCCCGTGCTGCCTGTACGATAGCGAGGCCCTTGATTTGGTCATGGTCGCCGTGCTGTTGTCCAATAGCGTAGGGGCGGATATATCATGTCTTCCCGACGCGCCAGCCTTTCTTATCTTCCACAGGCAGGTGCGGATCACAGTCAACCAGAACCTGATTGGTGTGATGCTCCCGTTCAGCTGCAAGCCCTTTGCAGGGTGCAAGCCCATCAGGATGCGAAATGGTCC
>JAAOMR010000202.1 GCA_018853935.1 Acidithiobacillus ferrivorans
GCAATCAATAATTTCCATATCGACCAGACCATCAGCGACCAGGCTGACAGAAAAAGCAAACAGGCTGTAACAATAAAGCTGATGGCGATAAGCTTCTCAAATATTGTTTTCAATTTCTGGTCCCTCACTGTGGAGTCTAGACTGCATCTGGCATGCACTGAATTAACGCCAGATAAAGCTGGTGGATTAGCGCAGACTGGTGCAGATAACTAACGTCGCCTTGCCGCACCAAGCTAAATGCGAGAAAGTCCACTAATAACAAGTCGTTCCCCGTAAAAAATATCAAAAAACAAGCGCGTCAAAACATTACTATGGGTATTTCATCTCTGCGGGTCAAATTTCCATCTGCTTGCTACGGTGATTTTTATTCCAGACAGATATCGACATTGTGCTCGCGCCAACAATCATTAATGAGTGCGGCCAAACAAGCCACGCCCTCAAAGACGACCATTGGCTCATGCCGGGGCACTTTCCATCGTCTCGATAGTAGTTGGGGAGGCAGGCATTTCTGGTGTCTCTGCTATCCAGCGGCCATCCTCTTCCATCTCGTATTCAACATGAAGTTTCATGGTGGCAACCTCGCCCATATCGAGTGTTTACCGTGTGCACAGTCTAGCACCTCCGACCGAGCATAGGTGGTTTAAAGGATTACGGAAAGATGAAGCTCATTTTTTGTTTTTGAGGGCGCGCCGTGCTGTAATGACCGTAATCAGGCTTTTACCGCCCTCGTCATGCGAAGACGCTTCCCAGGCCGTCATTGATACTCATACCGACGATTGCAAAGGAATATCAGACAGGATCATAGTGCATTTCCTGCAGATGGACCATATCTATGCCAGCCAGCCGCGTCGTTCCTTATGCACGTTACTGCGTGAGGGACTGGTAGTTTCGCCCTACATTACGAAGGATAACTTCCGGGCTTGCCCTTGGAGGCGATAGATTGACTCATGACTTGACTTGCGTTTTACTCATTTTCGAGTTGCACCGCATCCTTGCTGGCGAGGTGATGAATCAGGACGGTGAAGCGTATCTTTAAAAAGCATGGCTTCCCGCCGGATTTTCAGGAAGAGGCGAACAAAACCGTGCTGCCCCAAGCGGAGTTGCTGTCGGCGATCTGGGCGGCGGCATGAGGTTTCGCTGGACCAGCACCGAAGGTGGACTGGGCAGCAATGGGGGCGTTCGCCTTAAAGTCAGCAGCAGCGAATTATGGGGCCATGCGGTCGCCAATATCACGCCATCGGCCATGCCGGCCGTCACAATTTCTCTGGTTGCTGTGCACAGCGGCGCTTTTACCTGGCTGGCCTATGCCCTCATCGGCGTGCTGATGACCCTGGTGGCCGTGCAGGTGGGCATTCTGGCCAGACATTTCCCCTCCCCCGGCTCGCTGTTCTTTTATCTGAGCAAGGCCCTGCATCCGATTTCCGGCATGATCGCGGGCTTCACCATGATGGCCGGATATTTTGGCGCTTTGGCGGCAGCACCTCTGCTCGGCGGGCTTTTTGTCGAGCAGGCTTTGCAGTTTTTTGCACCACTTTCCGGGATGGGCTGGATTGCGGGGATTGCGGTGCTCTATCTGCTGGTGGCGTGGCGGCTGGCGCTGCGCGGCATCGAAATTTCCGCGCGCTGGGGGCTTTGGGTAGAGATTTTCTCCATCCTCTGCATTATGTTGATTGCGGCGGTGACGCTCTGGCATTTTGGCTGGCTTGATCCGGCCCAATGGGATTTCCAGCGCTTACACACAGCACCGCTCGCGCAGGCGTTGATTCTCTCGTTGCTGGCTTATGGCGGCTTTGAAACCGCAGGGAATCTGGCCGGTGAAACCAGCGCGGCGCGCACCGCCATCCCGCGCGTCATGGTGCTTTCCGTGCTGATGGTCGGTGGATTTTTCGTCGCCATGGCTTATATTGAGGTGCTGGCTTTTGCCCATATCCCCGCCTCTCTGGGCAACAACACCGCTCCGCTCAATGCCATCGCCAAAGCCAGTGGGCATCCCTGGCTGGGTATTTTCTCCGATCTCGCCATGGCGACGGCGGCATTTTCCGCCACTATTGCCACCCTAAACAGTATCTCGCGGATCCTCTACAGCATGGCCGGACACGGGGTCATCCCGCGTTTCTTCCATCACCGGGACCCACGTTACGGCACTCCGGCGCGGGCGTTGCGGGTGCTCGCCATCATCGTGCTCCTGAGTGTGGCGGTGGTCGCCTTGTGGAGAATTCCCATATTATCGGTGGTCGGCACCTTCGGTACCTTTACCGGGCTGGCCTTTTTGCTGATTTATGGGCTGGCCAACATCGCCACGCCCTGGTTTTTATTCCGCCAGCGCCATGCCCGGCGCTGGCTCAGCCTGATCATCGCCGGTATTAGCCTGCCGCTTCTGATTAAAGTGATGGCGGTCAGCCTCTGGCCCTTGCCCGCCGGCGGAGAAGGCGCAGCCACCCTGCTTTTTGTCGCGCTGGTGATGGTTATTTTTTTCTGGGGACTTTATTGGGCGGTGTTTCAGCCGGAGCGTTTGCGCCATATCCTTGTGGCCGTGGATGAACCATAAACCTGAACGCGCCGGGTTTACCCATCCCGAAATCTGGGGAGTCTCCTGGCACCCGCTAGGCAACATACCGACCACATGGTATCTTGCTCGCGCAACCGTCCTGCCCGCCCGCATTGGGCTACTGGCAGCAACACGTTAAGGAGTACGCAGATGTCGCCAACCAGCAAAGATCTTTTTACCCCTCTCAAAATGGCCAGCCACACCCTGAAAAACCGCATCGGGCTGGCGCCGATGACCCGCATGTCCTCGGAAAAGGACAGTATTCCCCGTCAGGATGTATTGGATTTCCTGATCCGCCGCGCCGAAAACGATGTCGCGCTCATCACCACAGAAGCCATCGTCAGCGATTATGAGAGCGCCCAGGGCTATCCTGGCCAGGCGCGCTTAACCACGCAGCGGCAAATTGATATATGGGCGCAGGTCAACGCAAAAATCCGTGCTGCGGGCAGCATATCGGTGCTGCAAATCTTTCATTGCGGCAGAATAGCCTGGAATGAGGTTAATCCCGCCGAACGCACTATCGCACCCAGTGCATTGATCCCCAAACAAAACAACCCGCTGACCAGCGCGCCTTACCCCATGCCGGACGTGATGTCGTCCTTTGACATTGCGCATGTCATTCAGGGTTTCGTCGAAACGGTTAAAGGGGGCATTGCGGCTGGATTCGATGGCATAGAAATTCACGGCGCACACGGTTACCTGATCAATGAGTTTCTGTCGGCCTACAGCAATCAGCGTGCAGATAACTATGGTGGCAGCGTCGAAAACCGCTTCCGCTTTGCCCGTGAAATCGTAGAGGCCGTGCGTCCGCATGTGCCTGCTGACAAACTGCTCTTTTTCCGGATATCCAACTGGGGTGTTGCGGATATGGAAGTTTCCTTGTTCGCCGATGCCGACGAATGGACACAGGTAATTCGATTCCTGGATCAACTCCCCATCGACGCCATTTCGGTCTCCACCTATCGCTTTAGCGACGAGGCCTTCGGGACCGGCAAAAATATGGCACAATTAACCCGCAGCGCCACCCGGAAGCCGTTGCTGATCTGCGGCGGCATTCATGATCTCGACACCGCCGAGGCAGCGCTGGCGGATGCCGACATGATCCTCTCGGGCAAATCCCTGTTGCTCAATCCCCACTGGGTAAATGACCTGCGCGCCAACAAACCGATGGATCTTTACTCTTCCGAGCAGGCCAATATTGCCTACACCAAAGAGCCTTTGCCCTGAGCCGCTGTTAAGCCTTCGGTAGGGTTACGCCACTCTGGCCCTGATACTTGCCGCCGCGGTCGGCATAAGATACTTCGCAGACCTCGTCCGACTCTAAAAATAACACCTGCGCCACGCCCTCATTCGCATAGATTTTCGCGGGTAAGGGCGTCGTATTGGAGAACTCCAGGGTCACATAGCCTTCCCACTCCGGCTCGAAAGGCGTGACATTGACGATGATGCCGCAACGGGCATAGGTGGATTTACCCAGACAAATGGTCAACACATTACGCGGGATACGGAAGTATTCCAGTGTGCGCGCCAGGGCGAAAGAATTTGGTGGGATAATGCAGGTATCCCCGGTAAAATCGACAAAAGAATCTGCGCTGAAATTCTTCGGATCGACAATCACGCTACGGACATTGGTGAAGACTTTAAACTCCCCGGCGCAACGGATATCGTAACCATAGGAAGATAACCCGTAGGAGATAATGGGGTTTCCCTCGATGTGCCGCACCTGGCGCGGTGAAAAGGGCTCGATCATCCCGTGTTGTTCCGCCATGCGGCGGATCCAGCGATCGGATTTGATGCTCATGGCGGAGACTTCCTGTAAGCGGCTGCGAATCAGCGGTTCTGGACGACGATGTTGGGGAACTTGTGGCTGTGATCGACCGCCTGAATCGCCACCCGTCCGGCCACATGCCGCGCCAGTTCCAGGTAAATTTTGGCGAGACGGGAATCCGGCTGCGCCACCACCGTCGGTGCGCCGTTATCGGCTTCGTTGCGAATGCTGCGATCCAGTGGTATCGCGCCCAAAAATTCCACCCCATCCTGCTCGGCCATGGCCGCACCGCCGCCGTGTCCGAAAATATCGTCCTCATTGCCGCATTTCGGGCAGATATAAAAACTCATGTTTTCAATCACGCCGAGAATAGGAACACCCACTTTCTCAAACATCTTCAAACCCTTACGGGCGTCCAGCAAAGCAATATCCTGCGGCGTCGTGACAATCACCGCGCCGGAGACCGGTACCTTCTGCGCCAAGGTGAGCTGGGTATC
The DNA here is from genome assembly GCA_018853935.1 of Acidithiobacillus ferrivorans. Classification (GTDB taxonomy): domain Bacteria; phylum Pseudomonadota; class Gammaproteobacteria; order Acidithiobacillales; family Acidithiobacillaceae; genus Acidithiobacillus; species Acidithiobacillus ferrivorans. The sequence continues at coordinate 4,814 of JAAOMR010000202.1, forward strand.
GCCAGTACCCGGCGGCAGATCCACCACCAGATAATCCAACTCGCCCCAGCGGGTATCCGAGAGCAACTGCTCCAGCGCCTGCATGACCATAGGTCCGCGCCAGACCATGGGCGTTTCCTCGTCAATGAGGAAACCGATGGACATCGCCTTGATGCCATGCCCTTCCATGGGCTCCATTTTCTTGCCATCTTTACTCGTCGGCTTGCCGGAAATGCCCAGCATGCGCGGCTGGCTGGGTCCGTAGATGTCGGCGTCAAGTATACCTACCGCGGCGCCTTCTTTGGCCAGCGCCAGCGCCAGATTGACGGCCGTGGTGGATTTACCGACCCCACCCTTGCCGGAGGCAACGGCAATGATGTTTTTGATGCCCTCCATCAGCTTGACGCCGCGCTGCACCTGATGTGAGAGGATACGGTGCCCGACGGTGACCTGCGCGCTGATGCCATGATCATTCTGGATTTGCCGGGCCACCTCCTCGCTCAAACTGATGGCCACCCCCAGACTGGGGTAAGGCAATTCCAGTTTGACGGCAACGCCATCAACGCTCTTGAGGACACCCGCAGCCGCCAGATCTTTCCCCAGATAGGGGTCCTGTACCGCGCGCAACGACTGTTCGACCTGTTCCCGCGTCAATCCTGTCATGACCTCCCCCCGTTCTCAGCGCGACACTTCAGAACTGATAATCACCTCGTGACGCTCTATACCACCGCCCTCACCAAAAGCTTCTTTGGGCAATGGATTGGTATGCGCGGTCTTAAAGTCGGCACTTTTCATCCACGCCTCAAAGGCCGCCTGATCGGTCCAGTGCGTTAGCACCACATACAAACCGTCATCGTTTACCGGACGCAGGATTTCCATACGCACGAAGCCCGGCTGCTTATCCACCTCGCCTGCCCGGCGCCGAAAACGCTCCTCAAACTCTGCACGATACTCCGCCTTGACGGGAACCCGGTTAGCTACGACATATTGCATGATGATGCTCCTCGTATATCAGATGGTATTCATTGTAGGGCAGCCAAATCCTTCAGACCAAGAACATCCTGCATATCATACAGGCCCGGTGCCCTGCCCCGCAGCCAACTGGCGGCACGCAAGGCGCCCTCGGCAAAATTCAGCCGACTGGCCGCGCGGTGGGTCAGTTCCAGACGCTCTCCGGCCCCCGCCATCCATACCGTATGGTCACCGACCACGTCCGCACCGCGCAGCGTCGCAAAGCCGATACTACCGGCCACCCGGGGGCCGGCAATGCCATTGCGATCCAGACACTGGATATCATCCAGGCGCTGGCCGCGGCCCGCCGCCACCGCCCGTCCCAGGGCCAGGGCAGTACCTGAAGGTGCATCCATCTTGTGACGATGATGGGCTTCCACAATCTCCACATCATATTCCGCACCGAGGGCTGCGGTGATGGCGGGCAAAAAGGCCAGTAACACGTTGACGCCGACGCTCATATTAGGGGCGAGCACCAATGGAATATATTGGCTGGCGCTTGCCAGTTGCGCGCGCTGGGTCACGGAAAATCCCGTCGTACCCACCACGACCGGTTTCGCTGCCGCCACGCAGGCCGCCACATGCGCCAGAGCGGCCTCTGCCGGACCGAATTCAATCACCACATCCAGAGCAGGCAGGGCAGTTGCGAGATCAGCACTGACCGGCAGACCCAAGGCCTGAACCCCCGCCAGACGGCCAGCGTCTTCACCCAGATAGGCAGCCCCGCTGCGCCCTACGGCTGCCGCCAATTGCAACTCAGGATGAGCGACAATGGCCTGTACCAAAGCCCGCCCCATACGGCCCGCCACCGCCGTAACGCCAACGCGCCAGGCTTCCGCCATTAAAGACCCATCCGGTCAAAGAAGTCTTTGGCCTTATTCCACCAGCTTTCCTGCTGGGGATGCTGGGCGTTATCGCCGCCTTCCTGGGCGAACTCCTCCAGCAATTCTTTTTGCCGGGGGGAGAGGTGCACTGGCACCTCCACCTGGATCTGGCAGTGCAGATCGCCATTGAGCTTGCTGCGCACCCCCTTGATGCCTTTACCACGCAGGCGGAACACCGCACCCGACTGCGTACCCGGAGCAATTTGCACCTTGGCGCGACCGGTCAGCGTCGGCACTTCCAGCTCACCACCCATAGCCATAGTCGTAAATTTGACGGGTACCGCGCAGTGCAAATCATCGCCATCCCGTACAAAAAGCGTATGCGGCAGGACCCGCACCTGAATATACAGATCTCCCGGCGCTGCCCCCCGTTCACCCGCTTCGCCTTCGCCACTCAGACGAATACGATCTCCCGTATCCACTCCGGCAGGCACCTTCACCTGCAAATCCCGATTTTTGCGCACCCGGCCATGACCATGACAGTTCGTGCATGGATCTTTGATGGTCTTGCCGCTGCCATTACACTGCGGACAGGGGCGCGTGACGGAGAAGAAACCCTGCACCATCCGCACCTGCCCACGCCCCCCACAGGTCTTACAATCTTCAACGCCACTGCCCGGCTTGGCACCGCTACCATGACACACTTCGCAAGTCGCCGAACTGGGAATCTGAATGGTAACTTCTTTACCAAGTGCGGCTTCTTCCAGTGTCAATTCGAGTTCATAGCGTAGATCAGCACCCCGTCCCGAATCCTGGCCGCGCGCTCCACCGCCAAAGGCCTGCTCGAAGATATCGCTGAAGACATCGCCGAAACCAGCACCACCGCTGAAACCGCCAAAGCCAGCACCCGGTCGACCGCCGCCGCCATTTACTCCGGCATGACCAAAACGGTCGTAAGCCTGCCGTTTCTCCGGATCGGAGAGCACTTCATAGGCCGCGCTGATTTCCTTGAAGCGGTCCTCAGCACTTGCATCATCCGGATTACGGTCCGGGTGATAACGCATCGCCAGGCGCCGGTAAGATTTCTTGATCTCGCCGTCATCTGCGCTGCGGGTAATTTCCAGTACTTCGTAGTAATCCCGTGTAGCCATCTTCTTTCCTGAAACGGGCAAAGGGACAGGATAACAGACCCTGCCCCCTCGCGACCGATGGTGATTTTACTTCTTGTCGACTTCTTCGAACTCGGCATCCACCACGTCGTCCGGCTTGCCGTGGCCCGGTGCATCAGCACCGGGTTCCGCCTGCGCCTGACTGGCGGCGGCACTCTGCAACAAAGCCGACATGGCAGCCATCAGGGTGGCTACCGCGCCCTTAATGACTTCCACATCCTCCCCCTTAGCCGCTTCTTCCACCGCCGCGGTGGCTTCGGTCACCTTGGCCTTGTCGTGCTCAGGGGCCGTGGCATGTTCCTCCACCGCCTTACGCGCACCGTGCATGCTGGCGTCGGCCTCGTTGCGTGCTTCAATCAACGCACGCGCCTTCTTGTCATCCGCCGCATGGGCCTCAGCCTCCTGAATCATCCGCTTGATTTCTTCCTCGGACAGACCGGAGCCTGCGGTGATTTTAATGGACTGCTCTTTGCCGGTCTGGTTGTCCTTGGCCGACACATGGAGAATACCATTGGCATCAATGTCGAAGGTCACCTCGATCTGGGGCATGCCGCGTGGTGCGTTGGCAATGTCGGCCAGATCAAAACGCGCCAGCGACTTATTATCCCGCGCCAATTCACGCTCACCCTGCAACACATGCACCGTCACCGCCGACTGGTTGTCTTCCGCCGTCGAAAAAATCTGCGACTTGCGGGTCGGGATGGTCGTGTTCTTCTCGATCAGTTTGGTCATCACGCCACCCAAGGTCTCAATACCAAGAGACAACGGTGTTACGTCCATCAGCAACACGTCTTTCTTGTCACCGGACAACACGGCGCCCTGAATGGCTGCACCGATAGCCACCGCCTCATCCGGATTCACATCCTTACGCGGATCCTGGCCGAAAAAGGCTTTGACCTTCTCCTGCACTTTGGGCATCCGGCTCTGACCACCCACCAGAATCACGTCGGTGATCTGATTCGTCGCCAGGTTGGCGTCCTTCATAGCCACTCGGCACGGCGCCATGCTACGGTCGATGATATCTTCTACCAGCGACTCCAGCTTGGCGCGGGTCAGCTTCATGTTCAGATGCTTCGGCCCGCTCTGGTCTGCGGTGATAAAGGGCAGGTTGACGTCGGTCTGCTGTGCGGAAGACAGTTCGATTTTCGCCTTCTCGGCCGCTTCCTTCAGACGCTGCATGGCCAGACGATCACCGCGCAGATCAATACCCGATTCCGCCTTAAAGGAATCGGCCAGGTAATTAATGATCCGGTTATCAAAGTCGCCGCCGCCGAGGAAGGTGTCACCGTTGGTGGAAAGCACTTCAAACTGATGCTCACCCTCCATTTCGGCAATCTCGATAATGGAGATATCGAAGGTGCCACCACCCAAGTCATACACCGAAATTTTGCTGTCACCGGGCTTTTTGTCCTCGCCAAAAGCCAGCGCCGCTGCGGTCGGCTCATTAATAATGCGTTTGACCTCCAGACCGGCGATACGGCCAGCATCTTTGGTCGCCTGCCGCTGCGCATCGTTGAAGTAGGCGGGCACGGTGATGACCGCTTCGCTGACCTTTTCGCCAAGATAATCTTCAGCCGTCTTCTTCATCTTCTGCAGGATGAAGGCAGAAATCTGCTGCGCGGAGTACTTCTTATCGCGCACTTCCACCCAGGCATCGCCGTTGTCGGCCTTGATGACTTTGTAGGGCACATGCTTGAGGTCCTTCTGCACCTCGGCATCGTCAAATTTGCGACCGATCAAACGCTTGACCTCATAAACGGTATTTTCCGGATTGGTGACGGCCTGACGCTTAGCCGCTTCACCGACCAGCACCTCGCCTTCTTCCGTGATAGCGACGATGGACGGCGTGGTGCGCTTGCCTTCGCTGTTCTCAATCACCTTGACCTTATCGCCTTCCATCACGGCGACGCAGGAGTTGGTGGTTCCCAAATCGATTCCTATTACTTTTGCCATTTTATCATCTCCTGAATATGCAAAACCTGTCTGGTGTGGGTTGTGTTATTCTGCCGCTTTAGGTGTTTTGGAAACGGAAACCATGGATGGTCGCAACAAGCGGTCATGCATCAAATAACCTTTCTGATGCACCGCCAGAACCCGGTTTGCGTCCCCCTCCGTTTCCACCATGGCAATCGCCTGATGCAGGTGGGGATCAAAACGCCCTTCGCCCATTTCTATGGGGGCGATGCCCGCTTTTCCCAAGGCCTGCGCAAACAGCGTCAACGTATTTTCCAAGCCCTGCCGCAATTGCGCGATGCTCTCGGCGCCCTCCACCGGGCTGGCCAGCGCCAGCTCCAGGCTGTCAATCACCGGCAGCAATTCGCGGGCAAAACGATCCACGGCATAATTGCGGGCGTCTTCCACCTGCTTTTCATGGCGCTTGCGCAGATTGTCGGTATCCGCCAAGGCGCGCAGATAATCGTTGCGGTAGCCTTCCGCTTTCTCTTCCCAGTTCACCACTGCTTCGCTGGCAGATTCTGCTCCAGTAGACGGCAATTCCTGCTTCTCTTCTTCATTCATGCGCAATCAACCCCTGAAAGAAAGTTTGAGTCCAAGACGATATGGGGAAGGGGTCAGAGTATTTCAAGACCCGGCAGCATCAGGATTGCGACAGAGCGCGACCGAGCAACTGCGCTGTTCCGTCGACCAGCGGAATAATCTGCTGGTAGGGCATCCGCATCGGTCCGATCACCCCCAGCACCCCAACCACCTCCCCATCGACACTGTAGGGCGCCGATACCACGCTGCAGTCACTGAGCGGCGCATAGCCCGACTCTTCGCCGATAAAAAGACGCACTTCACTACCGCGCATACTTTCATCCAGTAAATGCACCAGATCGCGCTTCTGTCGCACCGCGGCCAGGAGCTCGCGCAAGCGTTCACTTCCCGCCAGCTCCGGCATATCCAGCCACTGAAACTCGCCCTCGATGAGCATACGCTGTTGATCTTCCTCCAGCATTTCTAAGCCCAGCGCCATGGCGCTGCGCAGAATGCGGTCCATTTCATGACGGGATTGCTGCAGGTCCCGCTGCAAATTGTGGATGACATCCTGCAGTGGTCGACCGCCGTAGGTGGCATTGAAGAAATTGGCTGCCTGTGCCAGTTCTGCCGCACCAAAGGGATGCTCCGTGCGGATCAGACGATTCTCCACATCCCCTTTGTCGGTGACGAAGATGGCCAGCACCTCGCGCTCATGCAGTGCGATAAAGTCCACATGCCGCAAAATCCGGGTTGCCCGCCGTGGCACCCGCACAAAGCCCGCCATGCGCGTCAATTCAGAGAGAATACCTGTGGCGGCGTGCAGGACCTGCTCCGTATCCGGAGCACGAAAACCGATACGATGCACCAGCAAGCGGTGGGACTCTGCCGACAGCGGTACCACCCGCAGCAGAGCATCGACAAAAAAACGATAACCGACACGGGTGGGAATGCGCCCGGCAGAAGTGTGGGGGGAGATCAGGTAGCCCTCATCCTCCAGATCCGCCATGACATTACGCACGGTAGCAGGACTGATGTTGAGGCCGGCATCACGGGCCAACTGGCGACTCCCGACCGGCACGCCATTGGCGATATGCTGTTCGATGAGGGATTTGAGCAGGTGTCGTGCGCGTTCATCCATGGCCGTCTACAACTCCGGCCAAAATGCGCAAAACACACAAAGCGGCTCACCCTGTCCAACGGGCAAGGACAGCGGCTGCGTAGCGCAGATAAGGGGGGAAAACATGGCGGGAGAAATCATCCTTGGCACTCAACCATCATGAGTGCTAGTAATTTAGCAAAAAATGATGGCGGAGCAAAGGAACGGCCCAACCCCTCCCGAAGATTCAGGGCAGACCACCGGGAGGCAAGCCGAATACGGGTGCTACTTGATCTTGTCTTCCCGGTACATCACGTGCTTCCGGACTTTGGGATCGAATTTCTTCATCTCCAGCTTATCAGGCTTGGTCTTCTTGTTCTTGGTGGTGGTGTAGAAATGACCGGTACCGGCCGTGGAAACGAGCTTGATTTTTTCACGCATGATTCAATCCTCAGATCTTTTCGCCGGCGGCGCGCAACTCAGCCAGAACGACGTCAATCCCTTTCTTGTCAATGGTACGGATACCCTTCGTGCTTACCCGCATACGCACCCAGCGGGTTTCGCTCTCCACCCAGAAACGGTGGTACTGCAAATTAGGCAAAAAACGACGGCGGGTCTTATTGTGGGCGTGGGAGACATTATTCCCCGCCATGGGCTTCTTGCCTGTCACCTTGCATACTCTGGACATCTGGTAATCTCCCTGAAAAAAGGGGCTCTTTATACCATACAT
>JAAOMR010000203.1 GCA_018853935.1 Acidithiobacillus ferrivorans
CGGCGGCCACCGACACCCTCATCACGGCGCGTGATGCACACGGCCAATGGCTGTTTTCCCGTCGCGGACCCTGCGCCGGCCGGATCGCGGGGCACTAAAATGACCATTATCGACATGGGCGGCATCGACAGCGCGCGAACAGGTCTCGAATCCCATCTCTCTTCCCGCAGCCCCGAAGACTGGTACCGATTGGCCTGCGACATTGCGAGATCCTTTGGCGCGAATTTGCGACAGGAGTCTCATGGTGGCACCCGCGCCGATTTTCGTGAGGACTCTCCCTCCTTGATAATCTGGCAAACCGGATTTTGGTTCGACCACCGCGGCGGCGAGCGCGGCGGGACCACCAGTCTGGTTCAGCATCTGCAGGAGGTTCGCGGGCTGATTCCCGACCCACGACAGGGTGATCTCAGCGAGACCGAGTGGCAGGCGCTGTGCTCCGGCCGCAGCGCCCGGTCCCGTTCCGCCCTCAGCCCCGTCCAGGCCGAATTGCGCTGGTCGCAACTGGATTGGGGTACCGCATCCCGTGGGCACATCTCCGGATGTCGCGTGCCCAACGATGCCGACCGCGAGGTCTGTCTGGAACAGCAGAGTTCCGTGCTCGACTATCTCCGCTCACGCGGCCTATCCACCCAATGGTGCAGGACAGGGACCATCGGGACCCGCCCGCTGCAAGATACAAAGCAGGAACGGGAGCAACAGGACCGGGGCGCTGATTTCCTGTTCGGGATTCCCTACTGGCCCTTTGCCCATTTTTTGCCCGGCACCCGGGACCATCTTCATATCGACCGCATGTGCGGGATGCAACGCACCTTTCTGGCGCACGGACTGGATGACTACCACCCCGTGCGCAAAACCGGACGCGCCATGATGGGACCCGCCGGTATGACCCGCATCGACATTCCCGCCGATCCAGATCCCCAGAGCCGAGGTTGGGGTGCCGACGATACCACCATTCTGCAACTGCTGGCACAGTGCACGAAACGGATTTTTTACAGCGAGGGGCTGGAATCCGGCGTCTCCCTGGCGCAACAAAGCGGCGGTATCCTGCACGTCCTCTGGTCGACCAGCGGTTACAAAAATCTCGCTGAAGCCATCCTCGATCTCGACGCCGAATCCATGCCGCCTGCTGATCCGGAGGAAGTGCATATCCTGCTGGTCGACCGCGACAAAAATCACGATGGAGAAAAAGCCGCCGCATACCTGGGGCGCACCCTCGAAGCCATCGGACGCAAAGTGCTCTATCTCCTGCCACCACCCCCTGCGGGGGCGCAACCTCTTGCCGGGGCGCAACCCCCTGCCGAACTGGTCCCGGCAGACAGCAATGTTCCGGCAGACAGCGGTCTGGACTGGACAGGCGACTGGAACGACGTGCTCACCGAAGGGCGTATGGATACCGCGCTCCGACAGGCCATGCAGGACGCAACGGAAAACCTGCGTCACGCCCCGCTGAATACACCGGAGGATGCCGCCACCTGCGGTGAAAGCCTGCGATATATTCCGGTCGTACCGCGCCCCAAACTCAAGGCAATTCATGAGGTCCGGATCGAAATGGACATGCGCGAGTATCGCCGCAAACACATGGATGCAACCGATCTGCAGGGCGTCCGAACCTATGTGGATTCCACCGGCGCGGGTAAAACTCGGATGCTCTCACATCTACCTGCACCGGGAAATGATAAAAATCACATGGTCGTCTCTACCCCGCAACGCCGCGACGCGAATCGCATCCTGGAAACCAATCGCGCCCAGGACGGCGTCTACTACATGCGCAACAGCCGGACCAATGTCATTGCCGACGAAGACACCATCAAAAACCTGATCCTGGATCGCCTCGACGCCTGCGACGGCAGCCCGCTCTGGACCCGCGACGCGAATTTCATTGCCGACGCCGACACCATTCGACAAAAAATTGCAGACGGTACCCTGCCCTCCTGCTGGCGCGATAAACTGAAAAGTGGTGTACAGATGGAGCTGGCCGGTGCGCTCTCACAGGAAAATGGAGAGATGCACCCCGACATCCTGACCCGCCAGGGCCACGGCTGCAGCAAAGACTGCGCCACCTGCCCCAGCGGGGGCGTGGCCCAAGCCCTGGTTCAGGCGCTGCAAAAACCCGACGAAGCCGAAGAAAGCCTTGAAGCATTGAACGTACCGGTCAAAAACCTGGGACCGTATCAGTCCGGACAGGGCGACATCGTGACCAAAAAAGCCACCCTGGGGCAATTCCTGCCATGCGCCGCACAACTCAACCGTCTCCTGTCCTACCCCGAAAAAGCCGTCTGTACCACCACGGCACTCTTGCAACACGACAAACGGCTGTTCGCACAGTCCAGCGATATACGCCAGGACGAAATGCCTCCCCTCACGGAAACCCAGGAAATCGGCTGGAAAGCCTTTCAGGAAGCCAAAGCCGCTACCGATTACTGGATCGGCAGCCTGCGGTTTCAGTGGAGTCAAACCCCCGACACTCCAGAAAACAAAAAACTGCGCAAAACACTCGAACAGTCCATCGCCTCTACCGAAAAGGTGATGCTGTTCTATCGATTTCTTTATCACCATTTTTTGGACGTGATGGCCGACGATGCGCCGATGGATGCCAAAAGCATCACCGCATGGCTTCGCACCAAAAAGGTGCAACGCAAGATCGTGCAGCCCTTTTTGAAAAGCATCCGGTCGCAGAAAGTACAGCATGAGGCGCTGTTCGAGCAGCCGTACTATCCCTCCGCAGACTCGCGCAAAAAAATCGTGCCCACGGTTTTCGCCAAACATCTGTCGCTGGCGCTGGAACACGGCAGCATTTTCTTCGTCGAAAGCGCGGGGGAAGGCATCGCTGACCGGAAAATCCTGCTGTACTTTCCGACTGCGCTCGGCGAAGAACTGATATTGAGCTATGCCGGAAAATCCAAAAAAGCCATCGGCATCTATACCGCCACCCCGGATATGGTGCTCACGGAAATGAGCAAGGAAGTGGTGGAAAACTTCGCCGAGGACAACGTACATCTAGTCTGGCGTCCATTGAATCACACCAAGACCGCCCAGATTCTGAATCCCGCCACCTCATTCCAGAGCGTGCAGCGCATCCTGCTGACCTTTTGGGAGCAGGGACTGAAAGTCGCCCTGCTCGTTACCAAAAAAATGGCTCCCGCTCTGCAGGCATGGGCCAAACAATATCGCCCCGGCTATGAGCATCTTATCGGCTGGATCGGCAAACATCATGTCGGTCATAACGACTGGGCAACCTGCGACGGGCTGGTGATCTGGTCCCTGGACCTGCCGCCCATCAACATGCTGGCTCAGGAATTTCTCGCTATACGCCGCATCTTTGGGCGAGATCATTGGTCCGATCTCGACGAATTCGGCAATCATTGGGCCAGCAGCCGTCGGGACTACGTGGCGTTTCCGCACCTGGGCAAGGAAGTTCTGGCGAGAGTGTTCACTGATCCGGATTTTGATCGCTTCGTGCGCTGGCGCGTGTCGCAGATCATCACCCAAGCCGTGGGCCGTCTGCGCGGGGTTAATAACCCGCATGGCGAGACACGCAAAAAGTTTTGTGACGTGTATTCAGAAATACCGCCCATCGACGGGCTGTTCGGTACCTTTGTCGATGACATCATTCCCGCCGAGTTTCAATCACCCGAAGCTCTCCACAAACAGGCGGTGGAGCGACTGGCCAATGTGATGAGCTGCTACCAGATCAACACACCGGTTCCGGATGGATCACCCACACAAGGAGAAATCATGAAAACACGTACCATCCGCATGAGTATCCGCGCACTACAAAAAACCGCCAAAACGCACGGTCTGCCGGGATTCCAGTCAGAAAACCTGCGCGAGGCCCTGGAGCTGCTCAAACAATCCCGGCCCGATGTGATCGACTACAAAATCCGGCAAGGCAAGGCGACCGAGATCATCGTGCGCACCGATCTCCCCATTCCCGCGCCGGAGCAACGCACGGAGGACCGCGTTTTCACCCTGTTGGGCCACATGATCCAGCAGCGCCAGGACACCGGCGGCGGCGAAATCCAGTTTAACGCTCGTGAGTTGTACCGCATCCTCGAACCCCAGACCATTCAGACTCCCGGACTGCTCAACATGCAGACCGTCTTCGACAGGCTGCAACAGGCATTCCCCACCATCTGCGTCGAGGAACGCACGGTCGACCGGGATATGGAACCCTGGACCTACATCAGGTTCCAACCGGACACCCCCGCGCAAGTCCTTGGAAATGCGGGATTTCCAACCGTTGGCGGGGTGTATAATAATAGTGTACCCCACGAACGCAGTCCCGGCACTGGTCTTGCAGACGGCAGTGCTGCGCACGGCGGTCTTGCGAACGGCGAAAGTCTTGCAGACGGCGAAAGTACGGCAACCCCCCACATTCCGAAAACGCACCGCAATGGGGACGTGCTCACACTGCAAACCCAGGGTACCCGTGTTAAAGCTTTTAGCGGCCTACAAGCCGCACCGGGCAGTCTGCCGGGCGATCCGGAACCATCGCGGGTCTTCCCGGCCTTCGTCGCCAACGATTTCCTGAAACGCCTCCTACAGTGCGAGGGGCAATGTCATCGTGCCGGCGGCGGGAAGATCACACCGGAAATCACTCGGGGATTCGAACAGCGCATCGGCCTCGACTACCGTAAGCAATGGGTACATTGGTTCTGCGTCCCGGAACACCCGGTCATTGAGACCCTGGCGATCCTCACGAATCGCCTGGACAGCTACCTGACCCTGCAACACCCCGAATGCCTCTCGGTTCTGCCCGCCCTCGACGCCGCAGAACGGGAACTGGCACACCGGCTGGCCGAAGACCCACTCCTGCAGGCCCTGCTCGACGACTGGCGCGACCATCCCAACTTCCCCCGCCTCGACCTGACCAAGCCCCTGCACATCACGTCCAGCGCATTTCGTATCCATCAAGCGGAAAACATGAGTAGCGGCTGAAGGTTCGCACCCCGCAGGGGTTGCCCCACCCGGCAGGGGTTGCACCCGGCAAGGGTCGCACCCGGCAGGGGCTGAAAAGCGGGGAAAAGTTTGCGGCACCATAGATTAGTGATCGTTTTGAAAGATGGAGAACAAGATGGATTCAGCAAAAAGCAGCAGGACAGCAAAATCAATACTATTGATGCCCTTCGTTTTGGTGGCCGCGTTGATTCTCCTGCTCGGTCTAGCTTATCTGGCCTATGTCGTCTACGGGCTGGTATCACATCCTGCGGTAAGTACCCGACAGATGGTAGCCGTCATCCAGCAGGCCGGACACGGCAAGGTCGATTTCGTGCAGGACCATCGTGTAGACGGCATCCTTGCCGCACAGGTCCGCTATCCCAATCACTCCCTGCATACAGTCTTTTTCCTCGCGCATGACGGGAAAATCCGGGGCATTATCGTCGGCGGCCATGTCTACAACGATCACGGCAAACCGTGGGTGGTGGTATGGCCCGGAATAACGTTCCTTCCGACACCCCCCGGACCCTTCATACCCGTACCTGCACCTGCACCTGCAATATCCAGCATCCCCAATCCCGCTGTGCAGGCGCAAAGGATGCAAAAAACCGTCGGACCCGGTCTTGCAGACGGCAGTCTTGCTGGCGGCAGCCCTGCAGGCGGCAGTCCGGTCAATACCCCAAAAACCGTTTTGCGCTATGTCGCATTCGCCCACGGTTTCGTCTGGGGACGCGATGACCAACCACCCATCGACGCACTGGTCGATCCCAACTGCCTGTATTGCCATAAGTGGTTCGTATCCGAAAAAGCCGCCGTGAATGCCGGGAAAATCAGCTTCCGCATTATCCCGGTTGCCGCGCTAAAACCCTCCAGCGTGCCCCGCGCCATTGAAATCATGAGCGCGAAAAACCCGCTTTCCCTCTGGTTACAAAATGAAAACGGGTTCCACACCAAAACCGAAAGCGGCGGCATTTCCGCGAAACTGGCACAAAACAAGGCGATGCAAAAAATAGTCGCCGCAAACACCGCCATTCTGTACGTCGTAGACAATCACCATCCATTCACCCCCACGTTCATTGACAACCGGACAGGACAAGTCTGGATGGGCGCGAATCATAATCGGGAGTTGGCTCATGTCTTGGTTCAAAAGTAAGAGTAAAAAGTCCCGCACGGCGGTAAAGACCCCGCCCGTCCCCTTGCCGGGTGCAACCCTGCCGGGTGCAACCCTTTCGCTGGCGCAGCCCCGATTCAACGATCTGGAAGCCGAGTTTATCGGTACCTATCACGCCGGCAAAGCCCTGCGTATGGCCTACACCCGCGAATTGTTCCTGGGCGCGTTCGCCGTATTTTTTGCCGTGCTCTATTTCGCTTTCCCGCGCACGGTGATGGTCAACCATTATTTCGCCACGGAACCCAACGGTACGAATATGCCGATGGTGGCCTACAACAAGCCGTTCGACACCGATACTGCCGTAATCTCCTGGACCGAACAGACCGTAACCGGAATTTTCAGTTTCGATGCGCTCGATTACCGCAGACGCATGGCCTCCGCACAAAGGGATTTCACCAGCGCGGGATTTGTCACTTTCCTGCGCCAATTCAAAAAAAACGGCCTGTACGATGACATGATGACCCGCAAACTCATGATCTCCGCCGTGCAGAGCGGGACCGCCGTCATGCGCCTACATGGATTAAATCCACAGGGCGTTTACGCATGGCAGGTGCAAATCCCCGTCCATT
>JAAOMR010000204.1 GCA_018853935.1 Acidithiobacillus ferrivorans
GGGCCTACCTCGGTTTTGCCGGGGTCTTCATGCTCTACATGCTGGGCGCGGTGGGTGCCGCGCTCACCTACGGTCGCTGGCCCTCCCTCATCACGTTCATTACCGCCGTGGTCAGTTACTACTCGTTTGGATTGGATCGCGGTTTGCCAACCACGGTGGGCTCGCTCGCTTACTTTGCGCTGATCCTCTCTCTCATCCTGCTCATCAGCCAACTGGTGGCGCGATCCCACGAGCAGGAGATCATGGCCCGGATCCGCGAGCGACGCGCCCGCAACCTCTATCAACTGGTTCAGGCGCTCAGCAGTGCCCGTAGCGTCGAAGGGATTCTCAACGCCAGCATCGAGAAGCTGCACCAGACCGTGGGCATTACGACCGCCTTCTGGCTGCCACTGGCGGACAACGCGGGTGCTCCTTTGCAGATGTTTCCCGCGTCCACCGAACTGGACGCTCCACAACGCAATCTGCGGGCCGCTGCCCGGTGGAGCTTTCTGAATAAAAAGAATGCCGGGATGAGCACCGACACGCTGGCGGATATTCCGGCACTGTTTATGCCCATGCTGTCCGGCGAGCGGGCGCTGGGGGTCATGATGCTGTCCGATCTCGATCTGCATCGGGCCCCCGCAGACTGGTTGCGTTTTTTTGAAACGGTGGCACGACTCATCGCGGTGGCTCTGGATTCGGCGCAAGCTTCCCTGCAGCGTACTGACGCCGATGTCCGTTTGCGGGTCGAGCAATTACAAAATGCGCTTTTAGGCGCCGTTTCCCACGACCTCCGGACACCCTTGGCTGCCGTACTTGGTACAGCGACGACCCTCCAGCGCAATGCGCAGGGACTGACTGCGCAAGAGCGTGATCTCCTCGAAAATATCCGTGAGCAGACGGAAAAGATGGAACATACTGTGGATCGCATTCTGCACATGGCCGCGTTGCAGTCCGGACAACTCCGTCTCCAAAAGGAATGGGTTCCTTTAGAGGACATGCTGGTCACCGCACGCAAGCAGATCAAGACCGTATGCACGGATCGGCCTTTTCAGACGCGGATAACCAAAGACTTGCCGTTGCTCCGCGTGGATCCCCAGCTGCTCGTGCAGGTGCTCACCAATCTGCTTGAAAATGCCTGCAGGTATACTCCGAGTGATCGCGGCATAGAATTAGAGGCCAGTGCGAACGATACCGAGATCAAGGTCTGCATCATTGATCACGGCTATGGTGTTCCGCCTGGTCGCGAAGAGGAGATATTTCTTCGTTTCAGTCAGGTAAAACCGCCCCATGGGCTGGGTGGCAGCGGGCTGGGCCTCGCCATTTGTGCTGCTATTATAGAGTTGCACGGCGGACGTATTTGGGTACGTAACCGGGTCGCAGTGCGCGGTGCGGTGTTTTGTTTTACCGTTCCACGGGAAACTGAACCGCCCATGCCTGCCGAGGGAGATTAAGCCATGACGACCATACACGAAAGCGATATGGATATTCTGCTGGTGGATGATGACCCGAATAGTATTGGTGGGTTTCTACAGGCGGCGATGGACTGCGAACCAGGGTACGCTTGCACTGGGCAACCACGCTGAAAGATGCCTGGAAGGCTTGGGAAAAACGACAAATCCAGGAAGGTCGGCCGTTCGCCCTGATTCTGCTGGACCTTGGTTTGCCGGATGGGGATGGGCAGGGATTAATCCATCGATTTCGTGAGCATGGAGGGGAACAGGCATTAATCATCATCTCTCACAATTTGGGTCGGATGATGTCATTTGCTTTCCGCTGCTGAATGTCCGCAATCAGTCTTTATGTATATATATACATAAAGACTGTTATGTATACCTCGCGATTATGTATAGCAGTAAAGTTGCGAGCCTTGCTACAACTGGGTCGCACGTCCGAAACCTACTCGCGGACTCTACATAATAAACGCTGTTTTGGAAATGCCAGTAAGATGACTGACCACCGGCGGTGCCAAATATTGGTATCAGGCTTTTCGCTCGGAAACAGTGGTATGATTCACAGACGACCACCTCTCCGAGCAGTAAATCAATGGTAATCCAAAGATCTCAGGTCCGCATTGTGGCCATGAATCAGACCGGTAGTTGGGGTGTTGATCTGCAGCGCATGCAGAGCGCTGTCGTGGTGACACTGCTCCAGACCACCCAGATTTATGTATAGCATAGCGACACCGTTCGTACCAAATAGCCAGCATTGACAGGGCTTACAGCCAGCTCGACATGCACGCTATACATAATCAAGAGGTATACATAACAGTCTGCTGCCGACCATCAGGACCCAACGGCGGCAGGGCAGCGAAAGCGGTCACTCGTTTATTCTTTCATTCTGTCACCGCTATCATCCCCGAATAATGGGGCGATATCCTACGGGGCCTTTTGCGCTTCAGTCTCCCTGGCCGCGCAGGGAGTGCGTTTATTACCCGAATTCGCCGATCCAAAAAAGCCAACAAGAAAAGAGGGGTTAGCTGCGGCATCGTGTGCCATGTACCATTTCACGGTATGGCTATCATCCAGGCCATCGGAACGCGAACACCCTGCAAGAGCGATTATTACGCACAACGCGATGAGGAGCTTATTCATGACGGCGTCCTTTTCAATTGTCATAGGTTCAGTCGCTCTCACTCTTGACCCAATTGCCATCACATGCAGTGACGGATGGTTTGACTGCTTCGTTACGGCTAACCATCAAAAGGAGTTCGGCGTATTTGGCCACAGTAGCGGGACCGTTCACCTCCCAGGTCGGATCTGGAATCCAATCTTCACCGCAGCACGACACCAAAGACGCTGTTAAAGCTATAGGCCGCGCTGATTATTGCCAACAGACACCAAGTTCATCGTCCCGAAGTGGATAATCTTACATCTGGTTCGAATATTTTTACATGCGGCAAATTGTCGCACCCCCACCGTTTTGCAATGCCTCGTTAGGCGAGGGGGTGGTTGCATTGTCAGGACAATTGATACCATTTTGTCTTGTGCCATCTGCCCAGCAGAGGTTGGAACAGCTGATTTTTCCGGGTTCATGGTAATGTTATGGGACGCTGGACTTGGCTCCCCGCAGGTTTTTGAGAGGGTACGCCAGCTATGTGCGTCAAGAGCAGCAATCAACGACCATAATTCCGCGATTATGTCCCGATCCCTCATAGGCCACGGGGACCATGAGGATGAGAAACGGAATGAAAAATTCGATTCCGTAGGCGGCGCCGGTTTGAGCATAGGTTATCACCCCATGCGGCATCGTTGTCCGCGATCATAACGAGAATTCCTGGCCCGATGAGAATGAGAAAGAGCCAGAGCCGTTTCCAAAAGGACGGGCTCTGAATCAATGCTTCCCGTAGCTGATGGATCCGCCAGCGGTCGGCCACCCGGTGGTGCTGATCCTGCTGGCGGCGAGTAAGACACCGACATTGGCGATCAAGTCATTTCGAGAGCACAGCCAACTGGAACTCATGTTTAGGTTGTGGCCACGGGATCGGTACAGAAGAAAAAAGCACACGTGATTAGCAATTAGTGCCAGCACACCGAAGATTCCCATCGTTTCGATGCCCGGCATGACGGGGTGAAACGCCTTGTAGGCTGCCGTCCCCAGCACACCAAGCCCAAGCATGAAGCCGCCCTTTACCAAGGCAGCAACTTGTCTGCCCGCGCAAAGAGGCTGAGCCCATACACCAAGGCATCGCCCAGCATGTCCAGCACGTCCGCCAGCAGCGAGATTGATGGGCGATTAGGCCGGCCGAGCCCTCCACGAAAAACATGACAGCATTGATGGCGAGCACGATCCATAGCACACGTCCGTGACTGTCGCGCATGGCGTCCATCTCGCAGCTTTTGTCTTCACAGCAATTAGCCATTTGTGGTATCCCTTGAGTTTGCTGTACCTGGCGGTAGCGTAACCTCTGCACCGGCTGTTCGACGAATATATACCCGAATACCTCACCAAAATAACTCTAAAATCCGTTATGGTGATTTTGCCTTACGCCAATAAGCGGCAGCGCACTGCTGGGTGTATCCCGCGCAGCCTTTACCCGATGACGGGGGGTGGGCTTGCGGTTCTGCAGTAGCACCGCAAGCAGTCCGTGCCCGTCCAAGTGTGTTTCCACCCCCAAAGACCATGAGAAGCAAACCGCCAAGTGGTCAGCCGTTGGGTGACCATCTTCACAACGAAAAACTCCATCCTATCAGGTGAATCTCCTGATTTCAGTGAACGGGAACTGCTGTTTTTAGGATTAAGCATGTATTCATTCCTCACCTTTAACTTTCAGCAGCCAAAATAACGGGAATTTTGCCTTCAGCGCCACGACCAATTTTCCGCCCGATCATCCCTTCCCCACAAAGGCATCATCCCGTTACACCAAGCCATCCGGCCAGTAGATGCTATCGCTCCGCCCGCCATGAAGGCCTGATGGCGCCAGCGGCTACATCAATAAGCGTTTATTGCCTGTATTTGTTTGCCAATCTCGGCAATCTTTCGGGCGTCCTTCACGACTTCCGTCCAGTGACCATCCTTGATCTGTACAATCATGGTGTGTGTCAAATATTCTGCTTTATCTGTCAGTATTTTTGTCTCATACCTTGGATTGGTTGGCGCATGATCTTCGCGTGCATAGGCAGATAATGGCGCGGTCATAAGAATCGTCATCATAAAACCCCGCAGGGCAGCATGGCGAAATCTGATCGTCATGATCTGACTTTCTTTGCATATTTCTTGGTGGGATGTTCCCAGTGTCATGGTGAATCCTACTGTATTTATTCAGCTAAATTTAGTGGCAATCCAGTGGATGATATAACTCGATAATATCCCCATGGTGTTCCCCGATGTGCCGGGTTACAGGGTTACTCCGTATTTTCATTGTCTGACCGGCGTGATCCTGGTGATGATGTACCCCCCGGCAGCATCCTTTGCGAAACTGAATTTCACCATTTCTCCAGCCTTGTAGCCGTTGAGCATAGCCTTGTTCTGGAGCAGGAAATTCATTGACATACTGGGCCAGCCAAGGGCCTTGACGGGGCCCATGGCGACATTGACCGTGTTCGCATCGGGATTGACGCTGTTGATTTTGCCCTGCCCCATGAAGGTCTGGGCCTTGGTCGCTTGGCCTGATACGGTGCCCATATTGTCCATGCCCGGCATGTTGCCCGTGGCCGCATATGCCGGAAGCGTGGCCGCCGCCGAACACGCCAGGATGAGGGTGAGATAAAAACGTTTCATGTTCGTCTCCTTGCTGTTGTTGAACTGTTCGTTTATCAAAATTAAGCACTTGGTTATGACTACAATTTTCGGTGCCCTTCCTTTCCGCCCATGGCGAATTTGACCGTCCGTACCACTCGCCTACCCATCACTCATGCCTGGTTTTCGTGATATCTCCGTTATTTGAAGTAATATCGTCCAGCCCTTTCGTCCCGCCGCTCAGGTCTGCCTGGACACCGAGCGCAGCGTCCCAATCGGCATGAAGGGCTTGGTGTTCCGACTCAGTGAACCCCTTGTGACCGTGGATCATGGCCGATATCAAGCCGTGGCGGCCCGCAACCTCGTGCGCGATCACGAGCGCCACATGGACAATGACGAAGGCAAGCAGCAGAAAGAATCCCCATTCATGCATCACCATCAACGGGGAGTTCATCGCTTCACTGTCCGGCATGAGCGAGAGACTGATTCCCAAGGCGATCTGCGCCACGGCAATCAGGAAAAAGGCGAGATAGGCGGGGCCGGCGAAAGCGTTATGCCCCCGATAGGGGGAAATCGGTCGGCGGAAGCCGCTCAGATAACAGGAGAGGGTTTCCCGCCAGATGCGGCGCTGGGCTGACGTCAGGGGCAGGAGGTCGCGCCAGCGCGCCGTCGGCGGGCCGACAAAGAGCCAGAGGATGCGCACCACCAGCGCGGCGGCGAAAGCATAGCCGCCGACATAATGGATAATGTCGATCTTCCCCATCAGGGTGTCAGACATGTCGTTACCCAAGGCCAGGAGGGTCGCACCTGAGGTGAATTGCGCCATCATGGCAAGCGCCATCCACCAATGCAGTGCCCGCAGCAGCGGGTCCCAGACAGGGTGCAGGATATAACGGTTATCCGTTGTCGATTTCATACTTCCTCCAGGAT
>JAAOMR010000205.1 GCA_018853935.1 Acidithiobacillus ferrivorans
ATGCGGACGGGTACCACGACCGCCTGCCCGTGGCGGACGGCGAATACCTCGGTGCGGGCGCCGCGCATGACAATACTGGCGGTCGGTAAGACGAGGGCCGTTGCCCCTGGTGTGGACAGTCTTACCTGCAGCCATTCACCCGGCAGCAGCAGGCTGTGGGCAGGCAGGTCAATATAGACCGACACCAGACCCAGATGCCGCGCACTTTGCCCGACGGAGCGAATCTTGCCATGCCCCTGCCAACTGCTGCCCTCAAGCCCTACCATCATTCCTATCCGCAGCCCCTGCGCTACGGCAGGTGTGACATAGGCGTGCATCCAGGGTATCCCGCGCCCGGCGAGGGTAGCGATGGGCTGGCCGGCGTTGACCACCGCCCCAGCAGGTACCAGATAATGCAGACTCCCGGCGAACGGAGCAGTCAGTTGCTGTTCGTTGGCTTGCGCCTGCAGGACGCGGAGCGTGGACCGTGCTTCATCCAGTGCCAGCTTCGTTCGCTCCACATCCTGCCGGGAGAAGACGCCATCGGTATAGAGCTGTCGGTTGCGGAGCCACTGACTGCGGCTGAAAGCGACCCGCGCCTGAGCGGCGCCGATGGTCGCCTGCAGGCCGGGCGGCGCGATATGTGCAACCATGGCGCCGGCAGGGACTTGTCCGGCCGGCAGCAGCGGGCCGAGCACCCGGCCGGTCACTGCGGCGGTCAGGGTCACTTGACCGTTGCTCTCGACGGTGGCAAGTACCGTGTTCTCCTGCCGGGCCGGCGCGGAGGCGACAACGGCTACGCGTACCGGCAGTGCCCAAGCCGCGCTCATGCCGCTCAGCCAGAGCAGGGTGGTGAGGCCGATAACGGCGGGCCAGCGTGGGGAAATGTGGATCATTGAGCGTTTGCGAGGGGTCATGACAGCTTCCTTTGATCGGGCAACAAGCCACTATCCAATGCCAGTTGCGCACGTGTCAGGCGGGCGCGAATGGCGGCGCCCGCGCTTTGCAACTGGGCTTGTACCCAGTCATTCTCCGCTTGTTGTAACGCCAGTGCGCTCTCCGCACCGGCGAGGTAGCCCTTGCGGGTCATGGTATAGACCGTCCGTGCGGTCCGGGCCAGCGTCTGCGCATCCTGCAAGGCGTTTGCTGCCGCCTGTGCCGCCCCGTAATCGGCCGCCAGCCGGCTGCGAATCTGCAGTTGCAGCGCCGCCTTGGCGGCCTGCATGGCAGCCACCTGCTCCTGTGCTGCGGCGACTCGATCCCGGTTGCGGCCAAAGCCAAAAATGGGCATCTGCAGGCTCAGGATCGCCTGCCAGCCCAACTGCTGGCTTTGTGGCAGTGTCGAGGTGTCCACCCCATAGGCGCCGGTGGCGGCGATGACCGGCAGCCGCGCCGCCTGCCGATAGTGCAACAGCGAGCGCGCCGATTGAATTTCGCCATTGGCGACGCGCAAGAGTGGCTGCGATTGATCGGCTTGCTGACGGAGCGTATTGGTACCCGGCAACGCCGTGCGTGGGACGGCGACGCGCGCCAGCACGGGTAACGTCGCCAGCGTATAGCTGGTTTGCAGCGCGAGCACCCGGCGCGCCGCCTGCGCCTGCGGCCGTGCCTGATCGAGTCCCATCTGGATACGCACCAGAGTCAATTTGGATTGACTCAGATCCAGGCGGGAGCGGGTCCCCGCCCGGTAGCCCTCTTGTGTCGCCACGAGCATCTGGCGCGCGGCCGCCAGCGCCTTGCGCCAGACGGCCAGAGTGTTAGCGTCCAACGCCATCTGGTAATAAGCCATGGTTACCTGCGCCGCGACCGCAAGCTGCGCCTGCTGCAGCCGATACCGGGCGATGGCCGAGCGGTCGCGGGCCAGCGCCGACAAGGCATAGGCTTGCGGCGTATACAGTGGAATCTGCAGGCGAACCTGTCCGATCAACTCCCGCGCACCATTGGCACTGACAAAGCGTGGCTGGCTGTTCTGGGTTTGGGTCCAGATGCCTCCGGTACTCAGCGAGAGGGCGGGCAATAGATCCGCATGCGCCGCACGACCTTGATCCTGGCGCTCCGCGATCATGTGCTGCGCCTGCTGCACCACCGCCTGATTGACCAGCGCCCGCTGAATGGCACCCCGTAAAGTCAGATCATCCGCCGCGGCGGTACCCGAGAGCAGACAGGCGCTAATTCCGAGCGCGGTCGTTATCCGCCGTGTTACGGCTTTGTGTATCATGCACTGACCTTTGCGATTAAAAATGCGGGATTATTTCGACGCTTTATCTGGGGTTTCCGGTAATCGGTCTCTACAATTTCATCTCCGCCCAGGATTAAATACCGCCATAACACCTGCGGACCATGCGCGCATCATCGCAAAAACAGGAAACCGGAAGATGACCGCAACCTGACGAATTCGTCATCTTTGCTGCAATACCGGAGTTTTCGCCGCGATAGTCGGGAAAGATAACGTGATGGTGGTGCCCCTCCCTAATGCACTCTGCAGGGCGACTTCGCCGCCGTGCAACTGCATAATGGACCGTACGATGGCGAGCCCCAGCCCGGTGCCCTGACCCTGACGCAGACGCGCCGCATCGGCGCAATAAAAGCGGTCAAACACATGCGGCAGGTCCTCGGGCGCTATCCCGGAACCGCTATCGCTGACGATAATCTGCAGCAGCGCTGGCTGAATGGCGGTTCGGATACTGACCTGCCCGCCCGCAGGGGTATGGCGCAGCGCGTTGCCGAGCAGATTGCCCAGTGCGCGCCGTAACAGCCCGGGATTCGCCGCCACTGGTCCACTGGCCTTGTTGAGCAGCGCGACGTCCAACTCGTCGGCCATCGCCTGATAAAAGGCGCAGACTGCCGCTACTTCTTCCCGGCTGTCCAGCAACGGTGTGTCGAGCTGGGCATCTGGCTGCTCCGCGCGGGCGAGAAAGAGGAGAGCGTCCACCATGCGTGAAAGGCGTCCGTATTCATCCATGGCCGACTCGATACACGCCTGATAATCCGCCGGACTGCGGCCTCTGGAAAGCGCGATTTCCGCCTCGCCGCGCAGGATATGCAGGGGCGTGCGCAGTTCATGGGCGATATCTGCGGAGAAGCGCGAGATACGGTTGAAGGACGTCTCCAGGCGACCCAGCAGGCGGTCAAAATTGGCCGCCAGAGTGCGTAGCTCGCCCGGCCAAGGTTCGTCGGCAACGCGCCGATGCAACTGCCCGGCGCCCAGCTCATCGATAATCTGCGCCAACCGTGCGACCGGTCGCATAGCCCGGCGGGCAATCAGATAGCCCGCCGCCACCGCCGCCAGCAGGACGAGGGTAGTCGCCAGCAGCAGCGCCTGCCGATAAATAGCCAAAAATTGCGCATTCTGCGTGGTGCTGATGGCGACATAAATCGTTGTGGGCGGGTTACCTGCAAAGCGTTGTGCCATGACCAGATAATGATCGTGATCGTGTATTTTCCATTTCCACTCCTTTTTTTGCAGGGTGTCGGGTGATTTCGTGAATGGTCGCGGACTATCCAGAAGCGGATTGAAGTCCCGACCGCGGGCAATAATATCGTCAGGGGGGCGGCTGACCCAGATGAATACGCCGCGAATGGTGCTCGCCTCCAATTGCGTTTCGCGTCGTAGTGCCTCTGCATTCCCGGCATGCTGACTCAATGCGCTGTACACCGCAGTGATCTTACTGGATAAAATCTGGCTGTCGACCTGCTGCAATTGCTCCACGAGTACCCAATACAAGGTACTGCCAGCGGCGGCAATCAATAAAACGCTGAGCAACGCGTACCACAATGTCAGACGTACAGCTATCGAACTGGTAACGCGGCGGAGGGGTTCAGTCGCGTGTTTCAAGGACATAACCGACCCCTCGCAAAGTATGAATCAGCCTGCCGGAATAGGGGTCGTCGACCTTTCGGCGCAGCCGCCGGATCGCGACATCCACCACATTGCTGTCGCCGTCAAAATTCATATCCCAGACCTGCTCGGCGATCCGCGTGCGGGTCAGCACTTCCCCGGGAAAGCGCATCAGATAGGCCAACAGCCGATATTCCTGAGGGGCAAGGCCGATGGCTTCTCCCGCCCGCCAGACTTTATGCCGCAACAGATCGACCTCCAGATCCGCGTAATGGAGCACGTCTTCGGCGCGCACGTGACAGCGGTGCAGGATATTGCGCACCCGCGCCAGCAGTTCAGAAAAGGCAAAGGGCTTGACCAGATAATCATCGGCGCCGAGTTGCAAACCCTTCACGCGCTGCGAGACGGCATCCAGCGCCGTCAGCAGGATCACCGGCTGATGTGCCCGCCGCTTGCGGATTTCCTGCAACACCCACCAGCCATCCCGCTGCGGCAGCATGACGTCCAGTACGATGACGTCGTAATTCCCTGTCGCCGACAGGTGTTGTCCGTCTATGCCATTGGTCGCGATATCTACGACATCCCCTTCCTCCATAAAACCTTTTTTTAAAAAGGCGGCGGTTTTTAGTTCATCTTCGATGATCAGTATTTTCATGGTGTTTGTTCTTTATAACCAGAGCAAAAGATTTTCCGACCTTTGACCTTCTTGTCGATTTCCTGAAGAATGTCCGTATTATTAATGACACAATGAGAGGTATGATGAAAACACCCCAGCCCTTGGAACCGCGTCGTAAACAGGCTTTCGGTGCTGTTCGCATCCTTTTTGGTCTGATCTGGCTGATCAATACCTGGTTACAACTTAATCCTGCTTACAGCACGCACTTTCTCGGCACCTTCAATGCTGACTGGGTGTCCGGACAACCCGCCTGGATCGCCAGCTATGGTCACTGGATGGCGCAACTGGTCCAGCAATTGGGTGCGCAGCATGTGGCGTATGCGACTATTGCGCTCGATGCCATTCTCGCCATTTCCCTCATTACCGGTATCGGCCTGCCACTGCTGGCCTGGGTGGGGGTGATTTATAACCTCTGGCTCTGGAGTACCGTTGGCGGCTTTGGCGGCCCCTACACCCAGGGCGCGACCGATCCCGGTACCGCCATCATCTATGCACTCTGTTTCCTCTATGTGATCTGGACACGGAGTTGGGAGGGCCTGAGTCTCAGTAAAGTACCGCATCGTCCTATTTATGCACCGGCCATGCACACCGCACGTGTCTTGTTCGGCATTCTCTGGGCCTTCGATGCTTTCTGGAAATGGCAGCCCTATTTTATCAATCATGCGGTCACCTACCTGCAGCAGGCCCTGCCGGGCGAGCCGGCATGGATTGCCGCTTACATCAGCTTCTTCATCATGGTCATCACCTGGGTCGGGCCGGTGCTCTTTGGTTATTTTGCCGCGATCATGGAAAGTATTATCGCTTTTTACCTGATCATCGGCCGCGGCCTGCGTTGGGTGATTCCCGTAGGTATTGCCTACAGCATTGGCGTCTGGACCACGGCAGAAGGTTGGGGCGCACCGTTTCTGCCGGGCGCCACGGCGAACAAGGGCGATGTCCTAGGTACCACCAATATCTACGTCATCGCGTTCCTTTTTCTGGCGGTCTGGGTTTATCTCACCCCACCTCGTAAAGAAAATTAGGGGCGTTTTACCGGCGCGGGAGGAAAATACGCGCCAGAACCCGATGACCCAGGATCTCATGCAACAGCGCCATGCCGATATGGGCGTACCAGTACACCCAGGCGAGGTTGGCGATGAGGCTATGTAGATCGGCGACGTTGCCGACGAAAGGCGTTTCCGCACCGTTCTTTGGATAGGTGAAAAAAAGTACGGCGCCGGTGGCCGCCATAGCGGAGACGGCGAGGAATCCCAGCCCATGGACGAGCCCTGCCAGCCCCCCTTCGGGGCCTCCCTGGGGTAATTGAAAACGCCGGATCTGGCGTAATTCCACCAGGAGTTTCGCCCGTCCTTTGGCATCCCAGGGAAACAGGTGGCGGAAGCCACTGTCGTCACGGGTGAGCAGTGCGCTCCATACCCAGTGGGCGATGATGACCCCAACCGCAGCCAGACCCACCCACTCATGGAGTTCAAAGGATAGGGCCTGGGTAGATGTCAGCACCCGACCCGGCTTGGGATGTTCCATGATCAGGCTGATGAGGAGCTGAAAACTCACGGTGAGCGCCATGCCCCAGTGAAGGAGGCGGGTGCCGGTATTCCAGTAGGTGACATGCGGGGTTGAACTCTGTTCCATAGGCTGATTCTCCTTGGGTGTCGGTTAAATCGTCAGCACGATCCGGCGTCTGATGATAGCATTGCCTGCTGACTAGGTTATATAGACCAATACCTTGTGCTCCGATTACACTTTAGGGTAACCGCCTTCTGCCGAGAACCGGCATCGCATCTATCCAGCGGCGTATTATCCTCTTTTTAGATGGGCCCCTAAAAATATCATAAAAAAGTCATTGATTTGTCACATTATCGACACATTCGTTGATTATGATACTCCCTCTTTGAAAAGCCCAAAGACTCTTTAAAAGATTCCTTAGGGCTGCCGATCATAACTAGGGAGTGTCTTAAAATATGCGTAACACCACGAATTTACGTCCTATAATTGTTGCACTCATGGCCTCCGGGGTGATGCTGTCGAGCGCACTTGCCCTGGCCGATGGCGTCACTGCCAGCACGGCAAGTGCCGATCATGCTGCCGTCGACGTTGGTCAGGTTAATGCCGCGGCGCAGGGAACTTCTTACCTCGGGAGTAATGAGGCGCACTCCCTGAGTCAGAAAACCCGCTTTAATTCAGGACAATCGGTAAAAGTGCTGGGTAAACATGAATTGGCGGCGGCCGGTCCGGTGGGCGGCAGCGCGCAGGCGTTGTCTTACGCGCCGGGCGTCAGTGTCTCTAGCTACGGATATACCGGATCCACCAAAAATTCCATCAGCGTGAACGGGATCAAGCAGGGTTGGGGCGGTTTTTCCGGTGGCCAGATTGACAACGGCAGTCTTTCCGTCACCTTTGACGGCGTCCCCATGGTCAATCCCTCCAGTGGCCTCTGGGAGAGCCCGCAGGTACCGCAGAACGGCATTCTACAGGGCATAGGCATCACCTATGGTCCCGGCAATCCGGTGGATCGCTGGTATAACAACATCGGCGGCCAGATCGATTTTGTCCCCTTGCAGCCCACCACAACGGCCGGCGCCTCGATCAAAATGAGTTACGGCAGCTACAATACCAAAAATATTGTCTTCAACCTGCGCACCGGGAACATCGACGGCTGGTCCACGATTCTGGCGGGTGGCTCCGGTTCCGGCAACAGTTACCGGCAAACCCCTGATGGTTTTGCTAACCCCAGTTATAACTACGCCTGGTTCCTGAAAACCCGCAAGACCTTCAGCAACGGTGACTTTTCACTGGGCGCCTACCTGGCGAAAGGTTCCGGTTACCGGCCGGTATCCATCCCCCTCAGCCCTATTGCCGGTGTGACCATGGATGGTACGGCAAACTCGCCGCTGTATAGCCAGGCAAGCTCAGGGTACTATGCCTCACTGCCGGAAAACGTCTGGTTCAAACAGGACAGCAACAGCACCTGGCTGGTCTACAGCAAACTGAATATCGCACTGGACAGTATGGTGGGTCTGCATAACACACTCTGGTACCGCAATGGCCACCGTCTGCATTTCCACTATAACAACTACGGACTGTCCAATCCGGGTAATCTGTACGAATACAATAACCCACATACCAGTGTGTACGGCGACAAGCTGTGGTTTTCGGTGGCGCTGCCTTACAACGATGTGAACGTGGGCGGATTTTTCCTGAACAGCCGGTATAACTCGCGGAACGCCTTTTATAATACCAACCCGCCGTACAATGGTTCGTTATCCGTTCCGAATGCGCATTACCGCAGCAATTATTTCGATCAGACCGACCTCGCGGCGTTCATCCAGGATCGAATCAGCCCGATAAAAAGCCTACATATCACACCGGGCGTCCGCTTCATCAATTATCAGACCAATTACACGCCTGCCGCGCAGTCGGATTTCGCTGCGGCTTATGCCTTGTATCCGCAGCATAATCAAGGTGCGCTCCCGGCTGCCAGCAACAGCTTCACCGAGGTGGAACCTTCGGTGGATTTCAACTGGCAGCCGATCAAATGGCTGGCGGTATTTGCCAGCTATGCGCAGGCTTACAAAGAGCCGCAGGTGGGCGGGGGCGGTGGTCTGTATCAAAGTACGCCTCCTATTTACAATCTGGAAAAAAGCGCAGACTACAACGCCGGTGTAAAGGTTCATTTTAAGGATGCTGCCTATTTGCACAATTTCCTGTTGTCCGCGAGCTTTTACCATCTGCATTATACCAACCAGTATATTCCGTTCACTGATAGTAATGGAAATTATCTGGGAGATGCGAATGGTGATTCCATCTATCAGGGTGTCAATATGACACTGGAAGATGACCCTATTTACAACCTGCATGTTTTTGCCAATCTCAATTTGGAAAAGGCGACCTTCGCCCACTACGTGACCGGCGGCGTCAGTTACAGCGGGTTACCGGTATCCAATGTGCCGAGCAGCACCTTTAATATCGGCACGGCGTACAGTTATTATCTTGCGGGCGTGTTGCTGGAGCCACGGGTCTGGTATCAGTACACGGGCGCACAGAGCATGTTCAATGATAATACGACGGCACCCAGCCTGCAGAAAATGCCGGGCTATGGTACGGTGAACCTGGGTTTTGACAGCACCATCCCTACTCGTGGAAGGGTTCCAGGGTTGAAAAATGTCAAGCTGAGTGTCGATGTCCTCAATCTTACGAATAATCATTACAATGAGTTTCAGTATATTACGGCTGGTGGGCTTTTGGGTGGCAACTCGGCCGGGCAGGTACTGGCGTTGCCCGGTGCTCCGCTGATGGTATATGGAAGTGTTGCGGTAAACTTCTAGGTTTGCCGTTGCTTGTCATTTTCGGCAGAAAGGTTCCAGCGTGTTGTGTCTGGGGCTTTTCTGCCGATATTTATTCCTTGCGTGGTAGAGGGCTGTCGTGTTGCCGTGCGTTACAGCTCGGATCATTCGGCGCTAAGTCTGCGCTAATTCCGCGGTGGTAGAGTGAGCAACACGGTGGAAGCACAAGCATCCACCAGACCTCAATCTATTGGAAAGGAGTGACATCATGGGAATATCAAATAAAGTGGTCATTAGCGTGCTGGGTGTAATTTTGAGCGCAGCATCCCTTAGTGCCTTCGCCTTCACCGGCCAGAATCTGGCGGGCAATGCTAAGGTATCTATCGAATCGGCCCGGACTATTGCCATGAAGGCATACCCCGGCAAAATCACGGACGAAGAACTGGAGCAGGAGAAAGGTGGGAGCGGTTTGCGTTATTCTTTCGACATCAAAAACGGCCAGGTCACCCATGAGGTAGGCGTCGATGCTAAAACCGGGGCCGTTCTGGAGAACTCTACCGAAGGCACGCATCCGGATTGATCACTGGTTTTGCAAAAGCCCTACCCGCTCTCAGGTGGTGGGGCTTTTTGGTGGGCGGAGCCATCGGGAATATACTGGAGGTTACTTATGCGTATTCTCCTCGTTGAAGATGATCGAATGATCGGCGAAGCCATCACGGTGGCTCTGCGGGATGCGGCTTATGCCGTGGATTGGGTGCGGGACGGCGAAAGCGCCTTGCGGGCCATCGGCAACCAGGAGCACCAGGCGGTGTTGCTGGATCTGGGTCTACCCAAACTGGACGGCCGCGCGCTGCTGAGAAAGCTCCGGGCCGCTGGCAGCACCTTGCCCGTTATCATCATCACTGCCCGCGATGCGCTGGCGGACCGGGTCGATGGCCTGGACCTCGGCGCCGACGACTATCTGGTTAAACCCTTTGCAATGGATGAACTGCTGGCCCGCTTGCGCGCTATCATCCGCCGTCAGGGCGGACAGGCCACCCCGGTACTCAGCAATGGATTGCTGCAACTCAACCTGAGCACCCGTGAAGTGCAGTATGGCGATGCACAAGTCCTGCTGACTGCCCGGGAATTCGCCTTGCTGCAAGCTTTGTTGCTGCGCCCCGGTGCCATTCTCAGCCGTGCCCAACTCGAAGAGCGCTTATACGGCTGGAACGAAGCCGTGGAGAGCAACACCATTGATTTCCTGATCCACGGCATTCGCAAAAAACTCGGTGCGGAGGTTATCAAAAATGTCCGTGGCGCCGGTTGGATGGTCGTCCGCCGGCCATGACACGTTCTCTGCAAGGCCGTTTGTCCATCGGATTGAGCATGGCTATTGTGTGTATGGGTTTGCTGGCCGGCCTGGCGTCGTTCTGGCTCGCCTTTGATGAGGCGCAGGAATACCAGGATGCGTCCTTGCGGCAGATCGCGGTCCTGATCCCCCCGGAACATTGGCCGACCGTGGAAAAGCCCGTTGCGACCCCTCCGGATGTGGACCCCGATGCGCGCATTGTGGTGCAAGCTTTAACGACATCCCAGCCGTCGACCGCACCTTTGCTCAGGCTCCCGGTTCACTTGAGCAGCGGCTTCCACACGGTGAACGTGGGTGGCCAGAACTGGCGCGTCTTTGTCCGTCCGGTAGCGCCGGGTAAAAAACTCGCCGTTGCCCAGTCTACCGATGTTCGCAGTGACGCCGCTTTCGATAGCGCTCTGCGGACCCTGTTGCCACTTTTGCTGCTAGTGCCTTTGCTGATCGTATTTGCCCGCTATCTGGTCATGCGCAGTCTGGCACCCGTGCATGCCCTGGCCCAGGCGGCAGATGCGCAGAATGCAGAATATCCCGAGCCTTTACCGGCAAGCGATGTGCCGGAGGAAATCGCACCCTTCCTGCGTGCCATCAACCGCCTGCTAGAGCGGGTCAGGCTGCTGATGACCCAACAACGCCGTTTTGTCGCCGACGCCGCCCATGAACTGCGGACACCGCTGACAGCACTCTCACTACAAGCGCAGAATCTGGAACGGGCGGAATCCCTCGCCGAATGCAAACAACGCCTGCTGCCTCTCAAAAGCGGTCTGGAGCGATCCCGTCATCTGCTTGATCAGTTGCTGAGTCTGGCCCGCCAGCAGGCGGCAGTGGCAGCGCATCAGCCGGTGGACCTTGCCGCTATCGCCCGTTTGGTGGTGGAAGATCTATATCCGCTGGCGGAGCAGAAAAACCTCGATTTTGGCTTGGAGCTGCACGGCGCGGTGTGGGTAGAGGGGACGGAAGCGGCGCTGCATAGCCTGATACGCAACGCCGTCGACAATGCCCTGCGCTATAGCCCGGAAAACGGTGAGGTGACCATTCGAATCCGTAGCGCTAGCGAAGAGGGTGTCGTGGAGGTCATCGACAGTGGTCCGGGCATTCCTCCAGAGGAATCGCATAGAGTATTTGATGCATTTTACCGCTTGCCGGACAGCGCGGAAGGCGGTAGCGGTCTGGGTCTGACCATCGCTCGTCATATTGCCGATCGACTCGGCGGACGCATAACACTCAGCTCGCGGAGCGACCGGCAAGGGCTGGTTTTTATGTATCGACAGCGCCTTGTCACGTTTCCTTGAATCATAAAACATGGTGGTAGCATCCTAAAACAAATAGTCCATCATCACCCCTCACGGAGCGCAGGGATCATGTATTCGATTTTTGAGAGATCAGGCTGGTGGCGCCTTGTCGCGGTTCACGGACGCATCGTCCTTCCTCTGTGGCTTCTGACGGGCTGCGCGAGTTATCACGCCGAGCCCTTGCAGACCCGCCTGCCAGCTATGGCGAAGGTGGCGCAGGCAATGGCTGCCGCCCTGCGCCACGATCATCCCGCCAGCGCCCACCCGGTAAACCTGCACGCGCCCCTGTCCGGCAAGGATCTCGGAGAGATCGCAGTGCTGCTTAATCCGGACCTGCGGGCGATGCGCGCACAAATCGGCGTCGCCAAGGCGCAGGTCTTCGCGGCGGGCCTGCTGCCCGACCCGCAGCTTGCCCTGAGCGCCGACCTGCCCAGTAATGTGGCTGCTGGCTACTATAACGCCTACAGCATGGGGCTGAGCTGGAGCCTGGCCAGCCTGTTTGCCCGCGCTGCGGATCTGCATGTTGCTCGGGCACAAGCGCATTCGGTGCAGTATCAGGTGGCCTGGCAGGAATGGCTGGTGGCTAACCAGGCGCGGATACTGGCCCGGCAACTGTATTATCTGCAAGAACAAGAGGCCGTGTCGCAGCAGGCCGCAGCCACTACGGATCAGCTCTACCGAACCTCGGTCCAGAATCTCCGGCTGGGAGACGCCACTATCACCACCACGGCGCTACGGCAAATCGCCTGGCTGGATAGTCAGGACCGCCAGTTGGCGCTGCGTCGGCAAGTGACCAAGGTGCGGCAGAATCTTAACAAAGTCATTGGGTTGCCACCAGGAATGCATCTCGCTTTGCGGGCGCCGGAAATGCTGAAAAATTTCCCCGGCGCAGCCCAACTGGTCCCTCTCGCTGATAGCCACAGGCTGGATTTGCTGGCTCTGCGCGCGGGCTATCAAGCCCAGGAAGCGCGGGTGCGCCGGGCGATTCTCGGCCAATACCCGGGATTTACCATCGGTTTTTCCAGGGCGGCTGACACCTCGAACATTCAGACTATCGGCCCCAGCATCCATCTCGATATCCCACTCTGGAACCGCAATCGCGGTGTTATCGCCGAATCCGAAGCCACCCGTGCGCAATTACATGCCGCCTACACCGCCCGCCTTTTTCAGACCCGTGCCGAAATCACCGCCCTGGTGGCCGATTTGCACCGATTGCATCAGGAAATTACCCCGCTGGAGCAGCAGGTGCCACAACTGCAAAGTGCCGAGCAGCGCCTGCGGAGTGCGGCGGCGGAGCATAATGTAACTTTGATCGATTATGAGGCGGTACGCAGTCAGGCCCTCGCCAAGAGTCTGCAATTGCTGGCCCTCAAACAGGCTTATGCTGAACAACAGGTGGCTCTGGAAATGGCGGTAGGCTTGCCTTGGCAATAACGAGGAGAATGGCGGTGACGCGACGGATACCGGTATGGCTATGGGGTGGTCTGGGACTAGGGCTCAGTATACTGGCGCTGCCAGCGACGGCGGCGGTGGCAGCCCTGGTCCAGTTAACTCCCGCACGCGTGATGCCCTTGGCAGAGTATTTGCGGGCTTATGGTACCGTGGAATTTGCACCAGAGGGTGGGCGAACCTTGTCGCTGGAAGCGGAAAGTCTAGTCAGTCAGGTGCTGGTGGCGAGCGGCCAGCGGGTACATCAGGGGGAAGCGTTGCTACGGGTGGTCCCTTCCATCAATGATCAGCTCCAGTTGCAGCAGGCGCAGATTGGTGTGCGCTTTGCCCGCACGGACCAGCAGCGTTTGGAATCCCTGCGTAGCAGGCAGCTGGCGACCAATGCGGAGGTGCAGGTTGCCCGGCAAACTTTTGCCAGGGCGCAAGCCACCCTCCACGATCTACAGGCGCGTCTAAAGATTCTGCAAGCCGGTACGGTGCGCGCACCCATTAGTGGTGTTGTGGAAGCCGTGACCATCCATCAGGGTGATCTGGTTGCCGCCGGACAACCCTTGCTGCGCCTCAGCACCGGCAATGCCTTGCGTATTGTGCTGGGGGTTGAGCCGGAAGATTTACCCCGCGTAAAAGTGGGTGACAGCGTTCAGCTCCGTCCCGTTTACGGCGCTCAGTCCCCGTTATCAGGCAGGATTCGGCAGATTTATTGGCAGATCGATCCCAAAACACGTCTCACCCAGGTGGTCGTCCCCATGGCCGCCACCCCCAGTCTGCTGCCTGGGGCCATGGTGCGGGCGGAGATCATCCTGGGGCGCCATAAAGCTTTGGCTATTCCCGACAGCGCTGTTCTACAGCAGGGCGGTCGCGCTTATTGTTTTGTGGATGTTCACGGTAAAGCGCAGCAGCGCTGGATTGAAACCGGCTGGCGCGAAGCAGGCTGGATTGCGGTCAGCAAAGGACTGCAGGCGGGAGAGAGGGTGGTCAGCCTTGGTAATTATGAACTGCGGGATGGCATGGCCCTGCGTGTGGCCGGGAAATCCTGATGGGTGACTGGCTGCAACGGCACCGCCGTTCTCTGCTTTTCATGCTGGTGGTGTTGGTGCTGGCTGGATTGATGGTGGCGTTGAAAATGCCCGTCGCCCTGTTCCCCAATATCACTTTCCCGCGCATCGTGGTTTCCGCAGATTCGGGCAATATGCCCATCGCGCAAACACAAATTGCCGTCACTCGCCCGCTGGAGCAGGCCCTGCGCGCAGTGCCTGGCGTCCAGCGCATTCGCTCCACCACGGCGCGGGGCGCGGCGGAGATCTCCGTGCAGTTTGCCTGGGGTACCAACATGACTTCGGCCCTGCTGCAGGCGGAGTCGGCCGTCAATCGCACACTCCCGAGGCTGCCGCCCAATACCCGCTTCCGCGCCCGGCGCATGGATCCGACGGTTTTCCCCATTCTCGGTCTTTCCCTGACTTCCGATCGCCTTGATTCCGTGGCCTTGCGCCATTATGCCTACTATGACTTGCGCCCCTTGCTGCTGGCTGTCCACGGCGTAGCACAGGTGGATATTCAAGGCGGTGCGCAGGCAGAATATCAGGTGATCGTTGACCCCATGCGCCTGCAAAGCTACGGCCTGAGCCTCACTGATGTAGAACATGCCCTCGCCAATAGTAATATCATTACTGCGGTGGGACGTCTTCAGCGCCACTATCGCCTCTACCAGATTCTCAGTGAGAGCCCCCTGAAAAATGCGCAAGATATTGGCCACACGGTCCTCAAGACGGGTGCCAACGGCGTGGTGGATCTCAGTGATGTGGCGCAAATCCACCCCGGCACAGTTCCCCAGTGGACCACAGTCACCGCCAACGGCAAGCCTGCGGTGTTGGTTAACGTCAAGCAGCAACTCGGAGCTAATACGGTGGCGATTGACCAAGCCATACGTACTTTGCTGCGGCAAAACGTCGGTAGTATCCCGGCCGGAGTAAAAATCAGCACCTGGTATGACCAGAGCCAATTGATCACGGCGGCGGCATCCAGTGTTCGGGATGCCATTTTTATCGGTGCCGGGTTGGCGGCATTGGTGCTCCTCGCCTTTCTCCGCAATCTGCGGCTGACCTTCATCGTTGCCATCGTCCTGCCCAGCGTGTTGCTGGCCAGTGTGCTGATTCTCTATGTGCTTCATCAGAGTTTTAACATTATGACGCTGGGCGGTATGGCCGCTGCGGTGGGCTTGGTGGTGGACGACGCCGTCGTCATGCTCGAACATATTATGCGGCGCATCAGCGAACACCCTGGGGAGCGCGTGCCGGTGCTGCATTCCGCGCTGGAAATGAGTAAGCCGCTGGCGGGTTCTTCGGCGGCGACGATCGTCATCTTCGCGCCGCTGGCCTTTTTGTCCGGGGTGACCGGGGCTTTTTTCCAGGCACTGGCTATCTCCATCTCCGCCGCGCTGATTATTTCCTTTCTGGTCGCCTATCTGGCGGTTCCCATTCTGGCGGATGCCCTGCTGACCAGCCGGGATGCCGAAAGGGCCGAGCGGCCGGGTCGCCTCCTGGGCTGGACCAGTTTGCATTATGGCCAGGTGTTGGAGAAACTTTTGCGACGCCCCATACTGCTAGTGCCTATTTTGTGCGCTTTTCTGGCCCTTGGGGGCTGGTCCTATACCCAGGTGGGCAGCGGTTTTATGCCCTCTATGGACGAGGGGGGCTTCGTTCTCGACTACAAGGCCGCTCCCGGCACTTCCCTCGCCGAAACCGACCGCCTGCTGGAGCAGGTGCAACAGATTTTGGCGAAGACGCCAGAAGTGGCGAGTTATTCTCGACGTACCGGGCTGCAGCTTGGCGGTGGCATCATCGAGGCCAATGCGGGTGACTTCTTCATTCGTCTGAAAGCCCACCGCAACCGCAGCATCTGGCAGGTGATGCAGAGTGTCCGCGACCAAATCAACATGCAGGTGCCCGGTCTGCGGGTAGAAACCGGACAGTTGATGGAGGATCTGATCGGTGATCTTACCGCCGTACCACAGCCCGTCGAAATCAAGGTGTTCGGCGCGGACTCCCGGACGCTGGGAAAAGTCGCCGCACAAGTGGCCAAGCGTATCAGGACGGTGCCGGGTGTGGTGGAAGTTTTTGACGGAGTCACCATTGCCGGGGATGCGGTGGATATTCATGTGGATCCGGTCAAGGCTGCCCTGGCGGGAATGACGCCGGGGCAGGTCACCACGCAGTTACAGAGCCTGATGGAAGGCAGGGTGGTCAGCCTGATTCCCCAGGGGCAGGAGATGGTCGGGGTGCGGGTCCGGGCGCCCCATGATCGCTGGAATGAAATCCGCCGTTTGCGGCGATTACCCATTGTCGCGCCGGATGGCCATTATCTGGCCCTGGAACAGGTCGCGCGGATTCAGATCAAGGCCGGACAGGCGGAATTGCAAGCCGAAAATCTGAAGCCGATGGTTGCCGTCACGGCACGCATTGAGGGGCGGGCCATGGGTACGGTTATGGGCGTGGTGAAAGCCCGGCTGGCCCATCTGTCTTTGCCCCATGGGGTATATCTGCAATATGGTGGTCTCTACCGGGAACAGCAGAAGGCCATGCACGAGCTGGCGCTGGTCCTGCTCGCCGCCATTTTGTTGGTGGCGGTTCTGCTGCTTTTTCTCTATGAGCGCTTCACCATCGTCCTCAGCATTCTGGCGACGGCGTTGCTTGCCCTCGGTAGTGTTTTTATCGGCCTCTGGATCACCGGAACGCAACGCAACATTACGGCGATGATCGGTATCACCATGATTGTCGGGATCGTTACCGAAACCGCTATTTTCTTCTTTGCCGAGGCGCAGAATAGCGACGTCGCTGAACTCGTCAGGGCGGGAAGGACGCGTCTGCGACCGGTTCTGATGACGGCTATTATCGCCATACTGGCTCTGATGCCCCTGGCACTGGGTTTGGGAGCCGGGGCGGAAATGCAGGCCCCACTGGCCATTGCCATTATCTCTGGATTGCTGGCGGAGTTGCCCCTGGTTCTGGTGGTAATGCCGGGCATTTATGCCGCTCTGGAGGCCTTTAGCCGACGCATGGCGCGCTCGTCCCTAGAAAAGTCATAATTTATTCATGGAAATGATATATGGGTGTCATATGGCTTTACTACGCTTTTACTGCGTTGACTGTTCAACCAGGCGGGTAACATGCTTCGGCGGACAGAAGCGATAACCAAAGCCGGGAATCGTCTCCAACCATCTGTGTACCCCCGTATCCTCCAGTATCCTCCGTAATCGGTAAATTTTTACTACCAGCGTATTCGGTGCGATATATATCTTTTTTCCCTCTGCGAGGACTTGTAGAAGCTGGTGATAAGATATCGCTTCATCGGGGTGTGTCACCATATATTCAAAGAGCCGGAAAAGTTGTTTTGGCAGATAAAGTTCATGGCCGAATATCGAAACTCTGCGAGAGCGGGGATCTAATTGAATCTGCCCTGGTAACTTTGCCAGTTCCATGCGGCGGATAGTCATCTCGTCAGCAAGTCTGCGGAGATGGGCCATCAGGAGCCCTTCCCCGAGAGCCCACGGAATAAAGGCGGCGGCTCCCGCTTCAATCGCGGCGACCGCTATCGATCCGCTGTCTGCTTCTGTACTATCTCCTATGACCAGAAAGGGCGCTGTTTTATGACCGATATCCCGCAGGAACCGGAGATGTTCCCGGGAATTATCTGGCCATCCATATACTACAACGTGGTATGTTCCGACACCTTCTGAGAGTTTTTCTACATCTTGCTGGGAGGTGATCCTCTGCACGCGGTAGCCATTTTTTACCAGAGCGTATTCGACCTCCTGCGGACCTGACTGGTGTGCGTTGGGCGCAATCAGAAAAATTCTGCGCTCTTCCGGAGGGGTGTGAATACATGTTGGCAGATGCAGCCATGCTAGGGTCTCCATAACTACTGCATGGACGTGTTGTAGATAGATGTTACCTAAGAGAATATTGAACATTAGAATGACTCCACACTGGTTATCGCTGGATTATTCATATTCATAACGACGGATCGTCAGACTATGATCACCAACGGCTGGTTGGCAGTGTCGGACTATCCATTATTTATGGTAACTTCCTAATGTGACACTATCATGTCAGTTTTGTGACACTAAGATGACGATTGCCAACGAAGCGGCAGCGCGTGTTAGCACAGCCCTGAAAACCCCGAGGTGCTACGAGGATGCGGAGGTGGCTGCAAAATAGTGGTCGCAGGGCTGCCAATTTGACCAATTCAGCTTTATGATGGAAAGAGAAGGCAGAAGGGAACCGCCATTTGAGCTATAGCGCCGAGCAATTTACCGTCCTCAAGGGGCTGGAGCCGGTCAAGTTACGTCCGGGGATGTACACACGAACGACCTGCCCGACCCACATCATTCAGGAAGTGATCGACAATGCCGCTGACGAGGCGCTGGCCGGACAGGCGACACGCATCGACGTCACCGTCTGTAATGACGGTTCGGTGATCGTCGAAGATAATGGCCGAGGTATCCCAGTGGGCATACCACCCGGCGAATCCCGCCCGGCCGCCGAGCTGGCCTTCACAACCCTGCATGCGGGCGGCAAGTTTGACAAAATGGGCGGGGAGTCGGCGTATCGCTTTTCGGGCGGTTTGCACGGGGTGGGTGTTGCGGTCACTAATGCCTTATCGCAAAGGGTGGAAGTCGAGATCAAAACCCGCGATCCTCAGGGAACAGGGAATGGTCGCTATCGGTTAGCGTTTACCCAGGGAGATGTCAGTGAGCCGCTGACCCGGCTGGAAGATTGTGGCCCGCGCACCCATGGCACGCGAGTTCAGGTATGGCCGAACGGGCAGTATTTCGACTCGGCTAAAATCAATGTCCGGGAGCTTACCCATCTCCTGCGCGCCAAGGCCATTCTCCTCCCCGGCCTGCAAGTGACCTTTACCCTGCCGGAGCTGGAACCCGTAGTCTGGAAGTACAGCGAAGGTCTGGCGGAATATCTCGCAGAAATCGTCGCTGATCTCGAACTGGCCACCCCGATTTTTTCGGGGGCCTCTTATCAGGACGGAGACACTAATGGTTTCGCCAAAGGGGAGGGCGCCGCCTGGGCCTTGTGCTGGAGTGGCAACGCGATGCCCAACCCGGAAACTTACGTCAATCTGATCCCGACATTGAACGGCGGTACCCACGAGTCGGGTTTCCGGGCCGGGGTCTTTGAGGCCGTGCGCAGTTTTATGGAGCACCACAGCCTCGTCCCCGCCAAGCTCAAACTGGTACAGGATGATGTTACCGGTAAGATGGCGCTGGTGCTCTCCGCCCGGGTGCTTGATCCGCAGTTTCAGGGGCAGACCAAAGATAAACTCACCAGCCGCGATGCCCATAAGTTGATGGCGCAGACCGTGCGTGATCCGCTCGAACTCTGGCTCAACAGTCATCCGGGTGCGGGGAAGGCGATCGCCGAGTTGGCGATCCAGAATGCCCAAGCCCGTACCCGTGCCGCGCAAAAGATCGAGCGTAAGAAGGGCTCTGGCCTGGCGACACTTCCCGGCAAGTTGACGGATTGTGAAAGTGAGGATATTCAGCGCAATGAGTTGTTTCTGGTTGAAGGAGACTCTGCCGGCGGTTCGGCCAAGGCGGCGCGCGATAAGGAATATCAGGCCTTGCTGCCGTTGCGCGGCAAAGTGCTCAACACCTGGGAAGTGGATGCGGACCAGATCTTCAAAAACCAGGAAGTCCACAATATGGCGGTGGCCCTCGGCATCGAGGCCCACAGTTTTCAGGCGGACCCGGATCGGGTGCTGGCGGGACTGCGCTACGGCAAAATCATGATCCTGTCCGATGCCGATGTGGACGGCAGCCATATTCAGGTGCTGATTCTGACCTTATTCCTCCGGCACTTCCCGGCTCTGCTCCAGCGGGGGCATGTTTTCGTAGTCAAACCACCTTTATACCGGGTGGACACCACCTGGCGCGGCCGGGCCCGCAAAATCTACTGCGAAGCCGAAGCCGAGCGGGACGCGGCAATAGATCGTCTGCGCACCGAAGGCGTCAAGGAAAGTGCCATCTCGGTGCAGCGTTTCAAGGGCTTGGGTGAGATGAATCCGGATCAGCTCTGGGAAACCGCCATGTGCCCTGATACGCGTTCCCTGGTCCCGTTGTCGATGGCCGCTGCTGATCAGGCTGCTCTGCATGCACGTTTCAGTCTGCTGATGGCCAAGCAATCGGCCGCCGGGCGCCGCGAATGGATGGAGCGGGATGGTTGGTCAGCAGACATTGATATTTAAGGCGAGGGCTTTCAGGCATGACTAACACCCGGGATCTTTTCGATCTCATCGGTAATGCGCACTCCCCGGAAACCGGGGCGGTCACCGGTAACGCTCCGGCGCTGGTGTCACCCGAAGCGGTGCAGACAGTCGCTGCATTATCCGCTGCCGCACCAGCATCACCGCCTCCGCCATCCGGGGATGGTGCTTCGGACTCTAGCGAAGCTCCCGAGCCGCCGCTCGCGGAATATGCCGCGCGTGCTTACCTCGCCTACGCCATGAGCGTGGTAACCGGGCGGGCGATCCCGGCGCTGGCCGATGGCCAGAAGCCGGTGCAACGGCGAATTCTCTACGCCATGCGCGACATGGGGCTGCAACGCTCCCCTAAGCATGTAAAGTCCGCCCGGGTGGTGGGCGAGGTGATCGGCAAATGGCACCCCCATGGTGACACCTCGGTGTATGACGCCATGGTGCGTATGGCCCAACATTTTACCCTGCGCTACCCTGTGGTGGATGGTCAGGGCAACTTCGGCTCTCTGGACGGCGATTCGGCCGCCGCCATGCGCTACACCGAAGCCAATCTGACGCCCATCTCTGAATTGCTGCTGGCAGAAATAGATGAGGGTACGGTCGATTTCCGCAGCAACTATGACGGTACCCTGGAAGAGCCCGTCACCTTGCCCGCCCGCTTACCTTTCCTACTGATGAATGGGGCCTCCGGCATTGCGGTCGGCATGGCCACGGAAATTCCGCCCCACAATTTGCGTGAATTGGCGCAGGTCTGTGCGGAATTGGTGTTGCGTCCGGATATGGCCGATGACGAGATTCTGCTCCAGATTCCCGGTCCCGACTTTCCTGGCGGTGGCCAGATTATTTCGCCGCCTCAGCAAATCCGCGAGGCCTATCTGTCGGGGCGTGGCAGTATCCGGGTGCGTGCCCGCTGGGAGGTCGAAAAACTGGCGCGCGGGGAGTGGCGTATCGCGGTACAGCAACTGCCGCCAGGGGTGTCCACCGCACAAATCCTCTCGGAGATAGAAACCCTTTCCAACCCACAGGCCAGAGGGGAGGGTAAGAAAAAGGCGCTCACTCCGGAGCAGCAGACGACGAAAAGCGCCATGCTCTCCCAGATGGATACCGTGCGCGACGAGTCGGGCAAGGCCCACGCCGTGCGGATCGTCATCGAGCCGCGCTCGCGCAACCAAGACCCGCAGAGTCTGATGACCTACTTGCTGGCCCGCACCTCGCTGGAGTCCAACCAATCGGTGAATCTCACGGTGCTGGATCTGGATGGCAAAGCACCGTGTATGCCGCTCACCAGGATATTGCGGCAGTGGGTGCGCTATCGGGTGACTACCGTACGACGGCGTAGCCAGTTCCGCCTCGATAAGGCCCTGGCGCGCATCCATATTCTCGAGGGCCGTTTACGGGTGCTGCTGGATATTGACGCGGTAATCCGTGTGATCCGCGAGTCCGACGACCCCAGGGCCGACCTCATGGCGCACTTCAATCTCAGCGAGATTCAGGCAGAAGACATCCTGGAAATTCGCCTGCGGCAACTGGCGCGTCTGGCTGGTATTGAGCTGGAAAAAGAACTGGACGACAAGCGGGAAACCGCCGCGTACCTGAGCGCGCTCCTGCAGGACGAATCCCGACTGCGTGCCCTGATTGCAGAAGAAATCACCGCCGATGCCCAGAAATTCGGTGATGATCGGCGCACTCTGCTGGAAGTTGATGCAGCGATCACCAACAAATCCATCCAGACCATCGCTGCTGCCGTCACCGACGAACCGGTCACGGTGATCGTCTCGCAAAAGGGCTGGCTGCGTACCCGCTCCGGTCACGGACTGGATACGGCGGCTCTGGGATTCAAGGAAGGCGATGCCTTGCTGCAAGCCTTCGAGGTGCGATCGGTGGATACGCTGGCCTTGCTGGATAGCGCCGGGCGAGCTTACTCTATCGCGGTCGCGCAAATACCCGGTGGGCGCGGTGACGGCATTCCGGCCTCTAGTCAGGTGGACTTTCAGCGCGGCGCCGGGCTAACGTCGGTAGCCTGCGGAGCCAGCGACAGCCTATGGTTGGTGGCTGGAACCGGTGGCTATGGATTCCTGGCAGCACTGGAAAATATGACCGGCCGGAACCGGGCGGGCAAGGCATTTTTAACCTTGAACGCGGATGAGCGGCCGTTGCCGTTGGTGCCGGTCACCGACCTTCGGGCCGAAACCCTCTGCTTGTCTTCCGATGGGTATGGCCTGCTATTCCCGCTGGCAGAGGTCAAAAATCTGCCCAAGGGTAAAGGTGTCAAGCTGATCACCCTGGCTGCGTCGGCCACCCTGCAATCCCTGTCGGTCTATAGCGAAGGCCAACCCTTGCCGCGCGGGTTGCGGAAAAATCGCATGGAAGCTTGCCGTGGTCGACGGGGAGGGCGGGGCAGAGTGGCGCGTTGAGTCTTTTATGGGTAGAGCGTCTTTTTGGTGCAAGCGCACTCGTATGATGTGCTGCCGCACCAAAAAAGGGCGATGATTGCGGTGTCCTACCCTCTGAATGGCAGTGACGTAAGGAACGCATCTTGCAGTAGCTGCAGTGCAAAGGTCGGATATTGCTTGCCGACACACCCTCTGAGGAGCCGTAATGTTTATCAAAGATATGCTGCGCCGCGATGCGCAACTCACCAGCCTGCGCAATAGTCTGGGAGACGAACACACGCCGGTATTCTATAGCACGTTCGCAGATGATGCTGGTGGCCTGCACGATCCCATTACCGGTGCTGTGCTGATTTCTCCTGCTTTAGCGCAACAGTCTGCGGACTCCCAACGTGCCTTGCTCGCCCGCGAATTAGGACGGGTCTCGGCCCCCAAACGAACTAAGCGCTGGCGGATAGGGGTTGCTGCGCTGTTACTCTGCTTCATCCTGGACATAGTCTTGATGAAAGTGGCGTTGCCATTGATTCCCGAGCTGATGGATGCGGGTGTGGCTACGGCCTGTTTTTGGATGGCGGTCTGGCAGTTTCGCACGCTGTATACTTCTGCGACGACCACACTGTACGCCCGCCATGCCGATGCCTGGGCCAGGGCGCGTGTTCCCGATTACGACGACCTGATCGGCAAAGTGATGGCCCGGCAAAGCATTGCCCGCTATGTCCGAGCGACACGTTAACCGCGTGATTCAGCGCAATGACATCAGGCAGCCAGCGCCATCACCTGTTTTGCGTAGGTAACTGCAGGGATTGGAATGACCCCCTCTGCCACCGCTGTAGGTCCTGCATTGTAAGCCTCCAGCGCCAGGCGCAGTTTACCGTGGAAGCGTGTCAGCAGGCGGCGCAGATAGCGGGCACCGCCGATAATATTGGCACGTGGCTGCCAGGGATCGACATGCAATGCTTTACTGGCGGTCG
>JAAOMR010000206.1 GCA_018853935.1 Acidithiobacillus ferrivorans
TTGGCTGCCCGCCAGTGGCCGGGCGCTGGATCTGGCCTGTGGACGGGGCGGGAATGCGTTGTTTCTGGCGCGCCGCGGCCTGGAGACTGAGGCCTGGGATTATGCGGAAAGCGCCGTGGCCGGGCTGCGCGAGCGGGCCGTTGGCTTGCCCCTGCAGGGGCAATGCCGGGATGTGATTGCCCAGCCACCGGCGCCCGCGTCATTTGCAGTGATCGTGGTTGCGCATTTTTTGCATCGACCGCTGTTTCCGGCGCTGGCGGCGGCGCTGCGGCCCGGCGGCTTGCTGTTTTATGAGACGTGGGCCGGGGCGTATGCTGGGCGCGGGCCGCAGAATATGGCGTATCGGCTGGGTTTAG
Source organism: Acidithiobacillus ferrivorans (assembly GCA_018853935.1). Taxonomy (GTDB): domain Bacteria; phylum Pseudomonadota; class Gammaproteobacteria; order Acidithiobacillales; family Acidithiobacillaceae; genus Acidithiobacillus; species Acidithiobacillus ferrivorans. Next base: position 357 of record JAAOMR010000206.1, read on the forward strand.
GGGAGTTGGCAGGGGCTTTTCCGGGGCTGATTTTACTGGAATTGCAGGAGGATGTGGATCGGGCGGCAGGGGTCTGGCGGTGCTAAGGCCGCACGCCCTGCTGCTCTCCGCCGCCATCCTCCTGGGCGGTTGCGCCACTCAACCCGCCGCAACAACCCGGACGCCAGCCCCGAAGCCGGGCACCGCCCACACCCGTCATGCGACACTAGATTGGGTTGGCACCTATGCGGGTGTGCTGCCCTGCGCAGACTGCCCCGGCGTGCGTGAGGTCATCACGTTAAACAAAGATCACGCCTATGAGATCACCACCCAATACGTGGATCGTGGTGACCAGCTTTTTCGGCGCGGGAATGTGTTCTCCTGGGTTGATGGCAACACCATCCGGCTGGAGGGCGTGGGCGCTGGGCCGACGCTCTACCGTGTCGGCGAAAACCGGCTCACCCAACTGGGTAGGGATGGCAAAGTGATCACGGGCCCCCTCGCGGCGCGTTTTATCCTGAAAAAAATTGCCAAAACCCGGCGGAAACGCGGATAATCCCGCCATGCAAAATCAATTTGATGTCATCGTCGTTGGCGGCGGTCACGCCGGGACGGAGGCGGCTGCTGCGGCCGCCCGTCTCGGCGTGCGTACACTCCTGCTCACCCAGAACCTCGACACCATCGGCCAGATGTCCTGCAATCCGGCCATCGGTGGTATCGGTAAGGGGCATCTGGTCAAAGAAGTCGACGCCCTCGGCGGTATCATGGCCCTCGCCATCGACCAGGCGGGCATCCAGTTCCGCACGCTCAATGCCAGCAAGGGCCCGGCGGTACGCGCTACCCGCGCCCAGGCCGACCGCAGCCTTTACAAACGCGCGGTGCGGCGCCTGCTCGAAGACATTCCCGCTCTGCAACTGTTCCAGGGCATGGTCGGCGATCTGCTCATGGAGGGCGATCAGCTCGCGGGGGTCATCCTCGAAACGGGGCTGGTGCTGCGCGCACCCCAGGTCGTTCTCACCACCGGGACTTTCCTCGGGGGCCGGGTGCACATGGGTGACCAAAGCTACGCCGCCGGCCGGGCCGGCGACCCGCCTGCCAACGCCCTCGCCCAGCGTTTGCGCGCGATGGCCTTTCCGGTGGCGCGCCTGAAGACCGGTACGCCGCCGCGCATCGACGGTCGCAGCATCGACTACAGCGTACTGGAGGCGCAGCCCGGTGACACCCCGCCGCCCGCCTTCTCCTTCATGACCCAGCGCATCGCGGTGCCCCAGCGCGCCTGCCATATTACCCATACCAACATGCGCACCCACGAGATCATCGCCGCGAATCTGCACCAGTCGGCCATGTATGGTGGCCACATTCAGTCGGTGGGCCCGCGTTACTGCCCGTCCATCGAAGATAAGGTCGTGCGCTTCGCCGCCAAAAGCTCCCACCAGATCTTTCTGGAGCCGGAAGGCCTCGATACCCACGAAGTCTATCCCAATGGCATCTCCACCAGCCTGCCCTTTACCGTGCAGGTGGAACTGGTGCGCAGTATGCGCGGCCTGGAGAACGCCGTCCTCCTGCGCCCCGGTTATGCCATCGAGTACGACTACCTCGACCCTCGCGACCTCCATCTCAGTCTCGAAAGCCAGCGCCTGCCCGGCCTCTTCTGTGCGGGCCAGATCAACGGCACCACCGGCTACGAAGAGGCCGCGGCACAGGGGCTGCTCGCCGGACTCAACGCCGCCCGCCGCGCCCGTGATCTCGCGGCGTGGACGCCCGGCCGCCATGAGGCCTATCTGGGGGTGATGGTGGATGACCTCGTCACCCGCGGTCTCGACGAGCCCTACCGCATGTTCACCAGTCGCGCCGAGTATCGCCTGCAACTGCGCGAAGACAATGCCGACCTGCGCCTGACCCCCCATGGCCGGGCGTTGGGGCTGGTAAATGATGCGCGCTGGACGGCCTTCAGTACCAAGCAGGACATCGTGCAGGCGGAGCGCCGCCGCCTTGCAGGCCTGCGCATCCACCCCGGCAGCGCCAGCGCCGGGCGTATTGCGGCGAAGACGGAGCAGCCCCTCTCCCGCGATGTTACCGCCCTCGAACTCCTCCGCCGCCCTGACTGGGATTACGTCAGCCTGCTCAACACCCTCGAGCTGCCCCTTTGTACGGATGCCCAGGCCCGGGAGCAACTGGAGATCGAATGTAAATACGCCGGCTACGTCGCCCGCCAGCACGATGAGATCACCCGCGCCGCGCGCTGGGAGGGTACGGATATCCCTGCCGACATGGACTATGCCGCGGTGCGCGGTCTCTCTACCGAAGTGCTGCAGCGCCTCGCCCGTCAGCGGCCCCAGACCATTGGTCTGGCCAGCCGCATCCCTGGTGTGACCCCGGCGGCCATCTCCCTGCTCCTGATCCACGTGAAACGTCGCGGTCTGCAGCAGGCTGGCTGATTCCGATGGGCAAGCCGGAGCGATCTCCGCAGGTACTGCGCGCCCGTCTGGATGCCGGGCTGGTGGCCCTCGGCCTCGAAAGTGTTGATGCGGAGCAGCGTACTCTGCTGATCCGCTACCTCGCCCTCCTGCAGCGCTGGAATGCCACCCACAATCTGACGGCGGTGCGCGATCCCCTGGAGATGGTGCCCCGCCATCTGCTGGACAGCCTGGCGGTGCTGCCCTACCTGCCGGCGGGCGCGGTGGCGGATATCGGCAGCGGTGCCGGATTGCCCGGTATTCCCCTGGCCATTTGCCGCCCGGCGCAACCGTTTACCCTGGTTGAACCGGCGGCCAAGCGGGTAGCCTTCCTCCGCCATGTCATCGCGGATCTCGGCTTGGCCAACGTGCAAGTTGCCCCACAGGGCAGCGAAGATTACCACCCCGATCCCCTCCCGCAAGTCATTATCAGCCGCGCCACTGCGCCCCTTGCCCGTTTCGACGCCATGACCCGGCACTTGCAGGGTCCACACACGCGGGTGCTCGCGCAGAAGGGTCCGGGTGTCGAGGCGGAGTTGGCCGCTTGGCCGCGCGCCGCAACCCTCCGCATCGCGCGTCAGGAGCTCGCTGTCCCCGACCTGCCGCCCCGTCTGCTGCTTTCCTGGTAGGTATCCGCAACCACGCCCTAGCCCCTTGCGCCGCTACGGGGTACTCTAAGGGGAATCACTGTCGAAGATGGAAGTCCATCCAGTCATCATGCGCACTGTCGCTATTGCCAATCAAAAGGGAGGGGTGGGTAAGACTACCACCGCCGTCAATCTGGCCGCCGGACTGGCCCAGGTGGGTAAACGCGTCCTCCTGATTGATCTCGATCCCCAGGCCAACGCCACTACCGGCCTTGGTTTCGGCAGCAGCGCGACGTCGACCATTTACCACGTCCTCCTCGGCGAATTGCCGCTGAGTGCGGTGCTGCTGAACGCCTCTCCGGCGGGTCTCTCTCTCGCACCCTCCAGCCCCGATCTTGCCGGGGCGGAGGTTGAGCTTTATGGCCGCCCCGACCGTGAGCGGCATCTTAAAAATGCGTTGGCCCCAGTGAGTAACTTCGAATATGTGCTGATCGACTGCCCGCCCGCGCTCAATATGCTGACCATTAACGCCCTGGTCGCCGCGGATAGCGTGCTGATCCCCATGCAGTGCGAATATTATGCCCTCGAAGGCCTGACCCAGTTGCTCGGCACCGTGCGCCGGGTGCGTGCGCAGCTCAATCCACGCCTTGAAGTGCATGGCCTGCTGCGAACCATGTTCGACACGCGCAACCGCCTCTCCTCCGAAGTGGGGCTGGAGCTGGAGCGTCATTTTCCGGATAAACTCTATCGTACGGTGGTTCCCCGCAATATCCGCCTGGCTGAAGCCCCCAGTTTTGGCCGCGCTGCTTTGGAATATGATCCGGCCTGTGCCGGGTCGCGGGCCTATCAGGGGGTCGCCGCTGAGTTTTTACGTCGCGAGTGGGTGGAGTGAAGCGGGTCGGTCTCGGGCGCGGACTGGACGCCCTCTTCGCCAGTGAAGGGAACGCGGGCGGCGCTATGCGTGAGGTTCCCGTTGATCTGCTGCAACGCGGCCGTTATCAGCCACGCGGTTTGATCAGCGAGGAGTCTCTGGAAGAACTGGCCGCCTCCATCCGCAGTCAGGGGGTGGTGCAGCCCATTGTTATTCGGGCCATCGGCGGCGGTCGCTACGAAATCATTGCCGGTGAGCGCCGCTGGCGTGCCGCGCAGTTGGCCAGCCTCAGCCATATCCCCGCGGTGATCCGGGAGTGCAGTGACGAACAAGCCCTCGCCATCGGCATTATCGAAAACATCCAGCGCCAGGCTCTTAATCCTCTGGAAGAAGCCCAGGCCCTGCAACGCCTGCTCGACGAGTTCGGCCTCAGTCACGAAGCGCTGGCGGAATCTCTGGGACGTTCCCGGGCCGCCATCAGCAATCAGTTGCGCCTGCTGCGCCTCTGCCCAGACCTCCATCCCCATGTCGAAAATGGCGCCCTCAGCGCGGGGCACGCCCGCGCTCTGTTGACCTTGCCGGACAGGCGCCAGGTGCAGCTTGCGGAAAAAGTCGTCCGTGAGGCCCTGAGTGTGCGGGCCACCGAGCGACTGGTCCAGGCCGAGGGCCGGGCCAAAGTACCCAAGGCAAAGCCGGACCCCAATATTGCTGCGCTTTCTGCCCGGATCGCCGCGCACCTGGGCTTGTCCGTCGACCTGCGTGCCCAGAGGCGGGGCGGCGAATTGCGGATTCGCTGGGAGGATCCGGAACAGGAGGCGGCACTTTTTCAACGCCTGGGTGTGTCGCTGGATGATGACGAAAGCTGAGTTTCGACGCTTGACGGGCTGCATCAGCGTGTTTAGACTCAGCGCGTATTCAAGACTTGCCTGTTGAAAGAGCACAAAAAACAAACGGCGATGGTCAATTTCTCGGCGTACGTGGGGCAAGTGACCGCAACCGTACTGACGGTGGCCCTGCTGCTGGCCGCCATAGCGGCTTGGCGCTGGGGGCGGGAAGCAGCCTACGCAGTGCTCTTTGCCGCATTCTTGAGCGTAATCAACATGCTCATTTTGGGTGGACGCCTTGTTGCGCTCCCCGCCTCCACGCAACGCGCTGCACAGCGCTTGGGCGGAGCGGTGTTGCAGCGCTGGATTATCACCATCCTCGGACTGATTTTTGCGATATTCTGGTTGCGCCTGCCGGTTGTCGGGCTGGTCGCCGGATTCTTGCTGACCCATTTCGTATTTTTGGCATTTCTGGTGCGGGAACGTTCCAGGCAAAGGAGTTAAGCGTGGCATCAGGCGATATCGCCCATCACCTCGTAAACTGGTCCATCGGCAAAGGCTTCTGGACCTTTAATCTCGACACCATCGTCATGGGTTGGGTCATGGCCGCGATTCTGGTCATCACCGCCATGGTGGTGGGCTCACGTTTGCAGACCAGCACCCCGAGCGGGATGCAGAACTGGCTGGAGGGCGCGGTCGATTTCATTGATGACCTGGTGCAAGGCAGTTTCCCCGTTAAAGATCCTTTGATCGCGCCGGTCGCGATAACGGTTTTTCTCTGGATTCTGTTGATGAACAGCCTGGATGTTATCCCTGCCTACCTGCCCGGCATGGTCGCGCACTGGTTTGGAATTGCGGAGTTCCGCATCACCCCGACCGTCAATCTGAATACGACGCTGGGTGTGGCTATCGCGATCTTCCTGCTGATGGTGGCGACCAATCTGCGCGTCAAGGGCTTTTCCTACTTCAAGACCTATCTGACCCATCCCTTCGGAATCTGGCTGGCGCCGATGAACATCATCATGTCGCTGATTGAAGAGATCACCAAGCCGCTGAGCCTTGGCCTGCGACTTTTTGGCAACATGTTCGCCGGTGAGCTGGTCTTCCTGCTGCTGGGCATGCTGCCGTGGTGGGGCGAGCTGGTGATGGGTACCGTCTGGTCCCTGTTCGAAAGTTTAATCATTATCCTGCAGGCGTTTATTTTTACCGTGCTGACCGTGGTCTACCTCGGCATGGCGAATATGCAGGATCATTAACCAGTTTATTATTCCACTTTGCGACACTTGTAAGGAGTTATCATGGACGCACATACCATTATTGTTGCTGCTACTGCCATTGCCGTAGGTATCATTTTTGGCGCCGCTGGTCTGGGTTCCGCCATTGGCTGGGGTCTGATCACCTCCAAGACGATCGAAGGCATCACCCGCCAGCCGGAAATGCGCCCGCAGTTGCTGGTGAATACCTTCATCTTTGCCGGTTTGATGGAGTCTTTCCCCTTCATTATTCTGGCCTTCGGCTTCTGGTTCCTCTTCGCCAACCCGTTCCTGGGCTGATGCTGGGCCGGCTGAGCCGGCCCACTTGCAAGTGAGGTAGTCATGAATCCGGTAGGTATTAATGGAACACTGATCATTCAGTTGATCACCTTCGTCATCCTGGTGGCGTTGTTGTACAAGTATATGTATGGTCCTCTGCGCAGGGTCATGGACGACCGTCGCGCGAAAATTGCCGATGGTCTGGCAGCAGCGGAACGCGGTAAAGAAGAAATGGCCCTGGCGCAAAAGCGGGCGACAGAGCTGCTCCGTGAAGCCAAGGAAAAGGCGGCAGAAATTATCGCCAACGCCGAGCGTCGCGGTGTGGAACTGCGCGAAGAGGCCCAGGGTAAGGCGCGGGAGGAGGCTGATCGCATCATCGCCGGTGCGCGCGCTGAAATCGACGTCGAAACCAACCGGGCGCGTGAAGTGCTGCGCGGTCAGGTGGTGGATCTGGTGGTCGATGGCACCCAGCGCATCCTGCATCGGGAAATCGACGATAAGACCCATCGCGACATCATCGACCGTATGGTCGGCCAATTGTGAGGAGACTCCCATGGCCGATCTGATCACGGTGGCACGCCCCTACGCCGAGGCGCTGTATGATTTGGCGAAAGAGAGCGGTCAGGAACAGGCTTGGGCGGATGCCCTGCAGGTTCTTGCCGCAATGATTACGGATGCGCAGGCGCGGGCTTTTCTAAGTGATCCCGAGCGCACTGAGGCCGAAAAAGTGGCGCTGCTCAGTGCCGCGCCAGTGAAGGTGGAGAGCAAGGCTTGGGAGGCATTTCTGGCCCTGTTGATCCACCATGATCGGTGGCCGGCGACGGCCGAGATCGGCACGCTTTTCGGTGCCGCCCTGCGGCATGCAGAGGGCATTGTCGACGTTCTGGTCACCAGCGCCGTCGCTCTGGACGCCAATCAGAAGACGACCGTGCAATCGGCGCTGGAGCGTCGTTTTGCCGGTCGCCAAGTCGCGTTCCGGGAATCGGTGGACGCCGCTTTGATTGGTGGCCTAGTTATTCATACGGGTGATCTCACCATAGATGCTTCCGTGCGTGGACAAGTGCAGCAACTTGCCCGAACCCTTCGCAGCTAAGTCTTGAGGAAATAGTATGCAACAACTGAATCCATCGGAAATCAGTGAACTGATCCGCGCACGGATCGCCGGCTTTGAAGGCCGCGTCGAAACGCGCTCGCAGGGCACTATCATCAGCTTGAGTGACGGTATTCTTCGTATTCACGGTCTGGAAGACGTGATGTACGGTGAAATGCTGGAACTCCCCGGCGGCCGCTTCGCGCTGGCCATGAACCTGGAACAGGATAACGTCGGCGCGGTAGTGCTCGGCGAGTTCTCCGGCCTCGAAGAGGGCGGCGTCGTCAAGTGTACCGGCAGGGTCATGCAGGTTCCCATCGGCAAGGCGCTGCTGGGTCGCGTGGTGAACGCCCTGGGCCAGCCTATCGATGGTAAAGGCCCCGTCGAAACTGAGGAATACGACGTTCTCGAAAAAATCGCGCCCGGCGTGGTCGAGCGGCAAAGCGTTGATGAGCCCATGCAGACGGGTATCAAGGCGATTGACGCCATGGTGCCAATCGGCCGTGGTCAGCGCGAGTTGATCATCGGCGATCGTCAGACCGGCAAGACCGCAGTCGCCGTCGATGCCATCATCAATCAGAAAGGCAAGGATGTGCAGTGCATCTATGTCGCCGTCGGTCAGAAGGCTTCGACCGTCGCTGGCGTGGTGCGCAAGCTCGAAGAACACGGCGCGATGGAATACACCACGGTGATCGCCGCCAACGCTTCGGAGTCCGCCGCCATGCAGTATCTGGCGCCTTACGCTGGCTGCACCATGGGCGAATACTTCCGCGACCGCGGTATGAATGCCCTGATCGTGTATGACGATCTTACCAAGCAAGCCTGGGCCTATCGCCAGATCTCCTTGTTGCTCCGCCGTCCGCCTGGCCGTGAAGCCTATCCGGGTGATGTGTTCTACCTGCACTCCCGTTTGCTGGAGCGTGCGGCGCGCGTCAACACCGATTTCGTCGAGAAATTCACCAACGGTGCAGTGAAGGGCAAAACCGGTTCTTTGACCGCCCTGCCCATCATCGAAACCCAGGCGGGTGATGTCTCGGCCTTCGTGCCCACCAACGTGATTTCCATCACCGATGGCCAGATCTATCTGGAAACCGACCTTTTTAACTCCGGTATCCGTCCGGCTATCAATGCCGGCTTGTCGGTATCGCGGGTGGGTGGTGCGGCGCAGACCAAGGTCATCAAAAAGCTGGGCGGTGGCATTCGTCTGGATCTCGCGCAGTATCGTGAACTGGCGGCCTTCGCGCAGTTTGCTTCGGATCTGGATGAAATCACCCGCAAGCAGATCGAGCGCGGCAAGCGGGTCACCGAGTTGCTGAAGCAGGACCAGTTCTCGCCGATGTCGGTGGCCGAACAGTCCGTGGTGCTCTTCGCCGCCAGCAGTGGTGCGCTGGATGACGTCGAAGTGGCCCATGTGCGGCCTTTCGAGAAGGCACTTCTGGCTTACCTGCACAGCAATAATGGGGACTTGATGACCGGACTTGAAGAGAAAAAAGAGCTGACGGACGACTTCAAGAAGCAACTCGACGCGGCGGTCAAGCAGTTCAAGTCCGGCTCGACGTACTAGGAGAGTAGCATGGCCAATGCCAAGGAAATCCGCGGGCAGATCAAGAGCGTTAAAAACACGCGCAAGATCACCCGTGCCATGGAGATGGTGGCTGCGAGCAAGATGCGGCGCGCGCAGGAGCGGATGCGCGCCGCCCGTCCCTATGCGGAGAAAATTCGTGAGGTATTGGGACATCTGGCGCAGGCGCATCCCGAGTACGAACATCCGTTGATGCAGGTGCGCCCCATCAAAAAGGCGGGCTTTATCGTGGTGACCACGGATCGTGGTCTCTGTGGCGCGCTTAATGTGAACGTGCTGCGCAATGTCGTCCACAAGATGCACGATCTCCACGAGCAGGGCATCAGCTCTGATCTCGCGGTCATGGGTAATAAGGGGCTGGGCTTCTTGCGGCGCCACGGCGCCCATCTGGTCGCAGAGCTCAACGGCTTGGGCGACAAACCGCATCTGGCCGATATGATCGGTCCCATCCGGGCGATGGCGGATGCTTACGCCAAGGGTGAGGTCGACGTGGTGTACCTGGTCTCCTCCCGCTTCGTGAATACGATGCTGCAGCGGGCCACGCTCGAACAGTTGCTGCCGGTGGAAAGGCCTGAAGTCCGCGCCGAGCCACGCGCGGAGATGTGGGATTACATCTACGAGCCCGAAGCCCGTCCGGTATTGGATCGCTTGTTGCAGCGCTATGTGGAATCGGTGGTGTATCAGGCGGTCATCGAGCATCTGGCCTGTGAGCAGAGCGCGCGTATGGTTGCCATGAAAAACGCCTCGGATAACGCCAAGCGCATGGTGGGCGACCTGCAGTTGGCCTACAACAAGGCGCGCCAGGCAGCCATTACTCAGGAAATCGCAGAGATCAGCGCCGGTGCGGCGGCGGTCTGACGATTGTGTATAGCATTTTTGGAATTTTTGAGGGTTAAATCATGAGCGAAGCGGTTGCTAAAGAAAACGCCGTCGGCCATATCGTCCAGGTGATCGGGCCGGTGATCGACGTGGCCTTTCCTCGCGGGCAGGTCCCGGAGATTATGGAAGCTATCGTGGTCAGCGATAAAAACCTGACCATCGAAGTGCAGGCCCAGTTGGGTGACGGCGTGGCGCGCGGTATTGCCATGGGTCCCAGCGAAGGTCTGAAGCGTGGGCTGGCCGTGAGACGTACCGGTGCGCCGATCAGCGTGCCGGTGGGCCATGCCACCCTGGGCCGTATCATGGACGTTCTCGGTGATCCCGTGGACGGCAAGGGTCCGATACAGACGGCGGAGCGCAAGGCCATACATCGTCCGGCGCCGGCATTTGACGAGCTGGCGGCGAGCACCGAGGTGCTGGAAACCGGCATCAAGGTCATCGATCTGGTCTGTCCTTTCGCCAAGGGCGGTAAGGTCGGCCTCTTCGGTGGCGCCGGTGTCGGCAAGACGGTGCTCATGATGGAGCTGATCCGCAATATCGCTATCGAGCACACCGGTTATTCGGTGTTCGCCGGTGTCGGTGAGCGGACGCGTGAAGGCAATGACTTTTATCATGAAATGACCGATTCCGGCGTGTTGGATAAGGTCGCGCTGGTTTACGGGCAGATGAATGAGCCGCCCGGCAACCGTCTGCGCGCCGGCCTGACCGGCCTGACCATGGCGGAGCATTTCCGTGATGAGGGCCGCGATATTCTGATGTTTATCGATAATATCTTCCGTTACACCCTGGCCGGTACCGAAGTGTCGGCGCTGCTCGGGCGTATGCCTTCTGCCGTGGGATATCAACCGACGCTGGCCGAAGAAATGGGCAAGTTGCAGGAGCGTATTACCTCCACCAAGGTGGGTTCCATTACCTCTGTGCAGGCCGTTTACGTGCCCGCGGATGATCTCACCGATCCGTCCCCGGCGACGACCTTTGCCCATCTGGACGCCACAGTGGTGCTGTCGCGGCAGATCGCGGAGTTGGGTATCTACCCAGCCCTTGATCCACTCGACTCCTTCAGCCGTCAGCTCGACCCGGCGATTGTCGGTCAGGAGCACTACGATGTGGCCCGTTCCTGCCAGAAGACGCTGCAACGCTATAAGGAATTGCAGGATATCATCGCCATTCTCGGCATGGACGAGCTGTCCGAGGACGACAAGCTGCTGGTATCCCGGGCGCGCAAAATTCAGCGCTTCCTGTCGCAGCCTTTCTTCGTAGCTGAAGTGTTCACCGGCAGCCCCGGCACCTACGCCTCATTGAAGGAGACGATCCGTGGCTTTAAGGCGATCGTGGCCGGTGAGTATGATCATCTGCCCGAGCAGGCCTTCTACATGGTAGGTACCATCGACGAAGCGCTTGCCAAGGCCCAGAAGTTGCAGCAGGGCTAAGCCATGGCGATGACCATAGATGTGCAGGTAGTCAGTGCCGAGGGCAGCATCTACTCGGGGGTCGCCGATATGGTGGTGGCCCCCGGTGAGATGGGCGAACTCGGCATTCTGCCGCGCCACGCCCCGCTGCTGACCGGGCTGCGTCCTGGTGAGTTGCGGATTATACATGGTACAGAGACGGAGTATCTTTTCGTCAACGGCGGGGTGCTGGAGATTCAGCCCCATCTGGTAACGGTGCTGGCCGACTCGGCAGAGCGGGCGACGGACATTGATGAAGCCAAAGCCATGGCGGCCAAGCAGGCTGCTGAAGCACGGATGGCCGGGCAGACGGATCAGATGGAGTTTGCGGCGGCTCAGGCGGAATTGCTGGAGCAGATCGCGCGTCTGAAGACGGTGCGCCGTTTGCGGGAACAGGGGCTGCTGCGCTAACGCTCCGGCGAGCCCGCATGCTGGTTCAGGCGTATCATACAGACCCCAGTCGCCATCAGGCCGCTGGGGTTTATTTATGGTAGGGCAGTTGGGCCGGAGTGTTGGCGGATTTTGTGGAGGTGAATAGTGCTATGTTGACGGATATCGTAATACTCGCCGCCGGGCAGGGCACGCGCATGCGCTCTGCTTTGCCGAAGGTGCTGCAAGCGCTTGGAGGCAAACCAATGCTTGCCCACGTGCTGGCTACAGCGGCGGAGTTGTCGCCACGGCGTATCCACGTGGTGATCGGTTTCGGCGGCGATGCCGTGCAGACTGCCTTCCCTGCCGCGCCGGTAAGCTGGTGGGCGCAGGTCCAGCAGCTCGGCACCGGTGATGCGTTGAAATCCGCATTACCCGGCCTCACGGGAGCGGAACGGGTATTGGTGTTGTATGGTGATGTGCCGCTCTTGACGGCTGCGACACTGCGCGAATTTCTCCAACAAACTCCGGCATCAGGACTAGGCCTGACGACTGCATCCCTCAGCGAACCCCACGGCTACGGGCGGATTCTCCGCGATGCGGACGGTCAGGTACAGGGTATTCGTGAGCACAAGGACTGTCAGCCGGACGAAAGTGTCATCCGCGAAGTAAATCTTGGGATGATGATATTGCCGGTGGCGCCTCTGCAGGGGTGGTTGCAAGGACTGTCGGCCCAGAATGCGCAGGGTGAGATTTATCTGACGGACGTGGTGTTGGCCGCGCGGGCGGATGGCTATGCCGTCTGGCCCTTTACGCTGGCGGATGCGACTGAGGCCCTGGGGGTGAATGACCCCATGCAGTTGACGGATCTGGAACGCGTGTTTCAGCGGCAGCAATTGCGTGCTCTGCAGATGCGGGGATTACGGGTGGCGGACCCGGCACGTATCGATATTCGTGGTGAGGTCACCTGCGGCCAGGACTGCTGGGTGGATCCCAATGTGTTGTTTGTTGGTGCGGTGCATTTGGGCGATCGCGTGCGCGTGGGTACCGGTGCGATTTTGCAGGACGTACAGATTGGCGATGATGTGGAAATTTTGCCCTACAGCCTCATCGAAGGTGCGCGAATTGCCGCCGGGGCACGGATTGGACCTTTTGCGCGAATTCGCCCGGGAACGGAGATCGGCGAAGCCGCACATATCGGTAACTATGTCGAGGTAAAGGCCTCAAAAATTGGTGCTGGCAGCAAAGCCAATCACCTGAGCTATATCGGTGATGCGGAGATCGGTACCGGAGTGAATGTGGGCGCGGGTACGATTACCTGCAATTATGACGGCGCCAACAAGCACCGCACCATTATCGGCAATGATGTGTTCATCGGCTCGGATAGTCAGTTGGTGGCGCCGGTGACCGTTGGCGACGGCGCCACCATCGGTGCGGGCAGCACCATTACCAAAGAGGTTCCAGCGGGTGCTTTGACGCTGAGTCGCAGTCCGCAGCGTACGGTTCCGCATTGGCAGCGGCCACGGCGTGAGAAAAAATAGCGCCAGATAGTACCGGCATTGTCTTCGATTACAGGGGAGCAGGATTATGTGCGGGATTGTCGGTGGAGTGAGCCAAACAGATTTGGTCCCTATGATTGTGGAAGGGCTGCGGCGTTTGGAGTATCGCGGCTATGATTCGGCCGGCTTGGCGATCCTGAAGGAGGAAACGCAAGGCACGGAATTGCTGCGGGTGCGCAGCGTGGGGCGGGTTGCTGAGCTGGCTGCCGCCGTTGCCGAGCGTGGCTTGCAGGGCGGGGTGGGCATTGGCCACACGCGCTGGGCCACCCATGGTGGCGTCACCGAAAGCAATGCCCACCCCATGATCTCCCATGAACAGATCGCTGTGGTCCATAATGGCATCATCGAGAACTTTCATGCCTTGCGTGCGCGTCTGGAAGCGGCGGGATACACCTTCACCTCCGAGACTGATACGGAGGTCATCGCGCATCTGGTACACCATTATCGGCAGACGGCCCCGGATTTGTTTTCGGCGACCCGCCTGGCGGTGGGTGATCTGCGCGGCGCTTATGCCATCGCGGTGATCTCGAGCAGCGATCCGGAGAGGGTGTGTGTGGCGCGGATGGGCTGCCCGCTGCTGCTGGGCATTGCCGATGATGGACATTACTTCGCCTCGGATGTGGCAGCGTTGCTGCCGGTGACCCGGCGTGTACTTTATCTGGAAGATGGTGATGTGGCCTTGCTGCAGCGCCGGGCTTTGCAGATTACGGATCAGGCCGGGGTGCCGCAGCAGCGTGAAGAACATTGGAGCCAGCTCAGTGCGGCGGCTGTTGATCTGGGACCTTATCGTCACTTCATGCAGAAAGAAATCCACGAGCAACCCCGCGCCCTGGCCGACACCCTGGAGGGTGCGCTGAACAGCCAGCTCGATCTGGCGGATCTCTGGGGTGCAGACGCCGCGGACGTTTTCCGGGATGTGGATAGTGTGCTGTTTCTGGCCTCCGGCACCAGTCACTACGCGACACTGGTGGGGCGCCAATGGCTGGAAAGCATTGCCGGGATTCCGGCGCAGGCCGAGCTGGGGCACGAATATCGTTACCGGGATTCCATTCCGAACCCGCGCCAGTTGGTGGTGACCCTCTCGCAGTCTGGTGAAACGCTGGATACCTTCGAGGCCTTGCGCCGTGCCAAGGAACTCGGCCATACCCGCACGCTGGCCATCTGCAATGTCGCGGAGAGCGCCATTCCGCGGGCGTCGGCATTGCGTTTCCTGACCCGGGCCGGCCCCGAGATCGGCGTGGCTTCGACCAAGGCGTTCACCACCCAGTTGGCGGCGCTTTATTTGCTGGCCCTGTCCCTGGCCAAGGCGCAGGGGCGTCTGCACGATGCGCAGCAGGCGGATCACCTGGACGCCTTGCGGCAATTGCCGGGCAGTGTCCAGCATGCCCTGAACCTGGAGCCGCAGATTCAGGGCTGGGCGGCGCGTTTTGCCAGCAAGGACCATGCGCTTTTTCTGGGGCGCGGCCTGCACTACCCCATCGCGCTGGAAGGGGCGCTCAAGCTTAAGGAAATCTCCTATATCCATGCCGAGGCTTATCCCGCGGGCGAATTGAAGCATGGCCCCCTGGCTCTGGTCGACCGCGACATGCCGGTGGTGGTGATCGCACCCAATGACCGCCTCCTCGAAAAGCTGGCCGCCAACATGCAGGAAGTCCACGCCCGTGGCGGTGAGCTTTATGTATTTGCTGATTCGGATAGCCATTTTAACGCCAGCAAGGGCGTGCATGTGCTGCGTCTGCCGCGTCATGCCGGTCTGCTCTCCCCCATCGTCCACGCAATCCCTGTGCAGTTGCTGGCCTATCACGCGGCATTGGTGAAGGGTACCGATGTGGACCGACCGCGCAACCTCGCGAAGAGCGTGACGGTGGAGTGAGAGGGCGGTTACTTTTTTAACGAATTGTTAACGGACAAAAAAGTATCATCCCGGACAAAATAGTTTCATCCTGGCGTTTCCCCTGAATTACGTGGGGCTGGACCTGCTTGACAGACGCACCCGACTCTACCGCGAATAATGCAGGCATGGTCATGGGGTGGCGGTCCTCGGCGAGGCCTTGCTCACGGACGACTGGCTGCCGTAGTATTCTCTATGATCTGATGACAGTTAAAGACTGAAAGCGGACGTTGGGTTGCGCTAGCCGATTGGAAACGATTGTTGGATTAGGTTAGACTGAAAAATGTCTGAATTACTGAACGGTATTATCTTCGTTACCAATGCTGAATTTATCAATGTGGGTTTAATACTGATTTTTCATAATCATATTGATCAATTATTGCTGCATTTAAAGTTTCTAATGGCATTCTGATCGAGAAGATAGGTCAAGGTTGCCTAAAAAATAATTCACAAAGGAGACAAAATATTAACGGTTGGATTCTTGAAGACTTTGTTTCTCCCGATGCACGCATAAGTCAGGGAGACTTGATTAAGTTTAGCTGTTTTGCATCAACTCTCCATGAAGCAGGGATAGTTGTTACAGCCGATTGCGATCTAGCGCAAAAAAAACACGCCAATCTGGTAACCCTCGTTCCCATTGTCTCTGTCCAAACAATTATGGAATCTTATCTTCTTCTTGAGGATTGCGAGAAAAAAAGAGAAGCTATAGAAGTATGGGCATGCAAATATTTTGACGTAAAACATAGCGGGGATCCAATACAGAAAAAAGCTATTTTGGATGCACGAATTAAAGAAGCAAACACAGATGATGACAATGTAGGGTTAGTCGCGGCGAAAATAGCAACAGACCGCATAGTTTCAATAACTACACAGCAATATAAAGAACTAATGAAAGCTATTGGTTCCACAACAAAGAAAGTTGAAGCCTTGAGTGATCAGATAGGAAACAGAGGTGATTTATTGATACTGCCAGACACTAAAGCCCTTAGTATTTCTGGAAACATCGCCTGGGTCCGGCATATTTGGCAAGTATCTCTTGCCGACATAGCTCTTCGAACATCTGACGTGGCAACGAAGCAGGGAGAAAAAGTAGCGAGGCTTGACTCGCCGTTCAGATACCGTTTAACTCAGTTAATGGCTCAAGTCTTTTCTGATATTGGCCTGCCAGATATTAAGCATCCTATTAATGAGCAAGTACAAGAGGCTTATAACCGTGTCTAAATACATTCTCATCACTGAAGCGGCTCTAGATTTCTGCCTGACTAACAATAGGTTGGGTGAAGATTTTCTTCCACTTGTTGGCGATTCAATAAAATGCCATCCTCAATCAAATGAGATAGATGGATACTTCGCGGCGAGCGAGCCAAGTGAACCATATTTCTCGCTTATAAACAAACAGTGTCTCGTACAAATAAGTGCCATGAATGTTTCCGCTAATGATATTTATAGAAGAATCGCAAGGGTATTAAAAGGCTTTAAGTCTCCTCCAGTCCATCTTCCGCGGCAGTGGTCTGAATATCATCGGAAAAACTTGATTGCGTTCTTTGCACTTTCCAGAGGAATATCTTCCTTACGCTGGATTGCGGATTTAAATGGCGATGTTAATGGGGTACGCTTCGATATACTGGCTTCTGCAAGCACAGAAGTAGACCTTGACAGATACGAGCCCACTCCCTGGCCTGCTTCCATCGAAGGCGCTCTCAAGGAGATTGCTTCTCGGAGGTTTAAATCTTCAACTGCGAATAATTCTTCAACTTTAACGCCAGAGGTTGACTTAAAAGCAATTGGAAGCTCATCGATCGTCAACAACCTGACTTACGAAGAATGGAAGAGACGACTTACCCAAAACCAAGAGAGCATATTAACACAACCTATTGATTGTTCGATCCGTATAGTTGGCCCAGCAGGTTCAGGTAAAACTCTCGCTCTTTGCATGAAGGCTATGCAAATATCTAGAGATACATCGGTTATCTCTAAAGGTAAAAAAATACTTGTCGCCACTCACAGCTGGGCGATGGCGGAGAGAATTGACGGAATTCTTGATGCTCTAAATGGTGGTACACCACCGGAAGGAATAACTACTTTTCCGTTATTATCGCTGTTACAGCTTCATGCAGGACATATAGGCCAGAAGCGTATGGATGTTATAGGTGAGGATTCAAGTGAAGGCAGATCGAAATCGGTTGATATCATCCGACGCATTCTCTCGACTCATAATGTCATTGATGAGAATGGGATGTCGCCATGGTTAGCAAACGGATTGCGTGCATCAGAAGACAGCCGCTCTCGTCTTGAGTTGATTGTCAATTTATACGATGAAATTTCAGGAGTCTTAACCGCCTCTGGCGTATCCTCAGACGACGCTGATTCGATTAGTGAGTATTTCTCGAATTCGCGTGAAGATTGGATGCCTCCATTCGTCACACAAGCGGACAAAGAGTTCGTAATCTCTATTTACCGGGGATTTACTCAAGAATTGATAGATATGTCATGCATAACTACAGATCAATTTGTACTGGATTCCATCAGAATATTAGAAACTTTCACATGGAGAATGAGGAAAGAGACTGAAGGATACGACTACATAATGGTAGATGAGTTACAACTGTTTGATCCACAAGAGCGATCCGCACTAGAGCTACTTGGGAGATCAAGGAAAGGTGTACCTTTCATTACTTCAGAAGATCCATCGCAAGGAATTTTCTCTGCGCTTAATACTCGACCAAAAAGTGTTCAAAATGAACCCATTTATCTTGATACTGTTCACAGATTCAATAAAGAGATATTTGATCTTGTTTACTTTATATATAGAAAATTTCCACTTAATAATATCTCGCTGAAAATTGCTCAAAATCAAGCTGCTCAAGAGGATAGACCACGTCTTTACATGCGCAGGAGTGAAGATGATGCAATTGCATTGGCATGCAAATTGGTTGCGGAAAAAAATACCTCCTCCATAAATTCCGATAACATTTGTGTTGTGACACTGGGAGATGTTGATAACAAAATTACTGATTGCCTTGAAAGCCTAAAATTACCGACAATTCGCATGACAAGTTTCGATGATGTCGAGCAGCTTGCTTATAGCAAGCGATCAATTGTTGTCGCACCATGGCAGTATGTTGGTGGCTGCCAATTCACCCACGTATTCGTTGTGACAGCAACATTGGAAACCCCAGAATCCCAATTTGCCAAACTAAAAGAATTAACGTCAGTATATCTCTCGTGCAGTCGCGCTATCGAAAGTCTGACTTTCATTAGTTCAGGATACACACCATCCGTTATCAAAGATGCTATGGGCCACGGCCTAATAATTCAGCAACAATAGTGTTACATGTTATATCGCATTTTGGTTAACACCTTAAAGAAATATGAAATGTTCAAAAAGTCAAGCTCACCACGATCTTATAAGCGTCTTTGTGTCGGCTGGTTTGGGAGTAGTGTGTGTCGCTCTGTATCTTTGATTATACTGCACGTGATCTCATATCTTCCACTAATCTTCACGATCTGCGCACTAGGGATCAAGTCACGAACGACCTGTTACGCTGCCCTGCCGCCGTTGAGTCCAGATGGTCGGCAGCAGACTGATTGCCGACACTCAGCAGCGGAAAGCAAATAACATCATCCGACCCATTGCTGCCATTCCGTATGGTTCAGCAGAGGCCACAATCAAGACTGGCTTCACCCATACTTGCCCCTATCCGCGTGCAAAGCGTTGTTCGGTGCTCTTATGTAAGCCTGCAAGCATATACTGGATAGACATGTATTCGTGCTCTATTGTCGCTGATTCTTCATAGGTTAGTCGCAATTCTTTTTCCAAATCATCAATATCAGCCAACCTCCGCGCCTCCAATATTTGTTCAAGAGCCTCGTATCCTTCACCTCTAGGCTGTTCTTGATTTTTGTCAACGATAACCTTTGCATGCTGCAACTGAGCTAATTTGACGCTTAACTGTTGCAACCGCATCCGTGATGCGTCTAATCGCTCACGTGTGTTGGTGGCCCTAGCGATGAGCGCAATTTCTTCTTTGCGGAATTTCATTTCCTCACGGACCATCGTTTCTTCTTCTCGATGCAGAAAGAGCGCAGCATGCCGATCCATATCGCGTTTTCTTAAATCCCGAATCTCGCGAATTTCATCCATGCTCTCGGGCGTAATCTTTTGCTCTAAATGTGTTGCGGCGAGCTCTAAAAAGCGATCAGCCTGGTACATGTAGAAGCTCTGGCCGGCCTTAGACAAGAACTCCTCGATAAGCTCCGGCCTAGGTCCGAGAGTTTTTCCTTGGAAGATTAAATACCAGTCTTCTTTTTTATCGTCGTTGATGAATATGACGCCATTCTTTGTTTCTATTGCTCGATTTATTATCTGATGCCAAATGATGAAATCACCATATTTTCGACTCACGCTGCTTGGTGATGACTTTCCACCACCGTCCTTTTCGTTATCTTTATAGCCTGGCGGCATCTTTTTCTCATAGCGTGCTTCACCTTCGTTGCAAATTTCCTCAAGATGCCCATCCGGATAGGGCGCTCCCACCCTTCCATTGAACAGATCTCCGATTACTTTTTGAATTGGGTCAGAAGACGTTCGACTCGCGTGAGCCTCCTTGGTTGCCTCCAGCTCCTTAATAACATCTCCCAACACCAGCGTTAATTTCAGCATTAGCTTATCGCTTAGAAAGGGATGCTTCCTCGCATCGCTCAATTCCCTCTGTAGCGTTTGTATATTTTTTAAAGTATCATCGTAGGACTTCTCTTGTTGCGCAATAACGTTCAGTCTGTTTTTAAAGTACTCCTGGGCCACCTGGTGGGGCAGCCACAAGCGACTTTTGAGCGCTCGCAGAACCCTTATGAAGTCGTTTCTGGTGGAGTCAGAATACCGGTAAAAGTTCAGCAATATATTTGTGGCCACCTCTAAAAACCGGCGCTCAGAACGAAGAATAATCTGAAAAATCAGAATTCAGGTTATTTTCCTGCTGTTTTGATGCCGAATGCTGTTCTTTACGGCTGTTTTTCCATAATTTGCCGCA
>JAAOMR010000207.1 GCA_018853935.1 Acidithiobacillus ferrivorans
TCCGAAGATCGCAGCGTAGCCGTTACTCATAGATGATTTGGGGCAGCGCCATTCCGCTGCGGAGGAAGTAACCGGACCAGCTTAAACTCACCCTCTAACTGTCTTGACCAATGGGTCCACCATACACCTCGGCGTGGATGACATGACCTTCCAGGCTGAAATCGAGTTGACAGCCGGGGGTGATGCCCAAGCGGCGACGGATTTCCACCGGAATGACGACTTGGCCCTTATCAGAAACAGTTACGGTTCGCATGGTAGCACTCACTTCTTACCTGGTAAGAAGATGTTAGTACAACCCCGACCATCAATCATGAGCAACATGATCTGCCCTCCCTTCGGGGTCGAGGCCGTTTTCGGCCAGTGCTACGGCGCGGAACATGGCGCGGCGTTTGTTCATGGTCTCTTCCCACTCCGCCGCGGGCTCCGAGTCGGCGACGATGCCACCGCCCGCTTGAATATGCAGCATGCCCTCCTTGACGACGGCAGTGCGAATGGCAATACAAGTGTCCATGTTGCCATTCCAGCCCCAGTAACCCACTGCCCCGGCATAGACGCCGCGTGCTACCGGCTCCACCTCGCGGATGATTTCCATGGCGCGAATCTTGGGCGCACCGGAGACTGTCCCGGCCGGGAAGGTCGCGCGCAAAGCATCCATGGCATCCAGCCCCGGCCGCAACCGTCCCGTGACCTGCGAGACAATGTGCATGACGTGGGAGTAGCGCTCGATGCCGAAAGAGTCGGTCAACTGCACTGAACCGATATCGGCAATGCGCCCCACATCGTTACGCGCCAGATCAATGAGCATGAGGTGTTCGGCGCGTTCCTTGGGGTCGGCGAGGAGTTCCTGCTCCAGTGCTTCGTCTTCGGCGCGGGTCTTGCCGCGTGGTCGGGTGCCGGCGATGGGGCGAACCGTGACCTGATCGTCTTCGACGCGCACCAGAATTTCCGGTGATGAGCCCACCAGATGGGTGTCATCCAGGTCCACATAAAACATATAGGGAGAGGGATTGACGCCGCGCAGGGCGCGATAGAGGTCCAGGGGGTGCGCCGTCAGCGGTGTGGACAGGCGCTGTGAGGGCACCACCTGCATGACATCTCCGGCGGCGATATATGCCTTGATGGCGCGCACCGCCGCCATATAACCCTCGCGGCTGAAGCTGGCGCTGAAATCCTCTTCGCGGACGTGTCGGGTGCGCACCGGCGGCGGGGGCGGCAGTGCTGATTCGCGCAGCCGCTGCTGAAGCTGCTGCAGGCGGGCGGTGCCACGCTCCCAGGCATCAGGTTGGGTGGGGTCGGCGTGCACCAGCAAACGGAGGGTGCCGCGCAGGTTGTCGAAGATCAGCAGCTCGTCGGCCACCAGCAACTGTATTTCCGGCAGCTCCAGCGGGTCGGGCAAGGGCGCGCTGTCGGCGAGGCGGGGCTCGATAGTGCGGACGATGTCGTAGCCGAAATAGCCGACCAACCCACCGCTGAAGCGGTCGCCGACGTCTTCCAGGGGTGCTACCCGAAAGCGTTTGCGGAAGACTCTGATCCAATCGAGGGGATCGGTCGGCGTCGCCCGTTCCGTTTCGACACCGTCCACATGCACGGTGATGACACCCTTGGTAACGCGCAATATCTGCTGGGCCGGAAGGCCGATGATGGAATAACGGCCCCATTTTTCGCCGCCCTGCACAGATTCCAGCAAGTAGGCATAGGGACCATCGACCAGTTTAAGATAGGCCGATAAGGGGGTGTCAAGGTCGGCGATGACCTCACGGGAAAGGGGTATACGGTTGTAGCCCTGGCGCGCCAAAGCCTCAAAGGTTGCTTTTGGAATCACGGATCACCTCGTTAGAGCGATAGAAAAGAAGTCACTGCCTTTCAGCAGCAACGCCATCGTCTCTCCCACCGCAGTGTTTTCCGCATGATGCCTCTGATTCCTCAGCAAAAAATGGTATCTAACCCCGAAAATGATGCACAGCTACGCCAGAATATCCAATAATTCGCTCATGTTGTCCAGTACCGCGTCGGGCTCCAGGCAATGGACCGGCTCGTCGCCGTTATAACCGTAGGTCACGCAGGCAATGGGCATGCCCGCCGCCCGCGCCGCCAGAGTGTCGTTACGTGAATCGCCGACCAGCAGGCAGTTTTCCACCGGCTGATGAAAATGTTCGGCCGTGTGAGTCAGGGGTAATGGATCGGGTTTCTTGCGGGGCAGGCTGTCGCCGGACAAGATCAGCCCGAAGAAATCGTACAGGTCCAGCCGCTGGAGCAGCGGCACGGTGAAGGCCGCCGCCTTGTTGGTGATGCACACCAGTTCGCGGCCCTGTATTTGCAAGGCTTCCAGCGTGCTGCGTACACCCGGGTAGAGCACGCTGTGGTCCAGCAGATGCGCCCCGTAGTACTGGCTGAAATCGACCATGGCCGCATCCAGTTCCCCTTCGCTGGGATCACTGTGAATTGCCAGCGCGCGGCGCATCAGTTCACGGACGCCGTTACCGATAAAACCACGAATGACCGGCATTTCGGCGGGAGCAAGCCCGAGTTTTTGCAGCACATGGTTGGCCGCACCGGCAAGATCTGGTGCGGTATCAATCAGCGTGCCGTCCAGATCGAGCAGGACGACGCGCGCGGTAAATGGCTTGGTGTTCAGCTTCACCATCGTTCAGCCCGCCAGCGCTTTGCGGAAGGCGGCTATGGTCGCGGCGTAGTCGGGGGTGTTGTAGATGGCGCTGCCCGCCACGAAGACGTCGGCGCCGGCGTCGGCGACCCGCCGCACGTTATCCACCTTGACACCACCGTCCACTTCCAGCTCGATGGCCTTGCCCGTGGCCTCGATGCGCCTGCGGATCGCCTCGATCTTGCGCAGGGTGTACTCAATGAAGCTCTGCCCGCCGAAACCGGGGTTGACGCTCATCACCAGCACCAGGTCAAGATTCTCCAGCACATAGTCCAGCACGTTGAGCGGTGTGGCCGGGTTGAGGGAGACACCCGCCTTACAGCCCAGGCTGTGGATCAACTGGATGGTCCGATCCAGGTGCAGCGTCGCCTCGGGATGCACCGTAATGATGTCAGCGCCGGCCTTGGCGAAGTCGGGAATGATGCCGTCCACCGGCGAGATCATGAGATGCACGTCCAGGGGTTTTTGGGTATGCGGCTTGATGGCTGCTGCCACCAGCGGTCCGATGGTCAGATTGGGGACGAAATGGTTGTCCATGACGTCGATATGGATGTAGTCGGCGCCCGCCTCATCGACGGCGCGCACTTCCTCACCCAGACGGGCGAAATCCGCCGAAAGGATGGAGGGGGAAATCTTGAACTGGGTCATATTGCCTCCAAAACAGGGCGAGAGCGCCATGCGCCCTCGCCAGTCAACAGGTCGGTAGCGTGTTTTAGACGCCGGTGACGCGGGGGGCGAGCTCACCCTTGCTATAGCGCTTGAACATGGTGTCCAGCGGGATGACCTTGATCTTGCTGGCCTGCCCGGCACAGCCGAAGGCCTCGAAGCGCTGGCGGCAGATATCGCGCATGGCATCGATGGAGGCCGTCAGGAACTTGCGAGGATCGAAGTTCTTGGGGTTTTTGTACAGGCTCTGGCGCACCGCGCCCGTTGCCGCCAGACGCAGGTCGGTATCGATGTTGACCTTGCGCACGCCGTACTTGATGCCTTCCTGGATTTCTTCTACCGGCACACCATAGGTTTCGCCGATATCGCCACCGAACTCGTGGATGATTTTCAGCCAGTCCTGGGGCACAGAACTGGAGCCGTGCATGACCAGATGGGTATCCGGAATGCGGGCGTGGATTTCCTTGATGCGGTCAATGCGCAGCACCTTGCCGGTCGGCGGCCGGGTGAACTTGTAGGCACCATGGCTGGTGCCGATGGCGATGGCCAGGGCATCGACCTTGGTGGCCTTAACGAAGAGCGCGGCTTCTTCCGGATCGGTCAGCATCTGGTCATGGGTCAGACAGCCTTCGGCACCGACACCGTCTTCTTCACCCGCGAGGCCGGTTTCCAGGGAGCCGAGGCAACCCAATTCGCCTTCGACGG
Source organism: Acidithiobacillus ferrivorans (assembly GCA_018853935.1). Taxonomy (GTDB): domain Bacteria; phylum Pseudomonadota; class Gammaproteobacteria; order Acidithiobacillales; family Acidithiobacillaceae; genus Acidithiobacillus; species Acidithiobacillus ferrivorans. The sequence goes on from JAAOMR010000207.1 coordinate 4,034, forward strand.
TCACGCCGACGGCATGGGCCATCTCCACAACTCTGGCGGTAACGGTGGCGTTGTAGTCATAGCTGGCGGGGGTTTTGGCATCTTCCAGCAAGGAGCCGTCCATCATCACGCTGGAGAAGCCGGAGCGAATGGCCTGGATACAGACCGCCGGGCTGGCGCCGTGATCCTGGTGTAGGACGACGGGGATGTCCGGATATTCTTCGATGGCGGCGAGAATCAGGTGGCGGAGGAAGGGCTCGCCGGCATATTTGCGGGCGCCGGCAGAAGCCTGGAGGATAACCGGTGCGTCAACGGCAGCAGCGGCCTCCATGATCGCGCGCACCTGTTCCAGGTTGTTGACGTTGAAAGCAGGAATTCCGTAGCTGTGCTCGGCGGCGTGGTCCAATAACTGGCGCAAGGAAACTAGGGCCATAATGCTTCTCCTAAACGTGAATGAAAATTGGTTGGTATTGAGTAATCGTATAGAGGGGCCCCGTAAACTGCAAGCGGGCCCCGGTAACAGTCTCAAAAGAAACAGATTTAAGCACGGTGCGTAACATCTCCGACACGCACCAGCTTGAGGGTGTTGGTACCACCGGAGGCACCCATGGGTTCACCAATCGTAATGAGGATCAGATCACCGTTGCGAACGACACCGCGTCGTCGCAGTTCGTCTTCTGCTGCCCGCATGACCTGCACCGGATCATCATGGCGACTCTGGGGAAAATTCACCGGGTGGACCCCGCGATACAAAGTCACCTTGCGCCGGGTATAGACCTGCGGCGTTAACGCGTAGATCGGCACCCGGGGATTGGCGCGGGACAACCATAAGGCGGTGGAGCCGCTTTCGGTAAACGCCGCGATGGCGACGATGGGGGAGCGCATGGTGGCTAAAATGGCGGCAGCCGCGATGGTCTCGTCCATCCGTTCCAGTGGCCGGTCGATAATCGGTAAAGTATTGTTGATGGGTGCCTGCCGCTCGACCTCGCGGCAAGTTCGATCCATGGCCGCAACGGCCTCCACGGGGAATGCGCCGCTCGCCGTTTCTGCAGACAACATCACGGCATCGGTCCCGTCGAGCACGGCATTGGCGACGTCGGATACTTCAGCGCGGGTAGGAATGGGCTGATGAATCATGGATTCCATCATCTGTGTCGCCGTGATGGTCAGGCGGTTGTATTTTTGCGCCAGGGCAATAATCCGCTTCTGCACGGGGGGCACTGCGGCGTCGCCGATTTCAACGCCCAGATCACCGCGCGCCACCATGATGACTTCGGAGACCGCGAGAATTTCTTCAATGGCCTCTACCGCCTCGGCCCGCTCGATTTTGGCGACCATTGCCCCATGTCCGCCCGCCTCCCGGAAGAGACGGCGGGCTTCATCCATGTCTGCTGCACTGCGCGGAAAAGAAACCGCCAGATAGTCGGCTTCCAGGCGCGCGGCGGTAATAATGTCAGCCCTGTCCTTGTCGGTCAGCGCCGGTGCGGTCAGTCCGCCCCCAGCCCGGTTGATGCCCTTGTTGTTGGACAGCTCACCCCCCTGCACTACCCGGGTGTGAATCTCGTGACCCTGCACCTTTTCTACCCAGAGGACGATCATGCCGTCATTGAGCAGCAGGGTCGCGCCCCGGTCTACATCCCCGACCAGTTGCGGATAGGTCACCCCCACCCGCGTCTGATCGCCGAGGGCGCAAGTGGTGTCGAGGATAAAAGGCTCGCCTTCCTTGAGATGGATTTTGCCTTCGGCAAACTTGCCGATACGAATTTTGGGTCCCTGCAAATCAGCTAACACACCGATGGCACGGCCATGGGCGCGCGCCCTTTCCCGCACCATATCGGCACGCTGGATATGCTCTTCCGCCGTGCCGTGGGAGAAATTGAGGCGGACGACATCGACGCCCGCCTCGATCAGGCGATCGATGACCTGCACATCGGAACTGGCAGGACCCAGGGTTGCGACGATTTTCGTCCGGCGTATCAATTGAATTTACCTCTCGCACGTTCTTCCAGCATGGCTACGGCGGGCAGGGTCTTGCCTTCGAGGAATTCCAGGAAGGCACCGCCACCCGTACTGATGTAGGAGACTTTGTCTTCAATGTTGAATTTGTTGATGGCAGCGACGGTGTCACCGCCTCCGGCAATGGAGAAGGCACTGCTTTCGGCTACGGCGTGGGCAATGGCTTCCGTGCCACCGGCAAAGGCGTCGAACTCAAACACCCCGACCGGACCATTCCAGACGATGGTGCCTGCTTTACGCAGAATGTCGCCCAGGACCTTGGCGGTATCGGGACCAATGTCGAGCACCATATCATCGGCGGCGATTTCGGCCACGCCGCAAGTCCGCGCCGGGGCGGTTGCCGAAAACTCCTTGGCGACGACCACGTCAGAGGGCAGCGGGACGTCGCCACCCTTGGCTTTGGCGGCGGCAATGATGGCTTGGGCGTCGGGTACCAGATCCACTTCACACAGTGACTTGCCCACGGAATGACCGGCGGCGAGGATGAAGGTGTTAGCGATGCCGCCTCCTACCACCAGTTGATCCACCTTGTCCGCCAGGGACTTGAGGATGGTCAGCTTGGTGGAGACTTTGGACCCGGCGACAATGGCGACCAAAGGACGCTTGGGATTTTGCAGTGCCTTGCCGAGCGCCTCTAGTTCGTTGACCAGCAGCGGGCCGGCGCAGGCGATGGGAGCAAACCTGCCGACGCCGTGGGTGCTGGCCTGGGCACGATGGGCCGTACCAAAAGCATCCATCACATAGATATCGCAGAGCGCGGCCATTTTTTTGGACAGCGCTTCGTCATCCTTGCCTTCGCCCGCATTGAAGCGGACGTTTTCCAGGACGACCACATCACCGTCCTGCAACTGGGCGAGGCTATCCTTGCCGCCATCCAGCCAATCCCGCACCAAAGGTACATTGCGGCCCAGCAACTGACCGAGATGCGTGGCGATGGGGGCCAGACTGGCCTTTTCGTCAAAAACACCTTCCTTGGGACGCCCCAGATGGGACATCAGCAGCACCCGCGCGCCGCCTTCCAGCGCGGCGCGAATGGTGGGCAGGCTGGCGCGGATGCGGGTGTCATCGGTGATGGCCCCCGCATCATTCATGGGGACATTGAGGTCCTCGCGAATCAGCACCCGTTTGCCCTTCAGGGGTAAATCCGTCATACGCATGATATTCATGGTCAGTTCCCCTCTCAGCGGGCCTGACCCATCATGGCAAGGGCGGTATCCACCATGCGGTTGGAGAAACCCCACTCGTTGTCATACCAGGAGCAGACCTTGACCAGTTTGCCCTTGACCTTGGTCAGGGAGGACTCGTAGGTGGAGGAGTGCGGATTATGGTTGAAGTCGATGGAGACCAGGGGCTTGTCGTTGTAGCCGTAAACACCCTTGAGCGCGCCTTGGCTGGCCGCTTTCATCGCCGCATGGATTTCATCGACGGAGACTTCCTTGTTGACGATACAGGTGAGGTCAACGAGGGAGACGTTCTGCGTGGGCACGCGGATGGCGAAGCCGTCCAGCTTGCCGGCCAGCTCCGGCAGGACCAGGCCGATGGCCTTGGCGGCACCGGTGCTGGTGGGGATCATGCTCATCCCGGCAGCGCGGGCGCGGCGCAGGTCTTCGTGATAGACGTCGATAATGCGCTGGTCATTGGTCATGGAGTGGATGGTATTCATGGTGCCACCCTCGATGCCGGCGAGATCATTGAGGGTCTTGGCCAGCGGCGCCAGACAGTTGGTCGTGCAGGAGCCGTTGGAGACAATGTGGTGCTTGGCCGGGTCAAGCAACTGATGGTTGACGCCGTACACCACCGTCAGATCCACCGCGTCCTTGGCAGGAGCAGAGATCAAGACCTTCTTGGCGCCGCCTTTGAGGTGCAGGGCTGCCTTTTCGCGGGAGGCGAAGAAGCCGGTGCATTCCAACACGACATCGACACCCAGATCGCCCCAAGGCAGTTTGGCGGGATCACGTTCCGCGAGTACCTTGACACGGTCGTCACCTACCAGCATGTCCCCGCCGTCCACGCTTACCGGTAAGAAGAAACGGCCATGTACGGAATCGTACTGTGTCAGATGGGCATTCGTCTCGGGGCTCCCGAGATCGTTAACCGCGACGATCTGGACCTTGTCGGTCCGGTTCGCTTCGTATACCGCCCGCAGGATATTTCGTCCGATACGCCCGTAGCCGTTGATACCAATACGCAACGCCATAATGTTAACTCCTTAAATGTTAATAATAAAAATATTTACAGTGCCTGGAAACGTGCGACGACGTTATCCACTGTGAAGCCGAATTTCTCGAATAGAATCGGCGCCGGGGCCGAGGCACCAAAGTGATCTATGCCGATGACCGCGCCGTGCAGGCCCACATACTTGTACCAGAGCCCCGTGGTGCCCGCTTCGATAGCGATCCGCTTGGTGATGTGACTGGGCAGGACACTCTCCTGATACGCCGCATCCTGGGCCGCGAAGATGTCCATGCAGGGCATGGAAACCACGCGCACCGGATGTCCCTGCTCCGCCAGCTTGGCCTGTGCTGCCAGTGCCAGCTCCACTTCAGAGCCGGTGGCGATGAGAATACCCTTGGCTTTGCCGTCTTCGGCATCTTTGATCACATAGCCGCCACGGTGGGCGTTGGCCACGGTTTCGTCGGTATGGGGCAGGGCCGGGAGGTTCTGTCGGCTGAGAGCCAGCAGGGACGGCGTCCGCTCCAGCTTGACGGAGGACTCCCAGGCGATGGCGGTTTCCACGGCATCTGCCGGGCGCCAGACATGCAGGTTAGGAATGAGGCGCAGGCTGTTGACCTGCTCAATGGGCTGGTGGGTGGGCCCATCTTCGCCCAGACCGATGGAGTCGTGGGTCATTACGTAGACCACTCGAATACCCATCAGCGCCGCCATACGAATGGCGTTGCGGCTGTAGTCGGAAAAGATCAGGAAGGTGCCGCCAAAGGGCAGGAAGCCACCGTAGAGGGCAACACCGTTCATGATGGCGGACATGCCGAATTCGCGCACACCGTAGTGGATGTAGTTACCCATCAGACGATGCTTGCCGATGTCGATGGCTTCTTTCCAGCGGGTATTGTTGGACGGCGTCAGGTCGGCAGAGCCGCCGAGAAACTCGGGCAGTGTCGCAGCAATACCCTGAATGGTTTTGCCGGAGGCGACGCGGGTAGCGATCTTCGGCGCTTCCTTGCGGAAATCGCTGATGAGCCGGGCGATGGCCTTGTCGAAGTCAGCACTGGGTTTGCCCGACAGGCGACGCACGAACTCGGCGGCCTCTTTCGGGAAAAGGGACTTATATTTGGCAAATTTTTCTTGCCAGGCGCTTTCGGCTGATTCCCCTTTAGCGCGTGCATCGTAGGCATGGTAGACCGCCTCGGGAATCTCGAAGGCTTCGCTGCTCCAGCCCAGATTCTGGCGGGTCAGGGCGATTTCCTCCGCACCCAGCGCCGCACCATGGACGTCGTGGGTACCGGCTTTGTTGGGTGAACCATGACCAATGACGGTCTTGCAGCAAATCAGGGTTGGCTTGGTAGTTTGCTTGCGGGCCTCGACGATGGCTTTTTTGATGGCTTCAGGATCGTGACCGTCCACATGGCGGACGACATGCCAGCCATAGGCCTCGAAGCGCGCCGGGGTGTCATCGCTGAACCAGTCATCCACATGACCGTCGATGGAGATGTTGTTGTCGTCGTAAAAGCAAATCAGCTTGTTGAGGCCCCAGACGCCGGCTAGTGAGCAGACTTCGTGGGAAACGCCTTCCATGAGGCAGCCATCACCGAGAAAGACGTAGGTGTAGTGATTGATGAGTTCATGATCGGGGCGGTTGAATTGCGATGCCAGCATCCGCTCGGCCAATGCCATGCCGACGCCGTTGGCGAGCCCTTGACCCAGCGGACCGGTGGTCGTCTCGATGCCGGGAGTGTCGCGATATTCCGGGTGGCCGGGAGTCTTGCTGTGCCACTGGCGGAAGCTCTCAAGGTCTTCCATGGAGACATCGTAACCGGTGAGATGGAGGAGCGCGTACTGCAACATGGACCCGTGCCCGTTGGATAAAATGAAACGGTCGCGGTTGGCCCAGTGGGTGTTAGCCGGGTTGTGGACGAGAAAGTCGTTCCACAGCACTTCGGCAATATCCGCCATGCCCATGGGCATGCCGGGGTGGCCGCTTTTGGCTTTTTCTACGGCGTCGATGGTGAGAACGCGGATAGCATTCGCCAGATCAGTGCGGGTGATAGTCATAAACAACACTCCTTATCAATAAAAATCAGTCGATACGCTGGTGGGTACGGACCCGGCGCAGGATGCCGTCGTGACCGGAAATGACCAAGCTCTCGCTCTCTACGAAATAGTGGGAACGGGTTACACCATCGAGGATGTCGCCGGAAGTCAGGCCAGTAGCCACGAACAGCACGTCATCGCTAGACACCAGCTCATCGCGGCTCAACCACTGCCCGGCTTTGAGACCGGCGGCGGCGATGGCTTCGGCTTCACCGGGCTTCTGCGGCGACAGGCACCCAAACATGTCGGCACCCATGGCACGGGCGGCGCAGGCGGAAATGACGCCTTCCGGGGTGCCGCCGATGCCCATCATGGCGTCCACCTTGGTGCCGAGGGCGGCCATGATGCCACCGCTGACATCACCGTCCGTCTGTAAACGCACGGTAGCACCGGCCGCCTGGATCTCGCGGATCATGGCTTCGTGGCGGGGCTTCTTGAGCAGAAAAATGCGCAACTCGCGGACCTCTTTACCGAGGGCACGGGCCAGATCGTGGAGCTTGTCCTTCATCGGTGCGGTAGGATCAATTTTACCGCGGGCCGGGGCCGGGACAATCAGTTTGTCCATATAGTAGGCCGGACCGGGCTGGAACATGCTGCCTTTAGGGGCTGCCGCCAGTACGCAGATCGAGCCGGGCATGCCCTGAGCCAGGAAGGTAGTGCCTTCGACGGGGTCAACCGCAATCTCTACTTCCGGGCCGGTACCCGAGCCTACCACCTCACCGTTATAGAGCATGGGGGCTTCGTCTTTTTCACCTTCACCGATGATGACCAGGCCACGCATGGGGACCTGGGCAATGGCGGAACGCATGGCATCTACTGCAGCACCGTCGCCGAGTTCCTTTTCCCCCCGACCGATCCAGCTGCTGGCGGCGCGGGCCGCAGATTCAGTAACGGGAAGCAGGGACAATGCGAGATTACCAATGGAGGCCATGGGGTTTTTCCTTCAGTGATGGATTAGTAGAAGACAGTAATCGTTTTAGCATAAATCAAAGGGCTGCATTTGGGAACTCGGCGGCGGTTTCCAGCCATCGTCTCCAGCTTTCGTGGAGTTGGGGGTCGAGGGTGGCGAGGATGGAGCGTGGTGGCAGATCGCTTTCCCTCAGGCCGTCGCCATTAAGTTGCGTGGCTCGCCCGCCTGCCTCATCGAGAATCAGGGCACCCGCAGCGCGATCCCAGAGTTGCTGGGCGCCATGCAGATAAAAATGATAGCGGCCAGCGGCCAGCCAGCACCATTCCAGGACGGAGGCACCGAAGTTGCGCTGACTGTGAAAGGGGCGCTCGTCAATCAGGCGCAGGGCGAGGGGGCGGTTGAGTCTTTTGTAGTCGACGACCCCGACACAGTGTTGGAGCTTCGGTGCCTGGCGCGCCACCAGGGGCACGCCATCCATGCATGCACCAGCGCCCTGTGCTGCGGAGAAAAGCTCGGCGCGCACTGGATCGTACACCCAGCCAAGCATGGACCGCCCGCCTTGCAGCAAGGCCAGGGAAATGCCGAACACCGGGACACCGGCGGCAAAGTTGCTGGTGCCGTCGAGGGGATCCAGACACCAGAGCATATCCGCCTCCTGTAACAGGCGGGCTTGTTCGGCAAGGCTCATTTCTTCGCCAAGCAGGGGAATATCGGGATAACGGGCGGCGAGCATGTCCTGCAAAAAATTCTGGCTATCAATATCGGCGCTGGTGACGATGCTGCCATCGGGTTTGCGGTTGGCGCTGACGGTGTGGAAACGGGGTAGAATGAAGCGTTCGGCACTGGTGCGCAGCAGTTTGCCCACCCATTGCTGATCGATTTCTGGTGTCATGGGCGTTGTCTCCGGTACGCGTCTTAGTGCTCAGCCTCTGGGTTTGGGTCCCGACGCAGCTGGGTATCCAGAGCGATCACTTGGGCAGAGTGGCGCCTTTTTTCTGCGGACTTTTTGACGGCGTTGTTCAAGGCCTGATGAAATTCCATGGGCAGGCGGCGCAGGATCTCTTCTCCTTCCGGGCTGAAAAGATCCATTTGACAGGTCACGCCCTCGTGCAGGTCGTCCCGGGACTGGGTGGCGAAGTGGTGCCAAACGCTGACCGCAATGCGCCCGCCGATGTAGTCGCAGAACACCCACTCCCGCTCCATCAGGATGGCCATGACTGAGACGTAGCGCAAGGGGATGAAAACGGGACCCGGGGCGGCATGTTGCAGAATGAGGGCCTGATTGTAAATCCAGGCCGGAACCAGCCCGGGCCGTGTCTGCCAGACGGGGGGGCGACGGCAATCGGTGTCTTTGATCATGTGTCACCCACGCCAGCGTCACGATGATATAATCCCACCCGTGTTCTCCTGCTCAATGTCAGACCCTATGCCACGCATTCACTTATACGCCGATTCCAATCTCCCTGAAAGCGGGCCTTTTTTGCTTCCCGCCGGGCCCAGTCACCATTTGCTCAAGGTGTTGCGCGCCCGAAATGCGCAGCCACTTACCTTGTTTAATGGGGATGGTGCTGTCTATCACGCCACTCTGGTCGGGGTGTCTTCAGGGGTGGCGTTGCTGGAGCTTGCTGGGCGTCGCCTGCAGGTGTCGCTCTCGCCCTTGGCCATTCAGGTCTTTTTGCCCCTGACCCGGGGAGAGCGCTGGGATTGGAGTTTGCAGAAGGCGGTAGAACTTGGGGTGCGGCGGATTCAACCGGTGGCCTGCCGCCATGGGGTAGTGCAACTGAGTGAAGCGCGCGGGGAGAAGCGTCTGGCGCGCTGGCGGGACATCGTCATTGCTGCCTGTGAGCAAAGTGGCGCCACGACCATCCCGGAGCTGGCCCCACCTCTGGCGTTGGCAGCGGCCTGGGATGCCGTGCGCGGAACGCCCTTGGTCCTCGACCCGGAGGGCAGCGCGCGCTTCGTCAGCATAGAAAGTCATCCGGGGCCGGAGATTACCTTGCTCAGTGGCCCTGAGGGTGGGCTGGCAGCGGAGGAGGTGGCCGCCGCGCGGGCCCACGGCTTTCGCTTGTTGCGCATGGGACCGCGCATTCTGCGCGCGGAGACCGCGGCCATCGCCGCCATCGCCGTCGCCCAGGCGTTGTGGGGCGATCTCTGAGTCGCCCCCGTCAGATCCAGCCCGTCTTCTTGAAGTGTCGATAAAGATAAACGGCGCAACTGGCCATGATGAGCAAAGCCAGCGGGTAACCGAACTTCCAGTGTAATTCCGGCATGTACTTAAAGTTCATGCCCCAGATGCCCGTAAAAATGGTGGTGAGCACCAGGATGGCACCCCAGGCGGCGAGTTTTTTGTTAACTTCCCCGTGGTCAATGGTGATGAGGGAGAGATTCACCTGAATGGCGGTGGAAATGGTGTCGCGCATGGAGTCCAACTGGCTGTTGAGCAGCATGATGTGGTCATGGACATCGCGGAAGTAGTTTTCGGCATCGCCCACCAGCGCCGGAACCCGGCCCCCGTAGAGTTTGCTGAAACCATCGGCCAGGGGCAGGAGGGCGTGACGCAGCACGTTGACCTTGTATTTAATATCGTAGAGCCGCTCCATGTTTTTGCGGGTTTCCTGATTATGAAACATGGCGGTTTCCAGTTGTTCCAGTTCATCATCCAGGGCATCTACTACGGGGAAGAAGAGATCCACAACGGCGTCCGAAAGGGCATACATCACATAGACAGAGCCATATTTGAGCAGATGCGGTTCCCGTTCCGCGCGTTCGCGCACCCCCAGTAAGGTCTGTTCGCAGTTCTGGCGTACCGAAAGCACGAAATCGGGTCCGACAAAAATGCTGATCTGACCGATATGCACCTCCCCGCCATGGTAGGCCGGCACTTGCAGGTAGGCAAAAAGGTGCTCGTCATACTCCTCGACCTTGGGCCGCTGTATCCCGTTAAAGACATCCTCTACCGCCAGTTCATGCAGCCCGAACTGCTTCTGCATGGCGCGCAATTCTGCTTCGCTGGCATCTTGCAGCGCCACCCAGACAAAGTTACCGGGTTGGTGTAAGTGCGCTGAAATCTCTTCGAGAGGAATATCCGCTTGTTTGCGACCATCGTTATACACTACGCAGTTGATGAGCATCCGTTCAGTCCTCAGATGGGAATGACCTGCCTTAAAAAAACAGGCCGGAGATATAAGCCCTGTCTCCGGCAGAAAGTGAGCCGCCGATGGGTGTCGACGGCCCCATGATACTACGCCTCAGACCTGCGGTTACACCCATGCCCCGCACCGGAGCCCCTGCCGGAATAGTCGCTCGCGGCGGTTGACAGGGCGGGCGGCAGGATAGAACATCGAAGCAGATTAATTTTGGGAATCTCAGCATGGACATTTTGTTAGCGAATCCGCGTGGATTTTGCGCCGGAGTTAATCGGGCGATCCAGATTGTCGATCGTGCGCTGGAGCTTTTTGGTGCGCCCATCTATGTGCGGCATGAGGTCGTTCACAACCGTCATGTCGTCGAAGATCTGCGCGCCCGTGGCGCCATCTTTGTCGAAGAGTTGGATGAGGTGCCTGATGCGGCGACGGTGATCTTCAGCGCCCATGGCGTGCCCATCACGGTTCGCCAGAACGCGGCGGCAAGAGGGCTGAGTGTCTTTGACGCCACCTGCCCACTGGTGACCAAGGTGCATATGGAAGTTAAGAAATACAGTCGGGACGGTATGGAGATGGTGCTCATCGGTCACGCCGGCCATCCGGAGGTGGAGGGCACCATGGGTCAGGTCGCGGAGGGCATGATGTATCTGGTTTCCAATGTCGCCGATGTGGCGACCCTGGCGCCCCGCAACCCGGAGCGGCTCGCTTACATTACCCAGACGACCTTGAGCATGGACGACACCGCTGAAGTGATTATTGCCCTGCGTGCGCGCTTCCCGCTGATTGAAGGGCCGAAGAAAGATGATATTTGCTATGCGACCCAGAACCGGCAGGATGCGGTGAAGTCGCTGGCGCCCGGCGTCGATATTCTGCTGGTGGTGGGCGCGCCGAACAGCTCCAACTCCAGCCGCTTAGCGGAATTGGGTACCCGGCTGGGGACACCGACGCATCTTATTGAGGATGCGCAACAACTGCGCCGCGAATGGTTTGACGGGGTGGAGAAAATCGGTATCAGTGCCGGAGCGTCGGCACCGGAAAGCCTGGTACAGGAGATTATCGACACCCTCCAGAGCTGGGGCGCGCGGATTCCGAAAGAGACGCCTGGTGTAGAGGAGAAAGTCACTTTCAGTCTGCCCTTGGCGCTGGTGCAGGCGCAACCGCGACGGGAAAACGCCTCCTGACACTGTATTGTCCCGCTTCCGGGTGGGTTGTTGTAAGTTAGCGTCGCTCCGGGAGCGGGTCCGTAGTCTCTGCGCCAATGATCTCATCAGCCTGAAGGAGGCGCGGGGCCAGTTCCACGGGTTCTATGACGGGCATTTCTTTGTTATCCGGTGCGGCTTTGAGGTCGCGGAATTTGCGCGCCGAGATCAGCACACGGCCTTCCAGCGATCCGGTCGCTTTGTTGTAAGCTTCTACCGCCTGGCCCAGCCCCTTACCTACCCGCGTCCAGTGACCCGCCAACGTGCTCAGGCGATCATAGAGTTCTTTGCCAAGATCACTGATCGCTCGGGCGTTCTCGGCCAAGGACTCCTGCCGCCAGCCATAGGCCACCGCGCGCAGCAAGGCAATGAGGGTGGTGGGGCTGGCCACGATCACCTTCTGCTCTACCCCGTATTCAATGAGCGACGGGTCTTCCTGGAGGGCGGCGCTAAAAAATACCTCGCCGGGCACAAAAAGAACGACAAACTCCGGGGTCGGTTGAAACTGTTCCCAGTAGGATTTTTTACTGAGTTGGGTCATGTGGGTGCGTAATTCGCTGGCATGCTTGTGCAGGAAATGGGCACGTTTTTGTTCGTCGTCCGTTTCCATGGCTTCCAGGTAGGCATTCAGAGGGGCCTTGGCGTCGACGACGATGCGTTTGCCGCCGGGCAGTCGTACCACGAGATCAGGGCGCTGCTGGCCGTTATCGGTGGCAACGCTTTCCTGCTCAGTGAAGTCGCAATAAGCCAGCATGCCGGCCATTTCGACGACACGCTTGAGCTGCATTTCGCCCCAGCGACCCCGGGCGGCGGGCTGGCGCAGCGCCTTCACCAGCGCGGCGGTCTCCTGGTGCAGGCGCGGCAAGTGGTCTTGTACGAGACCGCGAATTTGCTCATTGAGGGCGCTGTAGGCATCGACGCGGGTTTTTTCCATGGCGTCGATGCGGGTGCCCACTTTCTCCAGAGACTCACGGATAGGCTCCACCAGTTGTCCCACGGCTTTTTGGCGGCCCTCCCAATCGGTTTTTGCACTTTCCTGGAAACGCTCCAGATTCTCCCGTGCCAGTTCGAGGAAGGACTGGTTGTTGCGGCGTAGGGCTTCGGCAGAGAGGGACTGGAAGGCATCGCCGAGACGCTGGCGGGCATCGTCCAGGAGTGCCAGTTTTTCGTTGCCGCGCAGGCGTTCCTGCTCCAGCCGTTCACCGAGTTCCGCCAACTGGCCCTGGAGGGCGGCTAACTCTGTTTGCAGGCAAGAGGCATGGTTGCGCTCCGCCACCAAGGCATTTTCGAGTGCCGGGATACGGCGGCTTTCCGCTTCGGCACCGGCTCTATGTTCACTTTCATGGCGGAGGATTTCCTGTTGTTCCTGAGCCTGTTGTCGCAGTGCACTTATTTCACGCTGCAGGCTGTCCACCTGAGCGGCACTGGCTTGCTTGCCTTCCCGAAGGGCCTCGCTGATATCGTGTTGGCGCTGGATCATGCTGCGCGCTATCAGTCCAGCCACAAACAGCCCGAGCATCACGCCGACAATGAGATACAACAGATTTTCCCAGATCAAAAGCCGGTCCTACAGGTTAGAAAAAGCAGTTTGAGAATACGCGAAGCGGGGCGTCAAAGCGATGGCCCACAAGCAGTGGGCAAAAACGGAGCCAGAATACCCGGCGGAGCGGGTACTCATGCGCTGCGGTTTCAGGACCCCAGTTGCGAGGTACAGTTGGGACAGCGTGTGGCTGCCAGAGGGATCGTCGATGCACAGAAAGGGCAGGTTTTGGTAGTAACGGCAGTAGCAGGTCTGGTGTAAAGCTTGTTGATGATTCGCACCATGGAAAAAATAACCAGCGCAATGATAAAGAAGCTGATCAGTGACATGAGAAAGAGGCCGTAATTCACGGTCACGGCGCCCGCCTTCCTGGCGGCCTCCAGAGTCAGGTAGGGGCCGGGAACGGTGCCATCCTTTAACACGATATAGAGGTTTGAAAAGTCGACTTTGTCGAGCAACATGCCGATAGGCGGCATGATCAGGTTGCTGACTAATGACGTCACAATGGCGGAAAAGGCCGTGCCAATAACAAAGGCAACAGCCAAATCAATGACATTGCCGCGCTGCAAAAATATTTTGAAGTCCTTGGCGAACGCTTTGAGCATGGTAATCACCTTTGATGAGGGTCGACTATTTTCGTGGCTAGTTTCTTAAAATCCCATTGTCCGTAGCATAACCAATGCGCCTAAAGTTGAAAACAACCATCACTTATGAAACGTCATTGATTAACGTCGGCAGAATTGATTGATGGCGTTTTTGCTGTTGTCCATCTGCTGGTGGCCAGACGCCGCGGTGCAGGCCTTTTGACCGTTCTGACAAGTAATAGCCCACCCCTGAGTCAAATCAAAAAAATGTGCCGCCTGGGCTGCTGGGGACGCATAAGCACTTCTCTGGAGAAGCGGCGCCAGGGCATGGAAATAACGGCTCTCTTCCTGTGCCCACTGGGAAACGGCTTGCCAGCAGGTGGCCTGTTCGTTGGTGGGCATTTGCGCACAACCCGTCGCGTTGCTGCGTGCATGATCGAGCGCCTGCTGCCAGTTGGAGCAGAATTGCTGTGCAGCCTCAGCGCGCTGGGCGGCGACGGCGGCGAGACGTTGCTGCGCAGCCTCGCTATTGCGATTGGCCAAAGCGGTACCGCGCGCGGCAGCGCTGGCGGTGGTGGTTGAAGAGGAAGAAGGTGGCAGGGAAGCACAGCCTGACAGGGCAAGCGTGAGGAGGAGGAAAAGTATTTTTGCGGGCATGTGGCGAGACTCTCAGATAGTTGGCCTTCACCCGTTATATATCACAAATGGGCGATATTGCGGAGTCCGGCGCCGAGAGGTGCTTACATCGCTTCGTGAGATGCCGTCTCTGAAACAGGTGCCTTGCCCTTCCAGTGCCCTTTCCATCCCTCAAAAAGTACATAGAATGCCGGCGTCACATAGAGCGTCAGAAACTGCGAGACGATGATGCCGCCCGCCACCGCCACGCCCAGCGGCACCCGCGACTCAGCACCCGCCCCGATGCCAATGGCGATAGGCAGAATACCCAGCACCGCGGCAAGGTTCGTCATCATGATTGGACGGAAGCGGGTGACACAGGCATCGACCATGGCATCGATGGCGCTGGCCCCTTCGCGGCGGCGGTGAATGGCGAAGTCCACCATGATGATGCCGTTCTTTTTGACCAGCCCCACCAGCATGATGATGCCGACGAAGCTGAACAGATCGAGTTCCTGATGGAAAATCCAGAGGGCCAGCAAGGCGCCAAAACCGGCCAGGGGCAGGGCAGTGAGGATGGTCAGGGGATGGATGAAATCTTCGTAGAGAATGGCCAGAATGGCGTAGATCAGAGCCACTGTTGCCAGCAGCAAGAGTGGCAGGCTGCCGGTGGACTGGGAAAAGGCCGCGGCGGAGCCACCAAACTCTCCCTGCACATCCGCGGGCAATATCTTTGTCGCCGTGTCCTGCACGGTCCGGGTCGCATCGCCGAGGGAGGTGCCGGGGGCCAGATTGAAAGAAATGGTCACGCTGGGCAGTCCGTTGTAGTGGCTGATACTCAAGGGTCCGACGCCGTAAGCGAAGTGCGCCAATGCGGCCAGGGGCACTAGGCCGGTGCTGCCCGGCACCGTGATCGCCGAAAGTGCCCCGAGATTTTCCTGAAACTGCCGCGCCAGGTCGAGAATGACCTCGTATTGATTGGTGGAGGCGTAGATAGTGCCCACCTGGGCGCCGCCGAAAGCGAAGTTCAACGCCTGCTCGATGGCCTCAGGGGTGACTCCCAGAGCCTGGGCGCGCTGGTGCAGGATGTGCACTTCGATTTCCGGGTTGGCTAATTGCAGATCACTGTTAACGGCCTGTAGTCCGGGTACTTTGCGCAGGGCTGTTACCAGTTTGGGCACGGTCACATTCAGGCTATTCTGATCCTCGCTCTGCAGAATGTATTGGTAATGAGATTGTGATGAGACCGGCCCCATCTGAATGGCGGGCGGCAACTGGAAACTCGCTTCAACCCCGGAAAAATGGCTGACGGTACTGCGCAATTCCCCAATGACCTGGGTTCCTGACGCCCGCTCGCCCAAGGGCTTGAGGCGGATGATCAGCCGCCCGGTGTTGGCGGAGCCAAAGGCCCCTGCACCCTGCCCGGCACTGGACATCACGGTCTGCACGGCTGGATTGTGGCCGACGGCAGCGGCGATGGCCTTCTGGGTGGTTTCGAGTTGGGCAAAGGAAATACCCTGGGGATATTCCAGATTGCCCATGATCATGCCGCTGTCTTCGGTAGGGATGAAGCCCTTGGGCAGCAGAATAAAGAGTCCGATCGTGGCCAGCAGGCTCAGCAAGGCCCCGCCATACACCCAGCCGCGATGGCTGAGCGCCACCCGCAGGCTGCGTCCATACCAGTCGCGCAGGCTGAGGAAACCGCTTTCGAAGCGGCTCTGTCCCTGATGTTTCACCCGCAGGTAGCGGGCGCAGAGCATGGGGGTTAACGTCAGGGATACCAGCCCGGACAATAGGATGACCACCGCGATAGTGACGCCGAACTCGCGAAATAAACGACCGATGATGCCACCCATCACCAGAAAAGGCAGGAAGACCACGGCCAGCGACAGGGTCATGGAAATCACGGTAAAGCCGATCTCGCGGCTGCCAATAATCGCCGCCTGATAGGGCTCTTCGCCGTTTTCCTCATGGCGGGCGATGTTTTCCAGCATGACCACGGCATCATCCACCACAAAGCCCACCGCCAGGGTCAGCGCCAGGAGCGTCAGCGTATTCAGGGTGTAGCCCAGTGCGTAAATGATAGCGAAGGTGCCGAGAATGGAGGCGGGAATCGCCAGCGCGCCAATCAGGGTCGGGCTGCCGCGGCGCAGGAAGAGCCAGAGCACCCCGGCCACCAGTATGGAGGCGAGCAACAGGGTGACTTCGACCTCCTCCACCGCCGAACGGATATAGTCGGCCTTGTCGTACACCACCGTCATGTGGGCACCGCCGGGCAGACTGGCGCTCAGCAGGGGCAGGCGTTTCTGGATAGCGTCGGAGATGGCCACTGTGTCGGCATTGGGTTGGCGCACTACGGCGAGAATCAGGGCGCGCTGCCCCCCCATCCAACTGGCGATCTGATCATTGTCTACGCCATTGCTGACCTGGGCGATGTTCGCGAGTGGCACCACCGCGCCGTTGGCGAAGGTGATGGGCATGCCGGCGAAAGCCTGGGCATCATGGAGCTGGCCATGCACATTCACCGCATAATTGCGCACCGCACCCAGCACTGTGCCCTGCGGCAGATTGACGTTATGACTGGAAATAGCCTGGGTAAGGGCCTGCAGCGATATCCCATGCGCCTGCATGGCAAAGGGGTTGGCGTGGATGCGGACCGCGTAATTCTGCTCGCCGAAGATCAGCACCTGGGCGACGCCGGGAATACCGGAAATGGCGGGCACCACCTTGTCTACCGCATACTGGTTGAGCTGATAGATAGGCATATTGGGCGCGGCGAGGGCAATAAACTCGATGGGTGCCGCCGACGGGTTGAGCTGTTTGACGAAGGGCAGGCTGGGCATGCCCGGCGGCAGCAGGTGGGAGGCCTGGGTGACCGCGTTTTCGACATTTTGGGTGGCGACATTAATATTCTGGCTGAGGTCAAACTGCAGGATGACACGCGTCGAGCCCTGATTGTTCACCGAGCTCATGGAGGACAGGCCAGGAATGGCGGAAAACTGTTTCTCCAAAGGCGTAGCCACGGCGCTGGCCATGGTCTGCGGGCTCGCTCCCGGCAGACTCGCCGCGACCATGACCGTCGGAAAGTCCACACTGGGCAGCAAGGCTACCGGCAGTTTCATAAAGGCAAAAATGCCATACAACACCAATCCGAGAATGAGGACGACCGTCATCACCGGGCGGCGAATGAACAGGGCGGAGAAATTCATGCGGATTTCCTCTGCTGACCCCTATGCGACCCGGTGGCTGCAGGGGTGCCAGTGAGTTTCACCTTCGCCCCCGGATAGAGGCGGGCGGGAAGCGGAAAAATCACCCGAATACTCTTGTCTACGCCCTGTACCACCGCATCCGTGCCCGATTCCCAGAGCACCTGCACCGATTTGTCCACCGCTTTGCCATCTTGCACCACATAGACAAAGGGCCCGCTGCTGCCCTGTTGGACCGCGCCCACCGGCAGCACTGTGGCTTGTGCCAATTGCTGTACCGGCATCTGCACCTGCACATACTGCCCTGGCCAGAGGCCGAGGTCGGTGTTAGGTACTGTAGCCTGCAGGCCGATGGTGGCGGTCCCCAGGCTCACGCTGTTGTCAATAAAAGTGAGCTTGCCCTGAGCGAGCACGGTGCCGATTTTCTCGTCGTTGATGGGCAGGGGAATTGCCTGCTGTTGCGCCCACCGCGCCGCGCTCAGCAAGCCCTGGGGAATGCTGAAATTCACGGTAATGGGGGCGATCTGGTTGACCGTAGCCAGTTGTGTCTGGTTGGCGATGACCAGGTTGCCTGCCTTGACCTGGGCCAGCCCGATGCGACCGCTGATGGGGGCGGCGATGCGGGTGTAAGAGAGGTTGAGGCGGGCCTGCTCCAGGGCGGCTTGGTCAGCCTGTACCTGCGCTGTCGCCGCCTGTGCCTGGGAGACTGCCTGATCGAAGCTTTGCCGGGTGATGAAATCCTTTTCCGCCAGCGGACGGTCCTGCTCCACTATGTTACGGTTGTAGCGCGCGGTGGCCTGATCCGCCACCAGTTTGGCCTGGGCCTGGGCGAGCGATGCCTGCATCTGTGCCGGGTCGATGGTGAACAGGGCTTGTCCCTTCTCTACCATGCTCCCCTCGGCAAACTGCACGCTCTGCAGGATGCCGGAAGTCTGCGGCACGATTGTCGCCGTTTGCAGGGGCGTCACCGTGCCCAGAAAAGCTTCATAATGGGTCATGGGGCGGGTGCTGGCGCTGACGAGGCTGACCTGCAGGGGCGGCATTTCATGCTTGGTCTTGGTCTGGCAACCACTCAACAGCAGGGAGAGGACTGCCAGCGTTAGCAGGAGAACAACAGGGGGACGGGTCACGGTGCATTCTCTCCCAAAGGTATGCCGACGGCCTGACTGAGTTGCGCCAGGGCGACATAACTGTTAACCAGATTTTGAATCAGGGTGTAGCGCGCCTGCGCCAGGGTGGATTCGGCGAGGAGGACATCCTGAATGGTAGCCTGGCCGACCCGATACTGGGCCTGTACCACCTCCAGCGCCTTCCCGGCATTTTCCAGACCGCTCTGTGCGCCGGGGTAGGCCGCAATGGCGCCCTGGAAGTTGTGAAAATCCTGCCAGACCGTCGCTTCGGTGTTGTTGCGGCTGGCCGCGAGGTTGGATTGAGCTTGGTCTCTCAGTGCCTGTGTCTGGCGTATCTGATAATGCGTATTGAAGCCAGTGAAGAGGGGCACCGTCAGGGTGAAACCCACCGTCCAGGTGTCACCGGGCCGGAAGCCGCCTTGATAGAGATAACCATAAGAGCTGTTGACCCCCAGACTAGGCAGACCACTGGCCTCGGCGCTGCGGACATTGGCTTGGGCCACCGCTACCTGCGCCCGCGCCTGCTGCAGGGTGGGATTGGCGGTGAGGGCGGCATGCATCAGCGTCTTGGCAGCGCTGTGGAGTTGGGGCGGTTCCTGCCCCAGTTTGAGGGACGTAATCTTCAGGGTGGTCTGCGGACTGAGGCCCAGGGTGCTGGCCAGCAACCCTTCGCTGCTGCGCACGGTCTGGCGTTGCGCAGCGAGGGTGGACTGCGCCTGCGCCATGGCGGCCCGAGCCTGATAGAGGGCGCCGATGGTGGCTTGCCCGGCACGATGCAGCACCTCGGCGGCTTCCAGGTTTTTCTGGTTTTCCGCAACGGTCTTTTCATCGGCAAGGACTAGGGATTGATTGCCGAGGAGTTGGTAATAGGCCTGCGCGACGCTGAAGGCCACGGTCTGGATGTTCTGGTTCTGGGTGAAGCCCGCCACCCATTCCTGGGCGCGGGCAGCATCCACCTTGGCGGCGCGTAGGCCAAAGTCCCATAGGGTGTAACTCAAGGTCAGGTTGGGGTTGGCGCTGTTGCGTGCCGGCACCGTAAAGCCGGCGGTGGAGGCTGCTTGTCGGCGGCTAAAATTGGTATTGAGGGACAGGCTCGGCAGCCAGGCGCTTTTCGCCATCCCCAGGCTTGCCGCCTGCGCACGCAATCCATCCCAGGCGGCGGCGGTCTGCGGGTTGTGGGCGAGGGCATACGCAGTGAGTTGCGGCAGCGTCCAGATTTGCGCCTGTTCCTCCACAGAAAGGCCCTGGAGCTTAGGTAAATCGGGCAGGGTGGCTTGGGTGGTCCAAGGCTGGGCCGGGCTGGCACTCAGGCCGCTATCCGTATCCAGAGGGTCGGCCAGCCACGCACCGACGCCAGCTTGCGCCAGCCCGCCTTGAGCCACACAGAAAACGGTACAGACAGCCAGCAATAGCGCTTTGGGGGGCACGCTCAGGTTCCTCGACAGTGGAGCCGCCATTCTCCCGGAAAGCGGAGTCACAAGGAAGATGTGGCACTAGGGGAAATTGTTGCGAAATGTTACGGGCGGGCCTTGCGGAAGACGAATCATGTTCTATATAAATCTTTACTGACTCTGTGACGTGTATGGTTACCATTGGGTTACAGGCCGATTCAGCGCGGGAACACTATCTTAAGGGATAAATAAAAGGATGTCCGCATGATCAACAAGAAAGCCATCGCAACCCTGACCGCAGCAAGCCTGACCCTGTTTTCCGTTTCTGCCATGGCCAACAGCACCTGGAATGCCAGCCAGAATCCAATCGTTGCGGCCAACAACGAAATAGGTCTCGCGGCGACGGGCACATTGATGAATTATCAGGAACACTTTGCCACGACAGGTGTCCTCAGTGCGCCAATGGATGATACGGAATCAGGATGGTTGCCAGGATTTTCGGTAAATCTCTCGGGGATGAATAACAACCTTACAGAAAATCTGTATTTATCGCTTAATTATAATTATTATTCGGCCGGGATAGCTTATAACGGATCATACATAGGCTCCTATGTTCCACTCTATTCGACAGATCAGGCTACCACGCAAAACTTTATAGGAAAGCTGGGTAAAGGTTTTTCTATTAGTAATAACATGATGCTCACACCATATGTAGCGGGTGGATTTCAGTTGTGGAACAGACAGCTTCCCGGTACTCACGAACGTTACCATTCTGAGCTTGTTGGCGCAGGTCTCATGTATCAGTACGCACCGACAGCCAGGTTGGTCCTGGGTGCTGACATGCGTGTACTCGCTCTTGTTGGCGGAGGCATCAAAACATCCCAATGGTCCTCTGGCTTTGGTACCAGTGGAGAAGAAACCCTAGGGATTCATGCAGACTATAAAATTTCTGGTGGATGGCATGTTTATGGTGGCTTGAATTTCACCCACTTTACTTACACCGGGACGGGCATTGTAACATTTTATCAAGGTGCTACGAAGTATATTGGTAAGGAGCCTCCATCATCAACCAATCTGCTCGGTATGAGTGCTGGGCTTGCCTATAGTTATTAATCCTGTTTGTGCACGAGCAGAGCACGCATGCGGTGTTAACAGGCAAAATAGTATCATCCCAGTCCCCTTTCACAGACGACGGAGTATGCTTGTAGGACAGGGTCGGCCTTAGCTATGGACGGCGTGAGAGCAGTCGCGGGGAGTGTCTGCCCAAGCGCGCGGCGGCAACCCGTCTTTGGCCTCTTACGACAGGCCATGTCTACAGGCGACGGGGTGCCGTAGTATCTTGCGGAGCGAACGGCAGTAAGACTGGAAGCGGCCATCCAGTTTTCGATGGCGACGGGCAGGGTAATGCTTTCCTTGAGTCAGGCATCCCGTCAGAACGGACAGCTAGACAATACCATCCGAAAACATAGTACCATTGATTTTATCTGGCCATTATCCTACTGAGTTGGCGTCGCTCCTGGCCCCGTCCCACTCCACGAACATTTTCTGAGATCACGCTATGCGCATAGACCGCCTGGATCATATCGTCCTGACCGTGGTGGATATATCTGCTACGATCGCCTTCTATTCACGGATATTGGGCATGCAGGAACTTACCTTTGGTGACCAGCGGAAGGCCTTGGCCTTTGGGCAGCAAAAAATCAACCTGCATTCGGCAGGGCGTCCCATCGCTCCGCATGCGACCAGTCCCGCTCCCGGGTCGGCGGATTTGTGCTTCATCGTGGCCGGTGGTATCCAAGAAGTGCTCGCCCATCTGCAGACCTGCGAAGTCGCCCTGGAAGCCGGTCCGGTGCCACGCACTGGAGCCACGGGGCCGATCATTTCGGTCTACTTTCGGGATCCTGATGGCAATTTGCTGGAGGTGGCCACTTATGATCACTCGGGCCATGGGTCATGACCGATAATCCTCGCGTCGCACTCGTCACCGGCTCCACCTCCGGCATTGGTCTGGCTATCGCGCAGCGTTTAACGCAGGCGGGATATTGGGTGGCCCTGCATTCCCGCGCGTCCTCTGTCGCCGGCCTGCAGGAAGCTGCGGCGATGGAGAATACCAAATATTTTCAGGCAGATTTGCTGGATGAGGGGGCGCGCAAGGATCTGATCGACAGCGTGTACACGCATTACGGTCGGCTCGATGTGTTGGTCAATAATGCGGGTGAGTCCAGCGTGATTCCGCATGATGATTTACTGGCCGCGACACCGGACATTTGGCACCGCCTCTACGAACTCCATGTGGTGGCGCCCTGGCAACTCGTCGCGCTGAGCGAACCCTATCTGCGGGCGGCATCGAGCGCCGACCATCCGGCATCGGTGTTAAATATCAGCTCCCATGCCGGCGTGCGACCCAAGGGGGCTTCTATACCCTATGCCGCAAGCAAGGCTGCATTGATTCACGTCACTCGCCTGCTCGCTAAAACTCTGGGACCCGATATCCGGGTGAACGCCATTGCGCCGGGGCTGGTGGATACGCCGCTGACCGAAGATTGGGCGGCCATTCGCGAACAATGGATTCGCGATGCCCCCATGCGACGAAGCGCGAGCCCGAAGGATATCACTGATGTCGCTCTGATGCTGACGGAATCGGCTTATCTGACGGGAGAGGTGATTGTGGTGGATGGCGGGATGAATCTGCTTTAACGCATCGCGGCGAATAGAACGGATTTTTCACAACTCCTTTTCTTAATCCCGGCGCCGTTCGTATCAACAAGTCTTTGGGCGATGCCGTAGGCCTCCGGCACTGGGCATACATCTCATCCAGATAGAGCTGGTCAAGAGAGCACCGAGTACCATCTGCATCATTATGAAGAAGAAGCCGTGTACGTGCTGTCTGGTAAGGTCATGCTCACCATGGAGGGTGATCAGTATCTCATTGCCCCAGGCGACCTCGTCGGTTTTCCGCGCCACACGGTCGCGCACAGCATCAGCAACGACGGGACGGAAACACTCGTGTGTCTGGTCATAGGTCAGCGACTGGATCAGGATGTCGCGGATTACCCGAATCAGCATAAACGCCTGTACCGTAATAATGGGGAATTGAATCCGGTGGATATGGGAAATATCCGTGTCGCGCGCCTCGATAGCAAGTCAATACGGTAGGATGTTGATAGAATCGTGCCATTAGCCCACAATCTCGCCAAGGACCGTATCTTCCGGGGGCCTTTCTTGGGTAAAAATCCTCTTCAGCGCTTTCCGCTGATGCCATGAAAATCGGTCTTGCCAGCACTGACGCCGAGATTGCCGCCTGCTACCCGGTAATAAGAGAGTTACGTCCACATCTTCCGGAAGAAACTTTCATTGCCCGGGTGCGCTCACAACAGCAGTACGGCTATCTGCTGGCCTACCGGCAAGAAATGGGCATGCCGGTGGCCGCAGCCGGATTCAGGATGGGGCAAAGTCTTTCGTGGGGCCGGTATTTATATGTTGATGACCTGGTCACACTGTCGACACATCGCTCCCAGGGCCACGGTGCCGCGCTGCTCTCGTGGTTAGAAAGTTTTGCGGTAGAACATAACTGTGAACAGCTTCATTTGGGGTCAGGATTTCAGCGGAAGGATGCGCATCGGTTTTATGAACGAGAAGGGTTCGCGTCAGTTGCCTATCACTTTCACAAAGTCTTGGTGCCATGATCAGTAATTAATCATCAACACTCTTTTGGGAGCCTCGAAAAACCTTCCTATTTAGGCTGTATGTGTTAAACTATAACCAGTTGAATACTATGTTGTATTCTGGATTAAGCCACGAAAGATCGCGCTCAAAATCGACCTATTTGCAGCGGATTTCCAGTCCCCAGCTGAACGCTTGACGGAGGGGTGGGTCGCGCTCAAAGTAACAATTCTCCGCGCGTGACCGAGTGCCTCCGTGAAGTCGGAGCGGCACGGAGGCGTCTTCCTGCCTGCGGCTGCTATCGCCGACCAGAACGTCAGGAGTGTGGTATGGCAATGGACCTACTTTGGTCGCAAGGGATCCTTGTGTTGCACCTGGGAATTATCATCTTCAATGTGGTCGGTGTGGTGGTTATTCCCTGGGGTGCCTGGCGGCATTGGCGTTGGGTACGGATTTTCTGGTGGCGCGCCTTGCACCTCGTTGCTCTATCCGTCGTGGCCCTTCAGGCCGTACTGGGGCGAGCGTGCTTTTTGACCATTTGGCAAAGCCGGCTGCAGGAAGAAGCGGGTCGGGAAGGATTCCGTGCGCCGTTCATTCAAACCTGGGTCAACCATCAGCTCTTTTGGAACCTGCCGATGACGTTTTTCACTGTCGTCTACCTCCTCGTCTGGATTTACGTAATCATACTCTGGTGGAAAGTGCCGCCCGTTTGGCCGAGGAGAGGAGCCGTAGCCTGATGGGCGGCCAAAGACTGTTTTCTGACATACCTGCCCCCACCGTATTCATCGACCATCAAGGCGACCCCGCCAGCCCCAACTCTTCCAAAAACCGATTATGCCGCTTCTTATCCACCTCCGACTCTTTGAGTAACGGCGCGATCGTAGCCTGAGTGGCCTGGCAGTCATGCTCCGCCCTTGTTCTGCTGTGCTCACCTATCGGGAGATGTTCAGGTTATAACCGTTTCTCCCATCTCCTGAATGGCTACCGAATGAGCGAGGCGGTCCTCTTCTTGGCCTTTGATGACTATACCGTGCCGCCCAAAGAATCAGGCGCGGGCCAGTAGCTGGTCCAGTGCATTCGCAAATGTCTGGCGGTCCGCTTGGCTCAGGGCAGCGGGACCACCAGTGCGCACGCCGGAGTCCCGGAGTTGCTCCATCATGTCACGAATCCGCAGGCGCTCGTGGATGGTTTCGGGGGAATAGCGCTCCCCGCGCGGGCTGAGGGCATGGCTGTTTTTTTCTAGCACGGCGGCGGCCAACGGAATATCGGCGGTGATTACCAGATCACCCGCTACGATGTGCCGGACGATTTCCTCATCGGCCACATCAAAGCCCCTCGGCACGACCACAGTGCGGATATAGGCAGAGCGGTGTACGCGCAGAGCTTGATTGGCTACCAGGGTCAAGGGCAGTTTCAGACGATCGCTGGCGCGATACAAAATGTCTTTAATGACGTTGGGGCAAGCGTCGGCATCAACCCAGATATGCATGTGACGGCTCTTAGGAATTTTATGAGTGGGAACACCATGTCACAGATGTGACTTCCCGACAATGTGTGCCCCCACGGAGGGCATTCACCCGAGTCTCCCAAACGCCGACTAATTCAGTAATGTGGTGGCACAGATCCGATGCCAGATTGATCTTGGCATGGCACGAGACCATAATGATCATTATGGTTAATGAGGGTGATGCCATGATTACGGAAACCAACGCGGTCAATTTTCGCCAGAACCTGGGAGAAATGCTCAACCAGGTGCAGTATCGCCACGACAGCGTGATGATTAACAAAGATGGGAAACCCGTTGCCGTGCTCATCGATGCTCGTCTTTTCGAGCGCATTCGCCGGATGCAGGGTCGCTTTGATGCGCTGTGCCAAAGGATCGAAGCGGGATTTTCGCAAGTGCCAGAATCTACAGGGATAGCGGAGATCGAGGCGGCCGTCGCTCAAGAACGGCGGGAATCGTCCATTTCCGCTGAGGATCACTAACCGTTCATGGCGGCATTGCGGGTGATGCTGGACACCAACGTGCTGCTTTCCGGCATAGCATACCCGGCCAGCGTGCCGGGCAAGATCCTGACCGCGTGGCGACATGCTTCCATCGAGGTGCTGCTATCAGACTATATCCTCGATGAACTGCGCCGGGTACTGCCCCGTCTGGAGCACCGCCATGGGCTGACGGTGGCCGAGATGAGCGATCTGGTAGATATTCTGGCCATCCAAGCAGAACTGATCGCCCCATGGCCTGGGTTGGACCCGCACTTGCGCGACGACAAGGATCAACCGGTGCTGCACACTCTGCTGGCCGCTCTCAAGACGTCTGGTGCTGACTACCTCATCACGGGAGACAAAGACCTTCTGGCGTTGGCTGATCGATATCCTATAATCACCCCAATGGAATTCTGGCGGACGCATGGGGGAGTGTAACTCCGTGAATGGGCGGTTAGCGCTGCCCTGCCGCCGTTGAGCCATGATGGTCGGCGGTAGACTGATTGCGGTCATTCAGCAGCGGAGAGCAAATGACATCATCCGACCCGTTGCGGCCGGTGGCGTACCGATGGCGCGCCGTCGGCTCCTGACCCTAAAGCGGCCCCTCAGCGTTCTGAGGTAGCCAATCGCTCGAGTGGGTGGGGCGACACTGGCTGGCAATTCGGCTGAGGATTCAAGATCGCGCAGCTAGGCGATAGGCTGTACAAAAATACAATATCGCAAGGACGCGGATCATGCCCCACACGGTGGCGGGCCAGGACAGCCACCCGGGAGAGGGATGCGGGTCATTACCAGCGTCACCGGTCCGAGCGATTGCTCGGGCCTTCCATCACCTATCGCGTTGCGGTGGGGCCGCAGGCGCGGCGTGTGGTATTCACCCAGCAAAACTTGCCTGTCTGCGACGAGCCATGCTGGACCCAGTTAAAATGGCCGCTTATTTTTATTATACCCCTCGCTGTCATTAGATTCTCGCCAACAATACGATCCCGATGAGAATCGGGACGGCGAGCAGTACCGCGCGCCACAGCGGCACGAAATACGGAGTTTCACCGGATGATTGGTGCGACTTGTAGCCATGAATCATGGCCGACACCAGGTTCTCTCCGCGAACCAGGCGGTAGAATACGATCGCGGTGAGATGCAGACCAATGATGAGCAAAAGGAGATTGAAATTGTCGGCGTGCCAATGTGCGAAACGCCGTCCGGTCGTGTAAGAGACCCACTGGGACAATGGACCTGAGGAGCCGCCGTCGTTATTGACCGCGAATAGACCGAGAATTGTTTGCAGCAGCAAAAGGCTCAGCATTACGATGATACTGAGTGCACCCAGCGGATTGTGACCGAGTGACTCATAGCGATCGCGGAGCTTGCGGGCATAGCGCCAGACGCCCGCGGGTCCGCGAACGAAACTGCTGAACCTGGCAGTCTGTCCGCCGCAAAAACCCCACAAAATCCGAAAAGACACGACACCGAGGACTCCGTAGCCGGCGAACAGGTGCCATCGCATGTGATCGGTGTCCGCGGTCCACCAGCAGGTCGCGAACAGAATCAGGATGCTCCAGTGCCAGATCCTCGTCGGCAGATCCCAGACTCGAACGCGCTTTCGAACTGAACCCCCCGTATTGACCATGCATCACCACCAGCTGCTGTGCGTGCGGAAAACCCGATGGCAACTGTCGCAGGACTGACCGAGTCTCCTGGTATCCAATGCGAGCGCGTGAAGGTCGTGGTCTGCGGCGTCCCGCGTCATGTTTTGTGCGCTGATTCGCATTCTCTGTGCGGCCTGGGTGAACGCAGCGGGTTTCGCCCAGATTTCCGGGCTCGCTCGGGTGCCGACCCCATGCCCTTTCCCGCTGCCCGCAGGAAACCATGTGGGCAGGGAATCGGCGAGCACGGCAATTTGCCTCGCGTCCACTTGGATCAGGCGCCAATTCAGGTGCGAGCGATCCATCTGATCCCGCAGAGACTTGTCGGTCCTGCCGAGTGTCCTGAAGTGCACCTTGCGTGCGTGGATGATTTGCGCGATGCCAGTGGCATTGGCGCCACCCGCAAAACTCATCAGCAGCGCGACGCTTATCCATAAGAGCGGATCGCGGAGGCGGCAGGTTCGAAAGCCGTTAAAACCCATGGTGCTCTATCCTTGATGTGGAGTAGACGAGCGGGCTGCATAGCCACCCGGTGAATGACCTTCGAAATAAACCATTCATAAATTAAATTAATTGACCTGAGCTTGTAAATATAGGGTCGCCTTGGTCCGGCGCATGCTGAGGGTACCATACGTCGTGGGATCAAGACCAATGGAGCTCACCCACCGATCAACGATCCTGGCATATTGACGGGTGGACAAATTTGGGGATGCCCTTAGCCGGCTGGGAAAAAGATACTGCTCGGGCTTCAAATCAGCCTTGGCGATCCAGGTCGCCAGGGATTCCCGGGTTTGATCAGTAATTTCGAACTGAACCGGTCTCTGGGTCTTGCGCTGCAGGATGATGGCGCGGCGAGCGATCTGGCCACCATGGGCCACGTCCTTCACCCGTAAAGCGACCAGATTACATCCACGAAGCTTGCTATCAATGGCCAGATTGAATAGGGCCAACCCCCTCGTATGGTTGTCCAACTGTAGCCGTATACGGATAGCCCAGATCTCCTTGGGCTTCAGAGGGGGCTTCTGCCTCGTCAGCTTTCCCTTGTTCCAGGGTCCACGATGGTAAGATTCCTTGATCTCATTGCTCATGACAGGCTCCTTGCTTGTGTCAGGAGCCTTCATTGTCCTCCTCTGGCTGAATGGGCGGTTACCGACCCATTGCTGCCGGTCGACCGTTAGAGGTTCAACGCCAGGTATCCGCCGGAACCGGCAGGGCGACGAGAAAGTAAGCCAACGTCTGGGCGAGAGAAAGGCGAGGCTTGTCTTCGGCGGCATCGGGACGCACCATCTCTCCTGTAAACACGTTTTTCCATGTCCCGGTCAGGTCGGGGATCTCCACCGCTGTATCGGTCCATACCGGCTCGCCCAGCGGCAGGTGCGTTTCATCGCCGAGCAGGGTGGCGAACCAGCGGGTGGCGATGGTGATCGGTGCGCCCGTTCGCCTGGCGTGCACAGGCCACGACGTGGTCGGCCCGGGCGCCATTGGCGGCAAGGGGCAGGTAGGCGCCGCCAGCAAATACCTCCGGAAATCGGTGCCTGGCATCCAGGGCACGCCAAGTGACGAAGAGTTTGGCACAGCCGTCTTCCAGATGGTCCAGCAGGTCCCGGGCGAGGGCCGTTTTGTGTACGCCCGCGAGGGCGTGCCATTTGCAGGGTGAAAGTCCCTGTCGGAGTTGGCCACAGCTCCGTAGCTGAAGGTAACTGCGTCGTCGCGAGGCGGGGTGGGGAGTAACCGGAAGCGAACTGTCGGTCCGTAGGATGACGAACCTGTTTCGGCGGGGTATTGCGGCGAGCCTGCACTAAAGTGGCGAAGCCTGGAATTAACGCAGCACGCTGTAGTGGCGGATAAAGCGATGCTGCGGCGTACAACGTGGTTGAGGACGGAACGATGGGAAAGTGGCACGTAGCAAGCGGGGATACCTGCCTGCGGGGTGAACGCAGGCAGGAGTCAGAGTCCCAATAGTACCGGACACGGAGCAGTAGCTGTAACGTGGAGAAGTGC